>CALCHM010000015.1 GCA_937901345.1 uncultured Prevotella sp. | reverse complement strand
AGCTATGGATACTGAATCTTTCCACGGCAAGGAGTATGTTGAGGCAGCAACAGGCAAGGAGTGTGAAGAGTACCGCAATGGTGACCACACCACAACTCTTATGCGTACAGCAAACGGTAAGGTTGTTGAAATTCAGCACAACGTAATGAACCCACAGCCATATAACCGTCTCTATCAGCTCACAGGTACACGTGGTTTTGCCAACAAGTATCCTGCTGAGGGTATCGCAGTTGACGCTGCTCAGTTGAGAGCTGCAGGTCACCAGCCAATAGTAGACAACCTTAACTCACACGGCTTTATGCCTGCAGAGGAGATGGCTGCACTTCGCGAGCAGTATCGTCACCCAATCATCGTTAAGTATGGCGAGATGGCACAGAAAGTAGGCGGTCACGGCGGTATGGACTTCTTTATGGATGCACGTATGGTTTACTGTCTGCAGAATGGTCTTCCACTCGATATGGACGTATACGACCTTGCAGAATGGTGCTGTTTGGCAGAGCTTGGTACTTTGTCAATGGACAACAACTGCGCTGCTGTAGCATTCCCCGACTTTACTCGTGGTCACTGGAACGACGTTAAGGGTTACAAGCACGCTATGGCAGAACCCGCTGCTGAAGCTGCTGCTGAAGCTGCTGCTGAAGCTTACACTGCTAAGAACATCGAAGCAACTAAGGCTACTAACCTTTGGGCACTTTACGATGCTTTGAAGGCTGCTAAGGACGCTGCTAAGAAGGCAGAAGGTAAGGAAGTGAAGAAGGCTCAGAAGGCTGTAGAAAAGGCTCAGAAGGCTTACGCTAAGGCTGTGAAGAAGTTCGACGAACTCATGGCTAAGTAATGCTTACAACACATGAATAAATTAGGGCGCTCCGTCGGGGCGCCCTAATTCTTTTTTGTCTGGATGCATGTAGTGAGTTTTTTAGAAACTCTAGAAGTGTTAGAAACTCTGGAGACTCTAGAATTCTAGAGACTCTAGAAACTTTAGAAATTATAAAAAATCTAGAGGCTCTAGGAACTGTAGAACCATAGAGACTCTAGGAAGGCGATTGAAAATCTTGACAACTCTTAAATCTGTCTGCCGCTCCAATTTCCCCAACGGAGGTAACACCAGCAGTAGAGGAGAAGACCTACAGAATACAACACTTCGCTCGCCCAGCAGATGGTTAAGTTACTTCGGAAACCAAACACAACGATGATGAGGTAAAGAGCGTATGCAATAAGGGTGACAACTTCAGCGCAGAGTGCGGTTCGTGTATTCCCTGTTCCTGAAACAACGTGTAATAAGATTTGTGCGGGAATACCGAAGAGATACGAGAATATCAACATCCGTAAGGGAGCAATACTCATGTCTATCAATGCAGCATCAGTGGTAAACACTTGAATGACGGGTTCGGGGAAAAAGGCGACAAGCAGACAGAAGGGTACCATAACCATATAACATAAGCGAACGATGCGCCACATCAGTGGCATCACGCTATCCTTTTCTTTTTGCCCCAACAAGTTGCTTGAAAGTGTGCTTGCTGTAGCACCAAGAGCCGCCATGCTCATGAAGAAGAAACCAGAAATGTTTCGCAATACGTTGGACGAAGCGAGTTCGGATTCCCCAAGATGTTCGACGCCGAGGAAGAATATAAACCACGTAGCCAAAGCAAGGAAATTTTGAATCATGGTCCAGACTCCAATGCCCAAGACCTTTTGGAGAGTACGAAATCTGAGGCGTGGCAGGTGGTTTAACGCATACTTTTGAATGTCTGTAGTTGCGAGCGTGTAGCACACAAAGAAGAGTGCTGAAATTACGCTTGCCAGCGAAGATGCAAGAGCGGCACCTGCAATGCCCATGCGAGGCATGCCGAATTCACCAAATATCAATGCGTAGTTCAGAATCACGTTACCGCCTACCATAATGATAGAGTTGTAAGTCAATGTTCGCGTATTCGTAGTTGCAACATAAAAGGCACGAAACATTGTGCAAACCACAGCCGCAGCATAACCCACAATGCGCCAATTTAAATAAGTGGTGGCAGCCTCTGCCACGGCTTCGGACCGAATCATCAACCGCATGAGTTCTTCGCCCCACATAAGCGTACACCCTGTGATGACTAATGCCAGCAACAATAGGAACACTACGCCATGATAAAAGATGCTGCCAATTGCCGCATAATTACCTTCGCCATTGCGTCGCCCCATTAAGATTTGGGCACCCGTGGCAAAACCAACGGCCAGCATAAATAGCGAAATATAAAGAATACCGCCTAAAGCAGATGCCCCTAATTCCACTTCGCCCACGCGCCCCAAAAAGGCAGCGTCTGTCATACCTATTAATTGCTCCATCAAGACGCTAATAAGAATGGGCAAGGCAATCTGAAATATTTGTTTCGTTGAGTAAGTTTTCATCGTGTGTCTTATTCGTCTTAATTAACGGTGCAAAATTACCTTAAAAGCAGCAATCCACTACCTTCAGTCAAGATTATTTACTAATTTTGCGGCAGTGTAGACGAGAGAATCGGTGTGAGAAGACGCGACGTTTTGCAAAACAAACGAACCTTCCCAACCTCCCGCGATTCCCATCTGAACACCCCTCTCTACACATCTCCCTAATAATCTCAAAAACTCAACTTTATAAATGACACTCTATCCAAAACTCATTACCGACGCGCTGCTGAATGTGCGCTATCCCGGAACAGGAAAGAACATCGTAGAAGCAGAAATGCTGGAAGACGATCTCCGCATTGACGGCATGAACGTCTCCTTCTCCATTATATTTGAAAAGAGCACCGACCCTTTTATTAAGTCTGTAGTAAAAGCGGCTGAGGCTGCCATCCACACCTACGTGAGTAAGGAGGTGAATGTCGCCGTAAGCGTAAAGACCACTCAGGCGGCACGCCCCGAACCTGGGAAGATGTTGCCACAGGTTAAGAATGTGATTGCCGTAAGTTCGGGCAAGGGCGGTGTGGGTAAGAGTACCGTGGCTGCCAACCTTGCCGTGTCGCTCGCCGCAATGGGTTATAAGGTCGGCCTTCTCGATGCCGACATCTTTGGACCTTCTGTTCCCAAAATGTTCCAGTTGGAGCAGGTGGATATCTTTGCAGAAATGGTTGAAGGTCGCCAACTGGTGATTCCTGCCTATAAATATGGTGTAGAATTGCTCTCTATCGGATTCTTTGTCAATCCGACAACAGCCACACTTTGGCGAGGCGGTATGGCAAGCAATGCTTTGAAGCAACTTATTGCTGATGCAAAGTGGGGAGAACTTGACTACATGATTCTTGATACGCCTCCCGGCACTAGCGACATCCATCTGACGCTCCTTCAAAATTTGGCCATCACGGGGGCTGTGATTGTATCGACGCCGCAACAAGTTGCGTTGGCCGATGCGCGCAAGGGCATTGATATGTATCAGAATGAAAAGGTGAATGTTCCTATTCTCGGTCTTGTCGAAAACATGGCGTGGTTTACCCCTGCCGAACTCCCTGAGAACAAGTATTATCTCTTCGGAAAGGAAGGTGTAAAGCGCTTGGCAGAAGAGATGAACGTGCCCTTGTTGGGACAGATTCCCATTGTTCAGGGCATCTGTGAAAGTGGCGATGAAGGAGAACCCATTTCGGTGAACCCCGACACGATGACGGCACAGGCTTTCCGTGCGCTTGCCGAGAATGTGGTGCGCGAAACGGAGCGTCGCAATGCCGAACTTCCCGCGACAACTATTGTGGAAATGAAGAAGTAGGAAAAGGGACAACATAAACTTGGAATTCCTTGCCGCCAATTGGTTTTGCCCAAACAAACTTGAGAATTCCTTCCCGTCAATCGATTTTGTTTGAAATAAACTCGGAATTCCTTGTCGCCAATTGATTTTGCTCCCAATAAATTTGAAATGGTTTCCCGCCGACTTGCTGCGCCTCGCAACGTTTTGAAATAACTTCCCGCCGACGTGCTGCACCTTTTTGCCGTGAAATCCTTAACCATTATTCCCCCCTAATACCCTTATGCTAAAGAAACTCACCCTCTCTCTTCTTTGCGCTGTCCCTTTGGTTGGCATGGCGCAAGACCAAAAGGAACCTTGGTTGAATCCTTTGGTGAATCGCGTGAATTGCGAGGCACCTCGTTCGCCTTTCTTTGCTTTCGAGTCTGCCGAATTGGCGGCTGCGGGTTGTAAAGCGCAATCCGAGCGCTACCTTTCTCTGGAAGGTATGTGGAAATTTAAGTTCGTGACCCACCATTACGACCGTCCGAAAAACTTCTTCGCTACGGATTTCGACGATTCGCTTTGGGAGAACTTCCCCGTGCCAGGTCTTTTCGAACTCAACGGATATGGCGACGCTATTTATAAGAATATTGGTTACGCCTGGGCAACGCAGTTTGAAAAGAATCCGCCCTACGTTGAGGAGAAGAATAACTATACGGGTTCTTACCGTAAGGTGGTTGAAATTCCCGCTGACTGGAAAGGCGAACAGATTTATATGCACATCGGTTCGGCAACTTCCAACCTTACGCTTTGGGTGAATGGCAAGGAAGTTGGTTATGCCGAAGACAGCAAGGTGGCTGCGGAGTTTGACCTCACGAAGTATCTCAAACCTGGCGAAAAGAATCTCATCGCCATGCAGGTCATGCGTTGGTGTGACGGTTCTTATTTCGAAGATCAGGATTTCTGGCGTCTCACAGGTATTGCTCGCGAGGTGTATCTCTATGCGCGCCCCAAGAGTCAGATTGCTGACATTCGCATTGAGGCTGACTTGACCGATAACTTCACAAATGGTGCGCTTAGCGTGGCGCTGGATTTGGCGAATGCAAAGGGAAAGGATGTGAGTCTTTCACTCACCGATGCCGATGGCAAGGTTGTGGCAGCAGCCTTTGAACACGCGCAAGCGAAGGGCACACAGCAGTTTGATTTCACCATTCCAAAGGCAAAGGCATGGACTGCCGAAACACCTTATCTCTATACCCTCAGTGTGAAGCTTACCGATAAGGATGGCAAACCAGTTGAGTGCATCCAACAAAAGGTGGGGTTCCGTAATGTTGAGATTAAGGGGGGACAGTTCCTTGTAAATGGTCAACCCGTACTCATTAAAGGTGCCAACCGTCACGAAATGGATCCCGATGGCGGTTACCTTGTGAGCGTTGAGCGCATGATTGAGGATATCCGCATCATGAAGGAGCACAACATCAACGCCGTGCGCACCTGTCACTATCCCGATGATCCACGTTGGTACGATCTTTGCGATAAGTATGGTCTTTACGTCGTTGCCGAAGCCAATATTGAGAGTCATGGCATGGGTTATGGCGAAACAACTTTGGCACGCGTGCCCCTCTATGAACAGACACACATGGAGCGCAACAAAAATAATGTCCTTGTGTTCAAAAATCATCCCTCAATTGTGACGTGGAGCATGGGAAATGAAGCAGGTCACGGCGTGAACTTCGACAAAGTTTACGACTGGATTAAAGCCTACGACACCAAGCGCCCCGTGCAGTACGAACGTGCCGGAACCGAGCGCGCTACGGATATTTACTGCCCCATGTATGCCCATCTGGGTTGGGTGCATGGTTATTGTCAGAAGAATCATGATCGCCCCATGATTCAGTGTGAGTATGCTCACGCCATGGGTAACTCCATGGGTGGATTTGCCGACTATTGGGAACTCATCCGCCATTATCCCAACTATCAGGGCGGTTTTATCTGGGACTTTGTTGACCAAGGTTTGCGCGTGAAGAATGCACAGGGCAATTACATCTTTGCCTATGGTGGCGACTTCGGACGTTATCCTGCTACGGATCACAACTTCAATTGCAACGGACTTATTCGTCCCGACCGCCAACCCAATCCTCATGCTGCGGAAGTGCGCTATTACCATCAGAACATCTGGACCTCGCTCGTGGATACTACAGCGGGTAAGGTGGAAGTCTATAACGAAAACTTCTTTACCGACCTGAGCAATGTTTACATGGTTTGGGAACTCTTTGAAAACGGTAAGCGCATTGCCAGCGGCATGAATGACTTGAACGTAGCGCCTCAGCAGCGTGCTATTGTTGCGCTCGAGGGGTATCAACTTCCCGAATCGAAGGGTGAACTCACGTTGAATGTGGCATATAAAGAAAAGGTGGCATCGCCCCTCTTGCCCACGGGTTACGACATTGCGCGCCAGCAGTTTATTGTGCAACCCTACGCCTTCCCCACGGTAGACGAACTCCGCTCATCTGCATCCGTTAAGGGCGAAGTAACGAAGCAGGAACAGTTGGCCTGCCTCACACTCTCGGCTGCGGGAGTTGACGTGACGTTCAACAAGCAAACGGGTTGGATTGACTACCTGGATTACCACGGCAAGGCGCTCTTTGAAGACGGTTACTCCTTGAAACCTGACTTCTGGCGCGCACCTACTGATAATGACTACGGGGCAAATATCCAGCAACGACTTGCAGCATGGAAACATCCCCGCATGCACCTCAAGGAGTTTGCCGCAACGCCCGAAGGTAAGGATTATCATGTGAAGGCGGTTTATGACATGCGTTCGGTTGACGCTACCCTCACGATGAACTACGTCTTTACAGCCGAAGGTCGTCTTATCGTGACGCAACATTTGCAGGTGAATCCCGATGCCAAGCATAAACCTCAACTTCCTCGTTTCGGCATGCAGTTGGTAATGCCCAAGGATTACGGTTGCCTCAATTATTACGGTCGCGGTCCGATTGAAAACTACGTTGACCGCAAGGATGCGCAGTTCATCGGCGCTTATCAACAACAGGTTGCCGACCAATATTGGGGTTATGTGCGTCCGCAGGAAAGTGGCAACAAGACCGACATCCGTATTTGGAATGTGACGGACGTCGCTGGCAAGGGCTTGCGCTTCTACGGAACTGCTCCCCTTGAATGCAGCACGCTCAACTTCCTTACAGAAGACCTTGACGGAGGCATGCAGAAGGAAGCAAAGCACATGCACTCTGGCGACCTCACTCCCCGCAACTTCACCGTCGTGCATATTGCCGACCGACAAATGGGACTCGGTTGCATCGACTCTTGGGGAGCATGGCCTCTCGACAAGTACTTAATCCCCTATGCCGACCGCGAATTTACGTTCGTGATTGAAGTGAAATAAAAACTCGGACTGCTCAGAAAAATCTGAGATGTCAGAAAATTCCGAGCAGTCCCCCCACTCTGATAACAACAACAAATACCCTAACCTAAAAACTAAACAATTATGAAGAAAGATTCTATTGGCCACAACGCTGGTCTTGTTTGGAATTTACTGAACTGCCATTGCACGCACACGCGTGCCGAACTGCTCACGCTCTCCAACCTCTCGGAAACAGAACTCGCCGAGGCTCTCGGTTGGTTGGCACGCGAGGATAAACTCATCTTTATCGATGACGATGGCACAGAAAAAGTTATGCTGAACAATGCGCCCTACTTTTAAACGCAATTTACAAGCATAACTATAGGTATAATGCACGAACTTCCGCTGTTCCCACCTAGGGGATGGCGGAAGTTTGCTGTATTTGCTTTGGCAATAATATAGAAGTTTACCCTCTACTACAGACCCCTCCGCCCTTTGGGCATTTGACCTCGCAGACTCGGTC
>CALCHM010000014.1 GCA_937901345.1 uncultured Prevotella sp. | reverse complement strand
CCACCAACATGGCGGGTCGTGGTACCGACATCAAGTTGAGCGACGAAGTGAAGGCTGCGGGTGGTCTCGCCATCATCGGTACTGAGCGCCACGAAAGCCGTCGCGTTGACCGCCAGCTCCGTGGTCGTGCAGGACGTCAGGGCGACCCCGGTTCATCTATCTTCTTCGTTTCGTTGGAAGACCAACTCATGCGCCTCAACGGTGGTGATAAGATTTCGAAGGTGATGGACAAACTCGGTTTCAAGGAAGGCGAAGTGCTTGAAGCGTCTATTGTAAATTCAAGCATCGAACGCGCACAGAAGAAGGTGGAAGAAAACAACTTCGGTATCCGTAAGCGCCTCCTTGAATACGATGACGTGATGAACAAGCAGCGCTCTGTTATCTACGAAAAGCGTCGCCACGCCCTCATGGGTGAACGTATCGGTATGGATATTTCCAACATGATTTGGGACCGCTGTATCTACATCGTTGAAAAGAGTGCCGACTACGAAGCATGCCGCGACAGTTTCATCGAAATCATGGCGATGGACGCGCCCTTCACTGCTGAAGAATACACTTCAATGAAGCAAGAAGACCTTTTCGAAAAGGCATTTGAGGCAGCGATGGCAAACTTCAAGCGTCGTACAGATCGCTTGGCAGAAATTGCAGTTCCCGTCATCAAGCAGGTGTACGAGCAGCAAGCGCATGTTTACGAAAACATCCTCATCCCCATTACTGACGGTAAACTCGTTTACAACATTCGCACCAACCTCCAGAAGGCGTACGAAACTGAAAGTAAGGAAGTGGTGAAGGACTTCGAAAAGGCGATTCTCCTCCATAACATCGATGACGCTTGGAAGGAAAACCTCCGCGCGCTCGACGAACTCAAACACTCTGTTCACAACGCTAGCTACGAACAGAAGGATCCGCTCCTTATCTTCAAACTCGAGAGTGTGAAACTCTTCGACGATATGGTGAACAAGATCAACAATGCAACCGTAGCCACTTTGATGCGCGCACAAATCCCCGTACAAGCACCACAGCAAGTACGTGAAGCAGCGCCCGAACCCGAACAACCCAAGCAGCAGTTGCAGGAGTCTCACGGTCCCGCACAATCACCCAATAATGCGATGCAGCAGGCAGCACAACGCGACACCCGCGAACGTGCACCTCAGCCCATCGTGAAGGAACAACTTCCCGGACGCAACGACCCCTGTCCTTGCGGAAGCGGAAAGAAGTTCAAAAACTGCCACGGCAGAGGACTTTAATACAAATGCAAAAAAACGTTGCTTCCCACGCGGGAAGCAACGTTTTTGCGTTAAGAGAGTTTTACTATAAAATCTAGAGACTCTAGAAACTCAAGCGCATCTTGAAAATCTAGACCCTCTAGCCCCTAGGATTTAGATTTACTCACCACCCAAATACTCACCTCGAACAACAACCACATGGGGAAGGCCACGAGCAACAGCGTGAAAGCATCGGCAGTTGGGGTAATAATGGCTGCGAGAACGAGCAGCCCGACTACTACGTGGCGGCGATACTTGCGCATCGTTTGTGCACGGATGAGTCCAACGCTTGCCAAAAGGTGGCAAAGCACGGGGATTTCAAACACGATGCCCATCGACAAACTCAGCATCAAGAGCGTCTCCAGATAGGATGAAAGGGTGACCGTATTCGCCACTACGTCGCTCACCTGATACGTTCCTAAAAAACGGAAGGTCAGGGGGAATATTAAGAAATAAGTGAGCAGTAAACCTAATACAAACATGCCGTAACCGCTCACCACCAGGCGCAGTCCCAAGCGGCGCTCATGACTGTAAAGCGCGGGAGAAACGAAGTGGAAGAGCAGATATATAATGTAGGGCGAGGCGATGATAAGACCTACGGCAAATGCCGCCTTCAGATGGAGCATAAATTGTTGCGCCAGTCCCGTATTAATCAACTGCACATCCAAGGGTGCTAAAGGCGATGCCGTTCCCTGAGTGACATAGGCTGCCAACTGCTCGAGCAGACGATACGTAACAAAATCATCGGAACACGGTGCGAGCAACACACGGAACAATTCTGTCTTAAAGCAGAAGGTCGCAATGGCACAAACCATTACGACTATTGCCATCTTGATGATGCTACTGCGCAAGGCATCAAGGTGTTCCCAAAAAGTTTGAGGGACAGTCTGCACGATTTCGCGTTACTTTTTCGTTGCGTCGTCCTCCGTCTCTTTGCCATTCATCGCGTCCTTAAAACTGCGAACGCCTTTACCGAGTCCCTTCATGAGTTCGGGGATCTTTTTACCACCAAAGAAGAGCAACACGACAAGAGCAATAATGACAATTTCTTGAAAGCCAATTCCAAACATAATATATAGGTTTTGAGAGATGGGGTTATAAATTTAAAAATAATACCGCTGTAAATCCAAGTTTGAAGTGATTGGTAAAAAATCAGGAACCAAAAAAAGTTGCATAGAGGGATTTTGAAAACGTATGGCACTATGCAGCGTTGCATAGACTGAGTAGGAAAACGTATGGCGCTATGCAGAGTGCAGGAACGGATTTGGAAAACGTATGGCGCTATGCAGAGCGCATAAACGGATTTGGAAAACGTATGGCGCCTTGCAAACCTGCGAGACCTGATTTGGAAAACAAATGGCGCTATGCAGCTTTTACAGATAGTTTGATAAAAAAATAGGGATCTCTGACACCTTACTTCAACATCCGAGCAACAGCAACCTGCAAGGCAACTCCTGGCAAGCAAAGCCATAAAGTAGTGGCGCTTGAAAGCAATGCGTATTCTGCCAAACCGCCTAGAAGTTGCGCCCCAACGATAAACAAGCAGGCTGTCATCATGGGGTTACGTACCTTTCCGGCCATGCTCCAACTTACACCTAGCGCTAGCACTACCGACTTAAGGAGCACAACGGGAAGCATCGCTACCGAAGGCATGGCAAAGAGGAACGTGTTAAGCAACGGACTTACCAAAGCCGTGAGGAGCGCAACGCTCCAACCCCAACGACAAGCAGCGACAACCGTAAACAAGTAAATGGGTTGAAAAATCAAACCGCCCTGGGGAACAAGGTGGCACAACTGAGGAAGCACAACGTTACCTGCCGTAAAGAGTGCAGCAAAAAGGTAGGTGTGAAGATTGCTCAACGTGAGCAAAGATTCTTGAGGTTGATATTTCATAAATAAAATGTTAGAACGCAGTTAGAATACGTAGAGAATGCCCAAATATAGGAGAAACGCGTTGGGCATTAAGCGTTGTTAGTGCTACGAGATGCTTACCGGTTCAAATTAAATGTTGTTGTTCTAAAAACTCACGGATGGTTGCCTGCATTTCATCGAGGTCGGAAAGGGGTAAGCACCGCTTTTCTACGGGGCACAGGTCTGTTCCTGCACGATTGCGGATATTCGCCACCTCGGATTGAAACGTCACTTCCACCCCTTTCGTGCGCAACAGGTCTAACGCTGGAGTACTGATGACATCGGTATAGACACGAGCAACACCACCTTTCACCATCAATGCTGCAGCCCCCTTACCCACAACCTTATCCGCAAGGTCACTACCATGAAGAAACGCTGCATCACGAACAAGCAATTCATACAAATCTACAACCCCACGCCGCGAAAACTCACGCACAACACCTCCCTTGCGGATGACGCAGGAGTAGGCCCCTTGGTGCAGGATGTCTATGAGTTCGTTCATGCTCCTTTTGCGTTACAAGGTGTTTTGTTTCAGCTCCTCCACGAAGCGGTCTATGCGGTGCAGCTGTTGCGGTATGTTGATGCGTTGCGGACAGTGCTTGCTGCATTGGTTGCAACCGATGCAGTGGTTGGCCTGGCGCAGCTTGGGCACGCTGCGGTCGTAGCCCACGAGGAAGGCACGGCGCGCCTTGCGGTAGTTCTCGTCCTGCTGGTCCTCGGGGATGTTACCCTCGTTGACACACTTGTTGTAGTGGAGCAGGATGGCCGGTATGTCGATACCGTAGGGGCAGGGCATGCAGTACTTGCAGTCGTTGCACGGAATGGTGGGGTACTGCTTGAGCAGTCGTCCCGTCTCGTAGAGGAATTCCTTCTCCTCCTCGTTGAGCGGCACCAGGGGCGAGTAGGTGCGCAGGTTGTCCTGCAGGTGCTCCATGTAGGTCATGCCGCTGAGCACGGTGAGGATGATCTCCGGTGTGCCGGCAAAGCGGAAGGCCCACGAGGCCACGCTGCTCTCGGGCGAGCGCTGCTTGAGTCGGCCCACGATGTGGTCGGGCACCTTCGACAGACGTCCACCGAGCAGCGGCTCCATGATGATGCCGGGGATGCCCGCCTTGACGAGCGACTCATAGAGTCCCTTCGCGTTGGAGCCGTCCCAGTCCACGTAGTTGAGCTGTATCTGCACGAAGTCCCAGTGGTACTGGTCGTGCAGTGCCAGCAGCTCGTCGAACACCTCTTGTGAGCCGTGGAACGAGAATCCCAGGTGGCGTATGCGGCCCGCCTTGCGCTCCTCGAGCAGGAAGTCCATCATACCGTTATCTACATAGCGTCGGCGGAAGTTGTCCATGCCTCCACCGCCGAGCGAGTGCAGCAGGTAGTAGTCGATGTAGTCGACCTGCAGGTTCTCAAACGAGCGGCGATACATCGCCATGGAGTTCTCCCGTGAGGGGTTCGAGAAGTTCGACAGCTTGGTGGCGATGTAGATTTTCTCTCTCGGATGTCGCTTGAGCGCGATGCCCGTAGCCTTCTCTGACCATCCCTGCACATACACCGGAGCTGTGTCGAAGTAGTTCACTCCATGGGCGATGGCATAGTCGACCAGCTCGTTCACGGCATCTTGGTCAATGATGCTTCCCTCCCCTTCGGGGTTGGCAAAGGTAGGCCAGCGCATGCATCCATAGCCCAGTATCGACACCTTATCACCATGCAGCGAGGCGAAGCTGCGGTAGGTCATCTTATCGGTGGGCACAGGTCCCATCTCACCGCTGACAGCGGCCGTCTGAGGCTTGGGTTTGCAGCCATAGAGCGTGGCAGCACCCGTTGCGGTGCTGATGCCTACTATCTTTAAGAAATCTCGTCTATCCATGTTGTTAATTAGGGGTTTAGTGTTTAGGGTTTACAACTTCGTTGTCTTGAGCTGTGAGCCTTGAGCTTGGCCTCCGGATGGTAGTTTTCGTTTTCGTTATTATCCCTTTCGTGTCATCTCGAACATCGTGAGAGATCCCGCGCTGGGACTATGCTAAGGTCTTATTACAATTTTTTCCAGGTCCTACTGCGAGATCCCTCTCTTCGCTCGGGATGACACGCATCGCGGTTTTCGTCTTCGTTAATCCGTAATCGGTAAACGCTCACTGCTCACTGCTCATCGCCCATCGCTCACTGCTCATAGCTCATAGCTCACATCTCACTGCTCACCGCTCACTGCTCACAGCCTATCGCTCATCGCTCATACAAAAAAGTTAGCCCCGCAACGCGGGTGTTGCAGGGCTTGCTTATTGAGTTGTATGTTCAATTACTTCTTGAGATACTCCTGTACCTTCTCAGAAGGAACCATCTGCTCATCGAAGATGTAAGCACCAGTCTTCGGAGACTTAACCATCTTGATAACCTTTGAGTAAGAAGCTGACTTACCTGTTTGAAGAGATGCAACCGCTTTCTTTGCCATAGTCTTATACTATTTTAAGGGTGTGATTACTTAATTTCCTTGTGAACTGTTACACGCTTCAAGATGGGGTTGTACTTCTTGAGCTCCAATCTCTCAGTAGTGTTCTTTCTGTTCTTAGTTGTGATATAACGAGATGTACCCGGCATACCGCTCTCCTTGTGCTCTGTGCACTCGAGGATAACTTGAACTCTGTTACCTTTAACTTTCTTTGCCATAATTAGTCTCTCCTTTACGCAATTACTTTAATGTCGTTCGGAGTGCAGTGACCCTCAGCGAAAGCTTGCTTCAAAGCAGCGTCCAAACCTTTCTTGTTAATCAAACGAAGACCAGCGGCGCTCAAGCGCAACTGAATCCAACAATTCTCTTCTACATAGAAGAATTTCTTTCTAAACAAGTTCACCTCGAATGTGCGCTTTGTACGACGCTTAGAGTGTGAAACGTTGTTGCCAATCATGGCTTTCTTACCGGTAATTTGACAAATCTTCGACATTTCTATCTATTTTTGATGTTTATTTTGCTCTGCATTCAAATTTCAGCGTGCAAAGTAACGACTTTTTTATGAGATGGCCAAATAAAACAACAACTAAATTCTTTTTTAGCTTGATTTTCTTTTTTTTTACCCCATTTCATCGGTTTCAGCCAATTGAAACGCGCGAATAAGGTGCTTTATCGATTGCACAAAAGTCTTTATCCTGATATTTATAGTACCCCGTGATAGCAATCATGGCTGCATTGTCGGTGGTGTATCCAAATTTGGGAATGTAAACATTCCACTTGTAGCGTTTGGCATGATCGAGGAAAGCATTGCGAAGGCCCGTGTTTGCCGACACGCCACCCGCCACAGCAACCTCACGGATGCCCAGTTCCTTGGCTGCGAGACGCAACTTCTTCATCAATATATCGACAACCGTAGCTTCGAGCGAAGCGGCCAGATCCTCTTTGTTCTGTTCGATGAAATCGGGATTTTCTTTCAGCTGATCACGCAAGAAATAGAGGAACGAGGTCTTCAATCCACTGAAGCTGTAGTCGTATCCTGCGATATTG
>CALCHM010000013.1 GCA_937901345.1 uncultured Prevotella sp. | reverse complement strand
GTGGCGGCGCCAGAGCCAGTTGTCCTGATTGAAACCAAACTGCGCAATGTTCTGGGGTGGATTGACCACGAGGCGTACATCTGAGAATACTTGCTCATAGAACATGTAGAAACGGTTGCCTCCGAAGTAAGGAACGATGCGCACGGTCATGCCTGCCTTATCCTTGAGGTCGCTCTTCGCAAAGAGTTCTTCTGAGAGGGGAATCAAGAAACTCTGACTTTGGGCGGTGTAAACATCCGCTTGCTTTGCAACTGCTGCCGAATCGACCTGTGCAGTCACATCTACCACACGAATTACAAAGGTGAAGTCGAGATCGGGCACGGGAAGTTCTTCGCTGCGATTCTTGGCGAAATAACCGTCCTGAAGGTAGTTGTGTTCCATGGTGCTCATGGCATGCACGTAACTAAATCCGCAGTGGTTGTTGGTAAGTACGAGGCCTTCGCCCGAAACGATTTCACCCGTGCATCCATTACCGAAAATACCGATACACTCGCGGAGTGACGAACCTGTTTCTGAATACAATTCCGCAGGTTTTAACTTCAAACCCGCCTTCTTTAAGGAATCCGCAAGATGCTGTTCCTTCATGAGTTTTAAAAGCCACATACCCTCATCGGCATGCGCTGTTCCAAAGCCTGCAAGAAGGCAAAGGAGAAGAGATAAAATCTTTTTCATTTATTCGTTAAAATTATAAGATAGAATAGTCATGCAAGCATAAATCATCCCCAGATATTCCTAGAAGACCTAGAGATCCTAGAAATTCTAGAAAATCTAGAGACTCTAGAACTACTATGCTCCCTAAAAAGGATACCCAATGGCAAAGTTATAAGCCAACCCGTCAGCAAATTTGGGAATGTTATACCATCCCTTCTTGCCCGTTTCATAAGGAGCATGCAACGCCATACCTACGTCAAAGCGTAGCACGAGAAAATCGAGGTCATAACGCAAACCTAAACCGGTGCCTACTGCGACATTGTTGAACGAGGCCTTGCTGAACTCAGCTCCTGGACGAAGTTCGTCCTTACGTAACAACCACACATTTCCGGCATCGATAAAGAAGGCCCCGTGAAGGTCGCCCATGAGGCGCGCACGAAGTTCGGCATTCACTTCTAACTTCACGTCACCCGTCTGATCCATATAGGCATACTTCACATTCGTGCCACGATAACTACCAGGACCGAGTGCACGAACCGTAAAACCACGGATACTGTTCGCACCCCCCACATAGAACTGATCGGCATAAGGCGCCGTGGAACTGTTGCCATAACTGTAAACCACACCACCAAAGAAACGATAGGCAAACAGCATGCGGTTGTTGATCTTAATATGATTGTGGAATTCTGCGGTCACCTTTAAGTATTGCGCAAAGGGATTGTTGAACAATTCCTTATCCTTCTCGCGGAATGACCTTCCCGCAAGCGCATAAATCGCAGAAGTGAAATTCCCTGCTTCCTTAATGGATAGTTGCAACCAAATGGGATTGCGATGATGTGCTGCGGTGTTATACGTAAAGGTGTAAGAAGCGGAAGGGACAAACTGGTCGCGCATACTTACGTAAAGCGCAGGATTATTGTTGCGAATGGTGTCAAATGCTGCTGTGGTGGAGATGAGTTTGTTGTAGTCCAAACTAAAAGCATTTAACTCGTGCAGCGCATTACCATACTTACGCCATTCATAGGTGATGCCCAACCCTACCGTGGCACGTTGGAAGAACTTTGCACGGTTCTGCCAATCGCCATTGATGGAAAAGGTCGTGGCAGCGGGAAAGCGCAAATGGCGACGATGGATAAAGGGAGCAACAAATCGCGGCAATTCTATGGCCAACTGTGTTCCCATTTCATACGAGTTCATCAAAGATTTATCGGTTTCGGATGTTCCACCCAACTGCCATTCGTAGGAACCAAACAACTTCCACGTGATCTTTTCGGCACCTCCAAAAGCATTGCGTTTGGACAGACTGTAGGCCAAACCTGGACCTATTTGGTCATTGCTCTTGAGTGTAGCATTCATCTCAAACGAACTGTCGTAACGTTTGTCTAAGATGGCATTAACATAGATGTCGAGCGTATCACCACGTCCAACAGTGTCGCGAGGAATGTAACGTACGTCTACACTGCTGAACACGTTGAGCTGTGCCAACTTCTCAAAGGTATTCTCCTGGTTGGTCAAACTGTAGCGTTCTCCATGACGATGGGCTATCGATCTGCGCAAAACGCCTAGACGCACAGCGGGTTTCTTGCCTCCATAGCGTACTGTCGTAGTGCGCAACGTGAGAATACTATCTAAGGGTTCGCTGGTCTTCCGGCGTAAGGCAACATAAAGATTGCCAATTTGGTAGGGTTTATTCACCATGGGGGAAAGTCCCTCCTTGGGCATAACCTTCAGTTGCACGTGGTGCTGGCGCATCAAGGTGTCTGCAAGAAAAGTGATGTTGCTGCCCGTGTAATAGTAATAACCGTTTTCACGAAAAAGGCGCTCCAGACGTGATTGTTCGGCAACAAGCGATTGTGCACTGAAGCATTTTCCTTGTTGAAGCGGACTTTCCCAAGGTTCAAGACGGATAAGACTGTCAAGGTCGGGAGTGAATCGCTCATAACGAATGGTGTCGTAACAGTAAGGTTCACCAGGATGAATATGATAAGCGATTTTCGCCTTCTTGGGATTTTTCGCCGTTTGAACTTCGTAATTCACGCGACCATTAAAATAACCGTAATTGCGCAAGGTGTTTAAGGCTATTTGCGAACGCATCTCTGGATTAACCGAACTCACCAGAATGGGTTCTGCGGCAAATCGTTTAAACAACCAACGACGAATTCCGCCATGGGAATCGAAACAACTATTGTAAATGCGCAAGCGGAATTGTAGCGGAGAGCGCATCGTGGAACTTCCGAATATCGCACCGTTGGGAGCATAACTCAACACAGCGTTCAACTCCTCTTCAACCAAAGCAAAATGCTGCGCCAACGTTTTCTCTCGCTTCTTGTCTTCTTGTTGGTCTGCTGATGGTTGAGGTTGCACCAAGTCTACTGAAGGTAAACGGTCTGTACTTTCTACACCCGTAAACAAGTTGCCTACAGTCTGTACAGCATTGTCGATAGCTGTGATCACTCCCACCGAGTCGGACTGCGCATGCGGACGTTTCGAAGGTTTCACGGGCACTTCTCCAAAACTGATTTTGGAGATACCCGTATAAAGTTGTTCTCCCTCGGGCAAGTATTTCGTTGTGGAGCACGACCAAAGGGAATACGTAACAATTAGAATGAGGATAAGACTTCTCATGACTTACTCGAGGTTAGAACCACTTTCTACTTTCGCGGTACACTTCCTAATGAGAGAAAGAGGAATATTGTGCAGACTATGGATTCGCAAAATGGAGTGGAGTTTAGAAGTTCGAATTTCACCATCTTAACATGCGCTATCAAATGATGTGGTATCGGACATTTGCGTGCGAAATTACTGAATTCTTGCGAGATGGCAAGATGTGCCACTTTAAAAGTTGTGAAATGCCTATCGCGTAAAAAGTGTATGCGATAATAACGTGGGAACTCGGAAGTTGAAAGAGGATTCTAACTATGGGGACTTCATAACATCACGATGAACCAAAGATTCTTCCACAAACAGACTCAGCGTGGGGTATCCACAAAAATAGCAACTCAAAATGCTGCGTGGATTTGTGGATGCACGTGCGTTCATACCTGCCAAGTGGATGTACCGTCTGCATGGTCTTTCATCTTTTCTCCGTTTCTCGTAACAAAAAAGTCGTCTGAGGGGTGACCTCGGACGACTTTATGTTTTTGTTGACAATGTGCGAAGGATTAGTCTTCGTTCTGAGTCTTCAACTGTTGCACGTAAATAGCGTGTTCCATAGCAAGACGCTTCATAACTGAAGGCTTGTCAAATTGCTGACGACGACGGAGTTCCTTTACAACACCAGTCTTTTCGAATTTACGCTTAAACTTCTTGAGGGCGCGTTCAATGTTTTCGCCTTCCTTAACGGGTACTACAATCATTGTTTTAAGTTATTTAGTTGTTATAAATTTGACTACTGTAAACAAATGGGAACAGGGTGGTTCCTCTTTGCAGGGTGCAAAATTACTCATATTTTTTTGTTTAGCAAATTTCGCACACTTATTTTTAGGGTAAGTGCCTAATTTATTAGGGCGAACATGTTTAAACATGGTGTGTTTGTTACCCTAAAGTGCTTTTCAGGCAGTTCATTAAAACTGTGACCTTACTTTGCGTGATGATTGTAATAAAACGACCCTCCTTTCTATTGAGAAATGTGCGTAATGGTTGTGATTACGCGGTTAATTTTTTAATGTTTACAGTTTGATGTTCAGATGTTCTGAAATTAGTAGATGATGCGACGTGCTCCGATGTATCGCGCCTTGTAATAGGCATCGGTTGAGTTGTTAACCGTAATGCCTCGGTTGCTGGCATGCACGAATTTGAAATTGTGAGCAGCGCTATCGACTTCGGTTACGATGCCGACATGCCCAACGGAGCGTGTGGCGGTGCGACTGCCGAAGAATACTAAGTCGCCGCGCTTCAGGTTTTCAATGCGTTCAACCTTTTCGCCCTCGTGGAATTGCGATACGGAGGTGCGTGTGAGTGGAATGTTGGATTGGTTGAACACGTACATGGTAAAACCAGAACAGTCAAATCCGTTGGGACTACTTTGACCGTAACGATATTTCACACCGAGAAATTCAAGTGCGGTGTTGATCAAATTGTCTGCCGTAGCAATGCGCTTGACTTCTTCCATCTCAGGGGATGAAACGTTGGCGAGTTCCTCGTATTCTGCATACATTCCACCTTCTGCATAGGGTATGAGCATGCCGTTCTGAGCCGTAGGTATTGCGGCGAGAACAAAGAGTATGAAGGTGGAGATGTAACGAATCATATCGATGGTTTGGTTAAAACAGGGTGCAAAAGTAAGCATTTATTTTGAGATAACCAAATAATAGTGAGGAGGAAAGGCAAAATTGGCATTCAGACACAGGTCTTTATGCGGTGTTTTGCTTTTCCTCCTCACGGGAACTGGATGGTGGTTGGTTTACTTGCTCCAGACCTCAAGATAGCGCTTCGCCACCTTGATGTAATCGTGGTGTTTTAGGATGTAGTTGACGCTGTCGCGCTTGAGTTGCGGGATGCGTTCGGGGTGGAGAGCAAGTTCCTTTAATGCTTGATAAACGCTTTCCTCCTGGGGTTGCACGTTAATGATGGGTTGCAGATTGTGTTCGTTCATCAAGGTGTAATGTTCGGGTTCGGCACCTCCCACGACGATGAGTCCACGCGCCATGGCTTCGAGGGCATTCATGGCGGGTGTGTAACTGTAAAGTTGGTCGAGGATGACGTCGCTGCCGTTCATCAGTTGGACATATTCAGCAAAGGGTACGCTCTCTACGCGTACGATTTCGCATTTTTCAGGCAGTTCTTGCGCCACACGTTCCAATGCGCGCAACATGATGTCTGTGCCCTTATAGGCAGAACGGTGTTTCTGAATGCCGATGAAGAAGCGCACACGTTGGGGGACCTGCTCGGAAAATTTTACCTCCTTGTTTGGACGGATGGGGAAGGGGATGAACGTCATCTTGTCGGCATAGTGTGGGGCGTATGATGCGTAATACTCATAGAGACCTGCGATGATGCCGTCGCAATCCGCTGCAATTCGTTGGTTGAGTTCGCCTTTCTTTCCGCGCAACCATTCGCGAATCCAGATGTCATTTTCGTCGCTTTCGCGCACTTCAAGTCCCATGTTGAAATCCGAGTAGCGGAAGGTGGTGCAGTCAAGTCCTGCTTGCACCCAATAGTGGTCCATGCCGAAAGCCCCGAGAAACACCCGTTTGTTGAAACGCCGCAGGAAGTTATAGAAGGGCATGATGCGTTCCGCCTTGAGGGGGATGAATATGGGGTTGATGAGTTGCACGACGTCGTAACCGCGAAACTTACGGAATACCTTAACGAGATGCCACAAGTAGCGCAGCGTTTTCCACGTCCCCCAATTTAAGTCGCGGTAAAAGTCGATGTCGCGAGGGTAGTTTTTCCATTCGTCGCCATCACTCGCCACGGTAACTTCATGTCCCAGTTGGCGGAGTCCTTCGGCAAGTGTGGCATGCACGTTACTGTAATCGCCTAGCAAAAGAATCTTCATGCTATTGGAGTGGCTGGCGATTAAGCGTTTTTACCTTCTAAATATTCGGCAAATATGCGTGCCGCCGTTTCCACCATCATGGCGCATGGACGCTTCTTGTAATATTCGGGAGTGCGCACTTCTGCCTGATGTGGTGTGGGTTCTTGTTTGCTGAGGCCGAGGAGTTCGGAGCAGATGAGCGATCCATTCTCCTGTCGGAACTTTTCGGCAAGTTCTTGTACCACCTTATAATTGTATGACTTCCCCTCATTGTCGCTACCTTCTGTGGCGCCAGTGTCAAGACCGGCAAGCAAGAAGAGACCGCATGCCGCACCACAAGTTTGACGCATCCGTCCGATGCCGCCACCAAATGATGCCGCCATCTTGAAGGCTTGTTCGTCAGTAAAACCATAAAGGTCAGCAAAAGCTGCGACAACAGCTTGCGAACAGTTATAACCGCTCTTAAAAAGCGCAACAGCGCGCGCTATTCTATCTTCGTGAGTCATGATGAAAATATTTTTATAAATTAAAAGTTGCTTGTTTCGTTGGGGGTGACGAATTGCGAATGGTTCGTCAATCTGTTGCAAAAATAGAGAATTCGTTGGACTTGAACGGTTGAGCAACCTTAAAAAAGGGTGTCAACCAGATGAAGATGAAGCGCACGACTCATGCTGAACGTAGTTTTTCGGGGTCGCAACGCTTCGTTTTCGCTTCTTTATTGTATCTTTGCACGTGCAAAACGATAAGGAAAGGTGCTCGAGTGGTTGAAGAGGCACGCCTGGAAAGCGTGTATACGTCAAAAGCGTATCATGGGTTCGAATCCCGTCCTTTCCGCTTTGTGAATAATGTGGAAAATGCCCTTGAAGGAAACTGCTTTTTGGCGGAGACCTTTGAGGGTGTTTTTTTGTATGCTATAGTTTTTGATAGATGCTATAGAAACTATGTATGCTATAGATATTTACAGATGCGATAGAAACTTGTGGAGGTATAGAAACTTATGGATGCTATAGATTCAATCGTTTTTATATGTTGTCTCTAAAGCATCGGAATTTGAGCGTCTGTTCCTCTTTGACTACTAAAATATTCTAAATCTGTGCGCTAGGAATACAAATCTGTTGTCTTGTTTTGGGCATGGGCACTGTTGTTGTATATTTGCAGTGATTTTTTGCAGACAGTTTCTTTCAAGAAACGAGTCTAAAATACTCCATATTATATATTGTATATATGAAGAAACGATTTCGCGTTATCCATAAAGCGTTGCTCGGTGTGCTGTTGCTGCCGCTAGTATTGTTTTTGATACTAGCGGGTTTGCTGTATGTTCCTGCGGTGCAGCATTGGGTGGTGAGTGAGGTGACGCAACGCTTGTCAACTTCTCTGGCCATGGATATTCATGCCGACCGCGTGCGCCTGTCTTTCCCGCTTGATTTAGACGTACGAGGTGTTGTGGCGCTACAGGAAAAAGATACCGTGTTGGTTGTAGATGAATTACACGTTGACGTGCCGCTGCTGCCGCTTTTTTCAGGTGTGGTAAATCTAGATGCGTTTACGTTGAGAAATGCCACTGTAGATACAAAGCAGTTCCTTCCTGATATGCATGTTCGAGGAACACTTGGTTGTCTGACCGCCAAGAGTCATGGAGTTGATTTACGTACGGAATCAGTAGTTTTGGAAGTCTTGCATTTGGCAGATACCCGTTTGAGCATTGCGCTAGGCGATACTGCTGCTCCCGACACCACCGCTTCAGCTCCAGTCAATTGGCAACTCCGTATGCCCCATGTAAGCGTGGAACGTGTTGCCATCGCTTTGAGTCTTCCTAACGATGCCCAACACCTGTTCTTAAACCTTCAAGAAACAGCATTGTTGAAGGGAAACTTTGATTTAGGACAGGGCCGTTACGAATTTGAACGTTTGGAAATTGGCAACTCCGCACTCGCCTTGGGAAATCCCACTTCGCTAGATTTGCCGCAACACTTCACGCAATTCTTGACCACCTCCGCGCTTCAACGTGACTCCCTTTTCGCCTATCATGCTGACAGTCTGAGTGTCGTTGTGGATAGTTTGTCTTATGACGCTACGGGAACCCTGCTTTGCGGGCTCCGCGGTTTAGGACTTCGTGAACAGTCGGGGTTGCGCATTCAGAACCTTTCGGGCAGCGTCTATATGGACAGTGTGCAAGTCTCACTCCCTGCATGGACGCTGACTACGCTCCATTCCCACTTGGCGGCATCTTTACACCTCCCCTGGAGCGTGTTGGAAAGCAGAAGTACAGACGATATGCGTGTCGCTATTTCCGGAACTATTGGAAATAAGGATCTTGAAAATAGCATGCACCTGGTGGATGCCTCATCAGCAGTCCCCCTCTTGCCACATGCACCATTACAACTTGAACTCGTGGCACATGGCAATTTGGAGCATTTGCAACTCCTCAAGGGGCACGCCGCGCTTCAAGGCATAGCATCGCTAGATGTCGATGGAAATGTGTTGCATCTGCTACCAGATACCTCACGCACAGACATTCCTCCCATGGGTGGAGACATGACCTTCCATTTGGGAATGCAAAATATGAAACCCCTCTTGTCGCGCCTAGGCATTGCCGACTCTACGCTCCACGTTCCCTCGGGAACAACGCTGCATGGGCGATCAACGTTTAAGGGCAACGACTACCAACTCGCGGTAAAGATGAAGTCGCTAGCAGGCGATGCCGATCTTGTTGCGGCTACGAATGTCATTTCAGAAACCTACACCGCCTCGTTCCTTGCCAATGCCTTCCCGCTTTTTGCCTTTTTGCCCTCAATGGATGCCTCTTTGTTCAGCGGTTTCCTTACGGCAGAAGGTGAACGGTATGACATGACTGTTCCCAACGCGTTGATGGACATTCGAGCGCAAGTAGATTCGTTGCGTCTGGCTGGCATCGATTTGAATAACCTGACGCTGGCTGCAAATATCGCTCAGCAACATTTGGATGCTTGTTTCACTGCCGACAACACCGCTCTCCAAGGTGAAGGTGCGTTAAAGGGAAACTTCATTGCGGGTTACCACTTCAACCTGAATGCGCTGCTTGACCGTTGCTCATTGCAGCAGTTGGCGGGTGCAGCAGACGACGTTGCGGTGGGTTCAATGGTGGATGTGGAGTTTGATAGCGATGAGACGTTTGACTCCTTGCAAACGAAGGGCAGTTTGCGCTTCAATCACTTTGACACGCCTGAACGTAGCGTGATGATGAAAGACATCAATTTTGACTTTGCCGCTTCGCCCGACACGACGCTCTCACATCTTTCTGCGGGCAATATGACGCTGACCTTTGGGGCGAAAGGACATATTGCAGCGCTCTCCTCTCAATTGTCGCCTATGATGGACTATTTGAGCGCATGTGCCGATAGTCTTCGCATCAGTCATGACACGCTGCGCACGTTGCTCCCCGGAGTCAACCTTGCACTACATGCGGGGAATGACAACCCGCTGACAAACATTCTTCGCGCCATGGGATACACTCTTGACACCTTAGCAGTGAACCTCGCTTCGTATCCACAGAACGGACTCTCTGGAGATTTTATGATGAAGAATTTCCGTTATGGTGACCTTCAGTTGGACAATGCTACCGCAATTCTCTCCCACGATAACAAGGGCATCAACCTTCAGGGGCAGATACTCAATACTGCGCGCCGCAATCCCAATAAGTTTGCTTTGGCATTTAGGAGTTATCTCTTAGAGCAGAGCGGCGGCATTGATTTCCAGTTTAAGGACGCAAAGGGGAGAACGGGTTTTGACGTCGGACTGCGCGCTGACGTGACACACGAGGGGGTGCAGGGACATGTTTATCCCCAACAACCTAAGATCGCGTTCCGCACTTTTAAGGTGAATCCCGACAACTTTATCTTTATTGGCAACGACAAGAGTTTGCAGGCCAACGTGCGCTTGCAGGCCGATGATGGTACGGGGTTGCAACTCTTTAGTGAAAGCGCTGATTCGCTCAACGACATTACGCTGAACATTCAGAACCTGAATCTAAAGGAACTCTCCAACGTGCTTCCCTACATGCCTCGAATGGGAGGCTTCTTCAATGCCGATGTGCATATTACGGACGACCGTGAAACCATTTCGGCAATGAGTTCCATCACCACTCAGGGACTCGAGTACGAAGGGACAACGCTTGGAAACATTGGGGCAGACCTCGTCTACTTGCCCAAGTCTGAAGGTGAACATTATGCCAGTGCCTTTATCTCGGTTGACGGAACTGATGTTATGGAGTGTAACGGTACTTACGTAGATACGGAGGAGGGATTCTTTGAGGGCGACGCGCTTCTGAACGGACTCCCCTTAGCGTTGGTTAATGGTTTCTTGGTGGGGACGGATGTCAACTTGAAGGGAAATGTGCAAGGTGAGGTGCATATTGATGGCACACTCACGGCGCCACGGGTAAACGGTGAGGTTTACTTTGCCGATGCTCACATCTACTCTCCAGTTTATGGTTTCGACTTCAAGATGGATGAGAAACCCATCGTCTTCCAAGATTCGCGCCTGCTCCTAGAAGGTTACCAGTTGACCTCTTCGGGCAACAATCCCATGACCGTCAATGGTGAGGTAGATATGAGCGATTTGGACAACATGCGACTCGATATTGCCATGAAGGCGAAGAATTTTGAACTCATTAATGCCAAGCGCAAACTCAATTCCATTGTTTACGGTAAAGCGTATGTGGACTTTGATTGCACGGTGCGTGGTGACCTGAACCGAATTGTGGTGCGTGGCGATTTAGATGTTTTAAACCGCACGAATCTGTCGTACGTGCTGAAGGACTCTCCGCTTACGGTGGACGATCAGTTGGAGGGACTTGTGGAGTTTGTGAGTTTCGAAGACACGACTACCGTTGTCCCGCAATCGCTTCCCGCAACGAACATGGATCTCACGTTGAATCTCGGCATCAGCGATGCGGCAAACTTCTACTGTGCGCTTTCTGAAGATGGCAAGAGTTATGTAGATGTGCAGGGTGGGGGAGACCTAACCCTCCGTATGACTCAGCAGGGCGAAATGCGCCTCATGGGGCGTCTTGTCATTGAAGATGGAGCGATGAAATACACGCTCCCCATCATTCCGCTCAAAACGTTTAAACTCACTCGTGGCAGTTACGTAGAGTTTACGGGTGACGTGATGAATCCCACCCTCAGCATCCAAGCAAAGGAACGCATGAAGTCCGTGGTGACCGAAAACGAGCAGCAGCGCTCTGTGGCCTTCGATGTTGGCGTTGCCATCTCAAAGACGCTCGAGAATATGGGACTGGAGTTTACCGTGGAGGCGCCTGAGGATATGGGTATCCAAAACCAACTCACGGCCATGACACCCGCGCAACGCTCCAAGGTGGCGGTGTCGTTGATGGCAACGGGACTATTCCTGGCAGATGGTACGGGTGCGAAGGGTGGCATGCAAGCAGGTTCGGCCTTGAATGCTTTCCTGCAAAGTGAAATCCAGAACATTGCCGGAAGCGCACTGAAAACCATCGATATCAACTTCGGTATAGAGAATAGCACTACTCAGGAGGGAGCGAAGACTACGGACTATTCCTTCCAGTTCTCTAAACGTTTCTTTAACGACCGATTTGCGGTGAATATCGGTGGCAAGGTCAGCACAGGTCACACCACCAATAATGATGCTGCAAGTTTTATTGACAACATCACCCTTGAATATCGATTAGACAAAGGCGCTACGCGCTACGTGCAAATCTTCTACGATCGGAGTAGTTTCGATCCCCTCGAGGGGCAACTCACGAAGATGGGTACAGGCGTGGTGTTGCGTAAGAAGACCGACAAGTTGGGCGAACTGTTCCTCTTTAGGTAACCTGCTTGTTGCAAAATGATTCAGGCACATGAATGCGCACCATTGTGGTGTGATTCGTGTGCCTGAACTTTTTTGAGCGTATTGAGTCAATGGGAATCAGCGCCGCCAACCACATCTCGTTGACTTCAGAAAAAAAGAAACTGCTAATGTAATTGCTGCAAGTAGGGGAAATTCATCTCATTCATGAGGAAAAATGTGTCGCCGCCCAACCTTTTCTGCTTTATTCCATTCAGTCCCTACTGCATAGACCCATTTTTAAAACTGTTCCGTTCATGCAGACCTGCATAGCGCCATCTGCATTCCAAATCTGACTATGCACTCGGCATAACGCCAATTTGCACTCCAAATCAGTCCCTGCACTCTGCATAGCGCCATCAGTATTCCAAATCCGTCTATGCATCCCAAAACCCCACTGCAACATAAGTTAACCTCCTGAAGTGCGGTAGATTTCTGCATTTTTCAACTTTAACATCTTGCGGGATACGTATCTGAATGAGTATCTTTTTTAGATTAGGTGCATTAGTCTCGCTGCAATACGTTGGGCAAAATATTATAATGGTCCCATGTTAAGATGTCGCTACACTTTATGACTCAGCAGACACTAACAAGAAAACATCGTGATACGACCGCTAAGAGCGTACGTGCCACGATGTTTGAGGTGCAATATGTTGCTATAATATATATAATATGAGTGTAGGGAACTGCAGAACCCGCGTCATGACCCTTTAATGAATTCCAGCATCACTACATCTTGTGTGGTCTCTGAGATGGCGGCGCGCTGGTCGGGGCGTTCGTTAATCACCCATAGTGGTCCCTCGGCATCGCACAGCAAGAGGGTGGCGAGTTTCTCAATGCGGTTGCGCTTCTTGTTTGTGAGATAGTCGGAGAGCAATTGCGAACCCTTCATACCATAGGGGACAAAGCGGTCGCCTTCGCGCGGACTCCTCACCATGAGTGGAAAATGCATGCGGTTGCGGTCTAAACAAACAACGTTTGCCGCTTTCGGAAACTCCAGCAACGCCTCCCTCTTGCAATAGTTTAGCCTTAATCTTGCACCGTTAGGTAAGATACACTCGTGCGTATCCTTTGGAATTTCAAACGAGGATATCGTAGGTGGTTTTATGCCTACAAAGAGCGCATCACGGTCTCTCACACACAGGTGACTCGCAGATGCATACAGAGCTCCAACGCGTTGTGTGTAATTAGAGGCAATCTGTCGACACTGTGAAGGTGTAAAACCATAAGGCGACAGAAAGTCATAGACAAGGGTTTGAGGAGCAGGAGATGCTTGGAGTTCTGCCAGCGAGAGACTGTTTGAATCGCCCTTGCCTGCACATTGAGCAACGATTGCCTCCGCCTCCTTCAGGCGTGCCATCGTAGCGGCAAGTGTCTTCTCTATCGAAGGGTTCAACTCGCGCAATAGGGGTAGGAGTTCGTGGCGAATCTTGTTGCGTCGGTAAATGGTGTCGGCATTGGTGGTGTCGGTCCGATACGCTTGACCTTCCGCTTTCAAAAACGCCTCAATGTCTGTGCGGGGCATGTCAAGCAAGGGGCGCACTACATAACCATTTCTTGAGCGCATGCCGCAAAGTCCCTTCAGTCCCGACCCGCGAACAAGGTTGAGCAATAAGGTTTCTACGTTGTCGTTGCGGTGATGAGCCACGGCAATCGTGGCGGCACCGAGATCTTGACGAAGACGCTCAAAATAATCGTAGCGCAGTTCGCGTGCAGCCATTTCAATGCTGATGTGCTGTTGGTGGGCATAAGTCGTTGTGTCGAAACGCTCCACGTAGAGTTTCACGCCTCGTTCTTCACACAGTTGTCGCACGAAGGTCTCGTCAGCATCCGACTCTGCTCCACGCAGTTGAAAATTGCAATGCGCTGCCACAAGGGGTTGCTTCAACTGCAGCAATCCCAATAATAAGGCAACCGAATCAGCACCGCCAGAGAGAGCGACGATGGTCAAGTGTCCTAAGGGCGTTTGAAGAAGGGCGGATTCAAGAGAATGGAGAAACATGTGACTGTTGATAAAAAGAGAAAGAAAAAAGGAGAAAGGAGAAATGACTGACGTGTGCCAAACAGTTTCTCGCCTTTCTCCTTACGTTCATTTTAATACGAGACTGAAACAGGGAATCCCATGGATTTTACGCGCTCCGCAATGGCATTGAGTTCGTCGGGCGTAGCCTTCTCTAAACCAGCAACGGGTGTGGCGCGGTCAATGGTGTAAATCATGACTTGCTCGGGATGTATGCGCTGTAAAGCCTCCAACCATGGAGTTACGTAGGCGTCGCCTGTGTTGTCTACCGAAAGTCCGTTATGCGTGCCCTTCATGAACAGCGTCTGAATAATCAGTTTCCCCTCGAAGGCGCAGAGTTGGTCGATGATGCGCGCAACGTCGTAACTCGGAGCGGGGCAATCCACGCGATGGATGTAGTCGTTGGAGACGGTGTCGAGTTTCAGGATGTTATTATCCACCTTTCGAAGGGCCGCCACCACTTGAGGGCGATGGAGCATCGTGGCGTTGCTCAACACGCTGACCTTCGCCTCAGGAAAATAGGTGTCGCGGAGCACGATGGTGTCGTCAATGATTCCCTCGAAATCGGGGTGTGCCGTGGGTTCACCGTTTCCAGCAAAGGTCAATACATTTGGAACCTCACCCTTATCGCGCATCTGCTGGAGTTGCGCCTCAAGTGCTTCCTTTACCGCCTCACGCGTAGGGCGTTTGGTTTGTGTGCGGCAATTGGCATTCAGTCCGCACTCACAATAGATGCAGTCAAACGTACAGAGTTTTCCATCGGCAGGCATCAAGTTAATGCCTAACGAAATGCCAAGGCGGCGACTCTTAATGGGACCGAATATGGGAGATGGAAAAAGTATGGACATGATGTTGAAAGGAAAAATATAAAATGAGAAGGGAGACGTGAGGAATGAAAGAAGAGAAACGCCTTGCTTCTTCAATCGTTGGTCGTCTCCTTTAATTGTTATTCTTAATCCACTCTACAATCCATGCACCAACCTCCTTGGTGCCGTAATGCGGCGCTTCCGCTACTTGAATTTCGGGTGTTCGTACATTGGCGTCAAGACTGGCAGTAACGGCGCGGCGCACAAGTTGTGCCTCTGCTTGGAGACCGAAGTGCTCGAGCAGCATCGCAACGGAGAGAATTTGCGCTAAGGGGTTGGCGATGTTTTTACCCTTCGCTTGAGGCCAACTGCCGTGAATGGGTTCGAAAACGGGAGTGCTTTCGCCCGTTGAGGCAGAGGGGAGCAGTCCCATAGACCCCGTGATGCAAGATGCTTCGTCTGTCAAGATGTCGCCAAAGGTGTTTTCCGTTACGATTACGTCAAAGTGGGTAGGTTCCTGAATCATGCGCATGGCGGCATTGTCTACGTACATGTATTCCGTAGTAACCTCGGGATATTGCTTCGCCACTTCTTGTGCTACTTTGCGCCACAAGCGCGATGAGGCTAGAACATTGGCTTTGTCAACAACGGTGACCTGACGGCGGCGACGCATGGCGTAGGCATAAGCCACGTGAAGAATGCGTTCAACCTCTTGACGTGTGTAAACGCATGTGTCATAAGCGAGGTCGTCGCCTTCCTGCTTTTCCCCAAAATACATGCCTCCAGTTAATTCTCGGATACAAATAAAGTCAGCTCCGCTAACGAGATCCTTGCGCAAAGGTGATTTGTGTACCAAGCAGTCAAAGGTTTCAATGGGGCGGATGTTGGCGAACAGCCCCAATTGCTTGCGCATGGCTAGGAGTCCTTGCTCGGGGCGTACTTTCGCATTGGGGTCGTTGTCAAATTTCAAATCGCCCACGGAGGAGAACAAAACAGCATCTGCAGACTTACAGATGCGGTAGGTGTCTTCAGGAAACGGATGGCCTACAGCATCAATAGCAGCACCACCCACCAAGGCGGTTTGCATGGTGAGTTCGTGACCAAACTTCTGGGCAATCGCTTCAAGCACGGCCACACCTTGTACGGAGATTTCGGGACCAATGCCGTCGCCGGGGAGTATTGCGATATGGAGTTTCATGAGAGGAGGAATGTTTAGGAGTTGAGGCGGTGATAACTGAGAATTAAGGATGGGCATGTTCAAATGCCTCAATCTTGTCGCGATGAGCAAGCAAGAAGTCTATGTCATCGTAGGCGTTCATCAGGCAATACTTCTTGTACCCGTTGAGTTCAAATTGCTCGGAGCGCCCAGTTGTGTCGTTCGTTATGCGTTGGTTAGGCACGTCAATGGTAAGCATTGCCTCTGGATTCTCGGCAATAGTGGCAAAGATCTCTCGCAGGAAATCCTCGGTCACTACCACGGGGAGCACGAAGTTGTTGAGTTCGTTTTGCTTGTGAATGTCGGCAAAGAAACTGCTCACCACGACACGGAACCCATATCCCGCAATCGCCCAAGCGGCATGTTCACGACTGGAACCACAACCAAAGTTCTTGCCCGCAACTAAGATATCACCGCTATATGTGGGGTCGTTGAGCACGAAATCACGTTTCGTGCCGTCAGGATTATAGCGCCAATCGCGGAAGAGGTTTTCGCCAAATCCTTCTTTGTCCGTTGCCTTTAAAAAGCGTGCGGGGATGATTTGATCGGTATCCACATTTTCTAAAGGGAGTGGCACACAGGTGCTATGGATAATGTCAAACTTCTGTTTCATAGTATATGATTTAGGACATTAGCGTTCTGGGATCAACAATCTCTCCCATGACAGCAGCTGCGGCGGCCATAAGGGGAGACGCTAGGCAGGTGCGTGCACCAGGTCCTTGACGCCCTTCAAAATTTCGATTACTTGTGGATACAACTAATTTGCCCGCGGGAACTTTATCGTCATTCATGCCCAAGCATGCCGAACAACCGGGTTGGCGGATGGCAAAACCTGCCGCTTCTAATACCTTGTCGATACCTTCCGACTTTAGTTGCTCCACCACCTTCCAACTACCAGGAACGAGCCACGCGATGACATGCTCCGCCTTCTTTCGTCCTTTCACGATGGAGGCAAAGGCGCGGAAGTCTTCAATGCGCCCGTTGGTGCAAGCACCGAGGAATACGTAGTCGACGCGTTGTCCAATCAGTGAAATTCCGGCTTTGAAATGCATGTAGTCGAGCGCTCGCTGCTCTGAAACATTTTGGGGTTCGGGGATGCAATCGGTGATGCCAATCCCCATGCCAGGGTTGGTGCCGTAGGTAATCATGGGTTGAATTTCAGCAGCATTGAAAACCACTTCTTTGTCAAACACGGCATCTGGTCCGCTACAAAGTTGCTTCCATCGCTCCACTGCTTCATCCCATGCCTTTCCTTGAGGAGCGTAGGGACGTCCTTTTAGATATTCAAAGGTTACGGCGTCGGGTGCAATAAATCCACCGCGTGCCCCCATTTCTATGGACAAATTGCAAAGAGTTAAACGCCCCTCCATGGAGAGTGACGTTATAGCTTCGCCCGCATATTCTATAAAATAACCCGTAGCGCCACTAGTGGTCAATTTACTCATTAAATAAAGAGCAAGATCTTTAGCCGTAACACCCTTTCCTAATTTTCCGTTTACCGTGATGCGCATGGATTTGGGTTTGGTTTGCAGAATGCATTGTGATGCCAAAACCATTTCTACTTCAGACGTTCCAATGCCAAAGGCAACTGATCCGACCGCCCCGTGAGTGGAAGTGTGAGAGTCACCGCAAACGATGGTCATACCAGGAAGGGAGAGACCTTGCTCTGGACCTACAACATGGATAATGCCGTTGTTGGGGTGGAGCATACCGAAATGAGTGAGTCCAAATTCCTCTGCATTGCGCGTCAATGCATCTACCTGCTTTCGAGAAATGGGGTCTTCAATGGGTTTATCTTGATCGTGCGTTGGGGTGTTGTGATCGGGCATGCAGAATATTTGTCCTGGACGATAAGGGCGTAATCCGCGCGCACGGAGTCCGTCAAAAGCTTGCGGACTTGTCACCTCGTGGCAGTAAAGTCGGTCTATATATAATTGAGTAGGCCCATCAGCAACTTGCTGTACGATGTGGGCATCCCAGATTTTATCAAAAAGGGTGTTCATGGAGAGATTATTTCTACAGGGTCTCTAGTGACAAAACAACTGTATTAACTATATGGTTATTTCTTAAACTTATTAATACAATCTACATAAGCTTCCGCACTTGCCACGATAATATCCGTATTGGCGCCGAAACCATAATATATATGTCCGTTGTATTCTACTTGCATGTGTACTTTACCGATGTCGTTCGAACCGCGACTATTGGCTTGAATCGTAAATTCCTTTACGATGACTTGGCGACGGATGATGTTGCGGATGGCATTGATAGCCGCGTCAACAGGACCATTACCATCTGAAGCACTCGAGAATTTCTCACCTGCAATATCAATAGTGACGGCGGCAACAGGGCGTACGCCTTGACCGCTTGTAACCTGAAGGTAATCCAGTTTGATGGCCTGCAAACGATTGCGCTCTTGACCTGCAAGCACAAGGACATCGTCGTCTGTCACTTCCTTTTTACTATCGGCAAGACTTAGGAAGTTTTCATAAATCTTGTTCAACTTATCATCATCCACCTCTACGCCCAAGATTTCCAAGCGATGTTTTAGTGCAGCATGTCCTGAACGTGCCGTGAGGATGATGGAATTTTCATCAACGCCCACGTCTTTAGGGCTGATGATTTCGTAAGTTTCAACATTTTTAAGGATGCCATCTTGGTGAATGCCTGAAGAATGTGCGAATGCATTTCGTCCAACAATTGCCTTGTTGGGTTGAACGGGCATATTCATCAATGATGAGATGAGGCGACTTGTAGCACAAATCTTCTGCGTGTTGATGTTCGTATTGATATGTAACTCATGGTGGCACTTGAGAATCATGGCAATTTCTTCTGCACTCGTGTTCCCCGCACGCTCACCAATGCCGTTAATAGTTACTTCCACCTGACGAGCACCATTGAGTACGCCCTCAAGTGTGCACGCTGTTGCCATACCGAGGTCATTGTGGCAATGTGTAGAGATAATCGCACGGTCAATGTTGCTCACATTTTCCACTAGATATTTAATCTTTTGTCCGTACTCGTGGGGTAGGCAATATCCTGTAGTGTCAGGAATGTTAACTACTGTAGCGCCTGCGTTGATGACCGCTTCGATGACGCGTGCAAGGTATTCGTTATCCGTGCGACCTGCATCTTCGGCATAGAATTCTACATCTTCAACATAGCGCTTCGCATATTTTACCGCCGCGACAGCTCGCTCAATGATTTCTTCACGGTTGGAGTTAAATTTATATTGAATGTGAAGATCGCTTGTGCCAATACCTGTGTGAATGCGTTTGCGTTTGGCATAAGCAAGTGCTTCAGCGGCAATGTCAATGTCCTTCTCTACGGCACGAGTCAGAGCGCAAATGGTAGGCCAGGTTACTGCCTTGGAAATTTCTATAACACTATTGAAATCGCCTGGACTCGAAACAGGGAAACCCGCCTCAATGACGTCCACACCTAGCGCCTCAAGTTGCTTGGCAACCTGGATTTTTTCAACTGTGTTTAACTGACACCCCGGAACTTGTTCGCCATCGCGAAGGGTGGTGTCGAAGATATAAAGTCTGTCAGTCATAAGTCATCTTAATTATTTAGTAGTGGTATAAATTTAGCGGTATAAGTCTTCGGTATAAATCTTCTGTATAGGTCTTCTGTGTAAGTTTGCGGTGTAAGTTTGCGGTTTTTAATGTTTCCGTAAAGGTGTTATTCTGGAACTATGGTTATTTATCGAATTTATGGGTGTAAGCGTCAAAAGATAATGGTGGAAGATTTTGCTCGATGGCTGTGGAGTGTTTGTATAGCAAAAGAGAATCAAATTAAAAAGGCGGTACTCACTATATAACAGATAGAAGAAAACCGCCTTTTTTGTCATATTCATTAACTAACGACATACCCCTTTTAAATATCAGAGCAGGTTATAATCAATTGATGATGAAATTCAAACGTTATCCTTTTGCTCGTTTTTGTGTTGTTGCGCAAAATTAAGAAACTTTTTATAAACAGATATTCAAACTAAGGAAAAAGCGAATTAAATATGAATGAAATAGGGAATGTATAGGGTGAATATTAAGGGCTTTTCGAATGAAAATTTACGAAACCTATGTTCCAATTGAAATACAATCAAATTCATACGTGGTGTTGGACAATACAGTTGTTGGTGCAAAAAAAACTAAATCAATGTTACCAAAATAAAGAACCTTGCGACATCGGGTGTTGCCCTAAAATGGATTAATTCAATGAAATTTTTCTTTAAATGAAAAAAATAGTGCCTGCGATTAATTTTCGATGACAAAAACGAGTGATCGATCCAAAAAAGATTCGAAAAATCACAAAAAAATGAGAGATGAGTGGAAAATTTGTAATTTTAGTTTAGCAAATAATAGGTTTAAATAAATAATTGTTAAGAAAACGACTTATTTTCTTGGTGTGAATATAAAAGGTTCGTAAATTTGCACTCGCAAAAAGTAGGAAACGCTTGAAACCTGCTTTTTTATACATAGTAATCACCCTGCGTTGCGCAGGACTTCGCCCCAGAAATGGGCTACGAAACAATAAATTCAAAAACATATCATTTATTAATAGTAAAACTGAAATGCCAGGATTATTAGGAAAGAAAATCGGAATGACATCCGTATTCAGTGCCGAGGGCAAGAATGTGCCATGCACTGTTATCGAAGTAGGTCCTTGTGTGGTAACTCAGATTAAGACTGTCGAAAAGGATGGCTATGCAGCTGTTCAGGTAGGTTTCCAGGAAGCTAAGGAGAAGAATACTTCTGCTGCTCTTAAGGGCCACTTCCAGAAGGCAGGTGTTACCCCCAAGCGTCACTTGGCCGAGTTCAAGGGTTTTGACCAGGAATTTAACTTGGGTGACACACTCACAGTTGAACTCTTCAACGATGCTACTTACGTAAACGTAGTAGGTACATCTAAGGGTAAGGGTTTCCAGGGTGTTATGAAGCGCCACGGTTTTGGTGGTGTTGGTCAGTCAACACACGGTCAGGACGACCGCGCACGCAAGCCGGGTTCTATCGGTGCTTGTTCATACCCCGCTAAGGTGTTCAAGGGTATGCGCATGGGCGGCCAGATGGGTGGCGATCGCGTAACTACACAAAACTTGCAAGTGTTAAAGGTAATTCCCGAACACAATCTCCTTCTCATTAAGGGTTCAGTTGCGGGTTGCAAAGGTTCAATCGTAATCGTTGAAAAGTAATGGAAATCAGTGTATTGAATATTAAGGGTGAAGATACCGGCAAGAAGGTTGTGCTCAACGACTCAGTATTTGGTATCACTCCCAACGATCACGTCATCTATCTCGACGTGAAGCAGTACCTCGCTGCTCAGCGCCAGGGTACAGCTAAGTCAAAGGAAAGAAGTGAACTCAGCGGTTCTACTCGTAAGCTCGGTCGTCAGAAGGGCGGTGGCGGTGCTCGCCGTGGTGATATCAACTCACCCTTGCTCGTAGGTGGTGCTCGCGTGTTTGGTCCTAAGCCCCGTAACTATGATTTCAAGCTCAATAAGAAGGTTAAGCAGCTCGCTCGTCGTAGCGCTCTCTCTTACAAGGCTCAGGAAAATGCAATCGTAGTGGTTGAAGACTTCACTTTCGAAGCTCCCAAGACTAAGGCATTCGTAGAATTGATGAATAATCTTAAGGTATCTGAAAAAAAGGTGCTTTTGGTTACTTCAGAAATCAATAAAAACGTATATTTGTCAGCACGTAACCTTCAGAAGACTCAGGTTGCAGTTGCTTCAGATATCAACACATACGGCGTACTTAACGCAGGTGTATTGGTAATTACTGAAAGCGCGCTTGCAAATATCGAAGCAGGTTTAACAAAGTAATTTTGAGGCTAAATAGATTATGGCATATATCGTAAAGCCCCTCGTCACTGAAAAGATGACAGGAATCACGGAGAAGCAGAATCAGTTTGGCTTCATCGTGCGCCCCGAAGCTAACAAGCTTCAGATTAAGGCAGAAGTAGAAGCTTTGTACGGTGTAAACGTAGTATCAGTAAACACTATGATCTACGCTGGTAAGAATAAGTCACGCTACACTAAGGCAGGCTTGATTCAAGGTCGTACAAATGCTTTCAAGAAGGCTCTCGTAACTCTTAAGGAGGGCGAAACAATTGACTTCTATAGCAATATTTAATAAGAACAATGGCAGTACGTAAATTTAAGCCCACAACACCGGGGCAGAGACACAAGGTTATTGGTACGTTC
>CALCHM010000012.1 GCA_937901345.1 uncultured Prevotella sp. | reverse complement strand
CCAACCGCCATTTGGGGCGGTGCAAATGTTTACATAACCATTCTTGCAGAAGAAGCACTCTCCGCAGAAGGTCTCTACGTTTACGGTCACTCTGTCTCCTGGCTTTACATGGGTAACTTCTGCGCCAACCTCTTCAACAATCCCCACCATTTCGTGCCCCACGGTAATGCCCGGAACGGCACGAGGTACACTTCCGTGCTTGATATGCAGGTCGCTGGAGCAGATGCTGCTCATCGTTACGCGAACAATGGCATCGGTTGGTTCAATCAAGACAGGCTTCGGTTTCTCCACCAAAGCAAACCTTCCTTTATCAACGTATGTGTATGCAAGCATAATTTTTTAATCCTCTTTATTTACTATTCTAATCTCGTTCTAATCCCGTATTGAAAGCATTCTAAACGTCAATAATCTTCCTTTGGGCATCCTTCAATATGGCGTATCATGTTAAATCTGTTATTCAAGAGTGCCGTCAACTTGCGGGACGCCATTTGGAAAACATGTGGAGCACTGACAACTTGCTAGACGCCATTTGGAAAACATGTGGGGCGCCGACAACTTGCGGGAACGAATTTGTGAAAAATCTGGCGTGCCGACAACTTGCGGGAACGAATTTGTGAAAAATCTGGCATCCAGACAACTGTTTTCCCCTTATACGTTTTCAAAATGGTTTCTCAACGGTTTTGTCGCCCTTGTAGCATGACGTTCACATCGTTAAACAGAGCGGGTAGGGACTGGGCATCGTCTTTTAAAGAAAATATTGCTGTCCGGAAATCAGACAGCAATATTCTTATCAAAAAAGTATCGTTTGGAAACGCTTACTTCATTAAATCAATAGAGCGCTTGATAAAGCGGTTGAGTTCTGCTCCCTTGAGGAGTCCGCTTTGAAGCAACGCGAGGTCGATGAGTTGAGGAATAACCTGATTTTGTTGCGCAAAGGCAGCGATGGCGTCTTTCTTCTTTGCCTCTTCTTGTGCGATTGCAGCGCGACATTCCTCAAGGTCGTTGCGTTCAGCTTCCGTGATTTCATCAGCTTTCTTGGCGTTTTGTTCTTGTTGCAACACTTGGAGACGTGCATTCAGACCGCGAAGTTCGTTTTCAATAGGTTGAAGTGATGCTGCTGTGTTGGCATCAAGTTCGTTGAGTACACCGCGTACAAGAGCATGGTCGGAGTTGAGCACAACGTTGTACATGTCGGGCATTTCGCCATAGAAACTCATGCCGCCCTGGAATTGTGCCATCTCCTTCATGCGACGCATGTATTCACTCTGCGTTACAACGATGGGCGCATCGTCAGCACCGAGATTTTCGGTTTGCACACGGAGTTCGGTCTTTTCCATCTTGGGAAGCGTCACCTCAAAGGCTGTAGCGAGTTTTGACGCTTGGGCGGGAGTCAATGCTTCGGTGGTAGTATCTTCTTTTTGAATCAATCGCGTGATGACATCACCGTCAACACGTACGATGCGTGACTTTTCAAACTTCTGTTCTAACATCGACACCATAGGAGCATCTAACTGTCCATCCATTAAGAGCACGTTATAACCCTTTGCGCGTGCTGCTTCAATATGCGCATATTGGAGTTCGGTGTTGCTAGCATAGAGGTAAATGAGGTTGCCTTCCTTGTCGGTTTGGTTTTCCTTGATGTGTTCCTTGTATTCTTCGTAGGTGTAGTGCTTACCGTCAACATCCGTGAAGAGTGCAAACTTCTGTGCCTTTTCGTAGAAGTCGGGTTGTGAGAGCATACCGTAGTGAATGAAGAGGCTGAGGTCTGCCCACTTCTGTTCGAAGTCTTCGCGATTGTTCTTGAAGAGTGATGCCAAGCGGTCTGCTACCTTTTTTGTAATGTAGGTAGAAATCTTCTTAACGTTAGCATCACTTTGGAGGTAACTACGACTCACGTTCAAGGGAATGTCGGGCGAGTCGATGACCCCATGGAGGAGCGTGAGGAATTCGGGTACCACGTTGTCCACCTGATCGGTTACAAACACTTGGTTGCAATACAACTGAATCTTGTTGCGCTGGAGGTCGATGTTTTGCTTAATCTTGGGGAAGTAAAGCACCCCCGTAAGGTTGAAGGGATAATCCACGTTGAGGTGAATCCAGAAGAGAGGTTCATCTGCCATGGGGTAAAGGTCAGAATAGAACTTCTTATAGTCTTCGTCTTGAAGCGATGAGGGTGTCTTTGTCCAAAGAGGTGTGGTGTCGTTGACAATGTTGAGTTCCTCGGTTTCAACTTGCTTACCATCCTTCCATTCCTTCTTAAATCCAAATGCTACGGGCACAGCCAAGAAGCGGCAATACTTGGTGAGGAGGCGACTGATGGTTGCTTCTTCAAGGAATTCCTGACAATCTTCTGCAATATGGAGCACGATGTCCGTACCGCGTTCGGCCTTTTCAATCGCTGTAATTTCAAATTCGGGGGAACCGTCACAGGTCCACTTCACCGCCTGCGCACCTTCTTGATGACTACGTGTGACGATATCTACACGTTCGCTCACCATGAAGGTGGAATAGAAACCAAGCCCAAAGTGTCCGATGATGGCATTGGCATCGTCCTTGTAGCGTTCGAGAAAGTCGGTAGCACCAGAAAATGCAATTTGGTTGATATACTTTTCAATCTCGTCGGCCGTCATGCCGATACCATGGTCACTGATGGTAAGCGTCTTCTGTTCCGCGTCTAATTTAACTTGGATGGTTAAATCGCCAAGTTCGCCGCTGACCTCGCCACGTGTGCTGAGTGTCTTCAACTTTTGAGTAGCGTCAACAGCATTCGCTACAACTTCACGGAGGAAAATCTCGTGGTCGCTATACAAAAACTTTTTAATCACCGGAAAGATATTCTCGGTGGTGATTCCAATTTGTCCTTTTTTCATAATTGTCGTATTTAATTTTAATGTTTGATGATTAATTTTGATTTGCTTTACGTATATATTGCAAATTGCGTGCCAAAAATTCGATTTTACACGGATTGAGGTTCGTTTTGTGGTAAAAAAATCAATATTTTCCTAAAATCTGAGCGTTTTCAGCAGCAGAAATGCATGAAATTAGTGTAAACTGTCCACTTTCGTTGCTCTGAGCACTTCGCGTTTCCCTCCTGGAGGACCTTGTAAGCGCTCAACGTGAAATCCAACTTCTTGAAGCATGCGGCGCACAATACCCTTTGCACAATATGTTGTCAACACCCCACCTGGCGTCATCGCTTCGTAAATGCGACGGAAAAGCGTGGGTGTCCACAATTCAGGTTGCTTCTCAGGAGCGAAAGCGTCGAAATAAACCACGTCAGCCACGGGAATCTCCATTTGAAGAATATCACCTTGAATTTTATGGAGCGTGAAGTTGTCGGTAATCGCCATCTCCTGATTCCAGGGTTGCTCATGAATGCGTTTGAAAGTTTTAGGATCGCCGTATGCTAGTATTTGGGCTTCTTTCCAATCGAGCGGGTATAGTTCAACTGAAGTATAAACAACCTTCGCCTGCTGGTGTTGCGTGGCTTCAAGCGTTAAAAGTGCATTAAGTCCGGTGCCAAATCCAACTTCGAATACACGAATGCTCGGTGCGCAAGTTGCCCTTTGAAGCACCTGTTCAAAACCGAGTTTGAGATATACATGCAGGGATTCGGTTACCGCACCCTTCACGGAATGGTAATGCTCGTCAATTTCTGGGATATATAGCGTCTGACTCCCGTCTGAAGTGAGTTCTGTTTGTATCGTACGATTGTGTTTCATATAAATATTATCTTGGCCGATTCAGCGTTGCAAAGTTAGATAAATCTGCATTAAAACACTTGTGTAATTCTCATAAAACCTCACTTTTATGCAGGTTACATCTCGGAATATTTGTATCACAAAAGCCTTCAATACATTATTTATCATTGACTTTTAAGGTTAATCTTGATTTTATTGTGACGCTACTATTTTTTTATGATTCTTTTATTACATTTGCAAATAATGAACGACTCAGATGCTTCTGAGATTGTTTCTATGTACTGCATATTAACACCAATTTATATCAATATTATGGGACTTAAAAGTTTATTATTACAAACATCGAATCCTCCACGCCGATGTCTAATCGCAATTATTCTGGCTTTACTCTCTTGGGGGGGTATCATTTGGTATAGTTCTTCTTACGAACTCAAAAAAGATGGTCCGGTACTCTGCTTAGAACAGAATGCTTACCTCCGACAAGAGTTTAATAATGACACGTTAACCACTATACTACAAGCTGGAGATAGCGTCAGAGTGATGGCCATCGGACAAAGTTCCTACGGTCAGGGGTGGTTGGTAGAAACTCGACGTGGAGACGTGGGATGGATTGATGCCTCGGATATGCCCAATATCAAACAAGTGTTGATTGAAGGCGATGATGTGGGTGACACAGTTCGTATTCAGAAGGCCGTATGGACGGGAAGTTTGATTTATGAATACAGTTACATAAATGCTGAGGGTGAAGAGTGTATAAGATCGACGTCCGACTTTGTTCCTGCGTTAGAAGGATGGACAGCGTATGATTTTGAAGATGGTACTATTGTTGGCGTGAGCACACAAGAGAAGTTCCTAGAATCTTGTGAAGGCGGAACGCTGACTGAACTCAATGAGAAGTTTGGTTCACCCTCTTTAGTGCACGTTACTAGAGATAGCATCTTAGTACAATATAATTGGCAGGCCTTTGAACCCAGTACGGGTAAGATGTGGACTCCTAATGTGACATTTAGCAAAGACTCGTTGGTCGCATCAGTTGCTTTCGCCCGCCCAACCGATCGCGCTGCTTGGTGGCTTAAGGTCTTGCCTTTGTCAAGCACTATCATTGATGCAGATCTTACGAGTTTCTTACTTCGTGGTACGCGCTATGTACCTATTCAGTTCGTTAACCCTACAACAGTTGAAACCATTCTGATGGTGGTATTAATGATTCTGATGTTGGTGGTAGGATTCTTCTGGATATTTGGAACAGCAGCGCTCCCCGTTTGGATTATGGGGTGGTTGCTAAAGTATCCAAAGGTGTTCAAGAATTTGGATGACAAGCATGTAATGGTGCTGATGTTTGTCGTAACGGCTATTTCATGCTACGTATGGAGTATTGTTATGATGGCATGGGGAATGTTCCCAATATTTGCTTTGTTCATCATCATTACTGGTTGGTATGCCTTTACGCTTGCAAAGAGTCCGCTGGGACATTTCCCACACCAGCGTTGTCCCCAATGCCGAGAAATGTTTACAATCGATTATGATCACCGAGAGTTTGTAGAAACCAGATATCATACAGGACGCGATATCGTTCGTGGTAAAATGTTGGGACAGCGCACTCAAAAATGGAGAGAATGGACGGAGGTAACGACAAAAACTACATACAGTTCTGGACGTACAACAACCTCAACCTCTAAGGAAAATCAGCGTACGATGGCTCGTGATTACACCACTTATGAATTTCTGAATTACGACGTCACCTATAAAGTGGATTCCTACAGATATTACTACAAATGTGAAAAGTGCGGTTTTATAGAAGATGAATTAAAACATTTCAGTAAAGAAGTAGACCGCAAATACACAGGTTCGCACGTTGCAGAAATTGCTGGTGAACAATACGTAAAAAACTATTATTAACCCTTTCACAAGGCGTTGTGTCATAATGAGCAAACTGCTGCGTTGCTCCTCAATTTCGGATTTGGTCATGTACTTCAGTACACTCCCTTCATCCTCCATTTCAGCGCCTTGCATTTTACTCACTCTTACACATCAAGAGGGTGTGCCGAAATTTTGCATTTCGACACACCCTCTTGATGTGTTATTATATTTAAAGTAAGCACTGCATATTTACGTCATCTTGTTGATTGATGCCTTATTATCGTATGGTGACTATTTGTTCTTGTATTTGTCGTCATTCAATCCTTGGGTTTAAGTTTTTCTAAAACTGATTTATTAAACTGTTTGATGTTTTTTTCGCTTGTTCGCGCAATCTCTGTGTTCATGTCGATGAGGTGTTGCGGGAATTCGTTCAATTGGTCAGAAAAAACTTGAATGAGATTGAGACGTCTAGAAGGAGCACCGGGATTGACCACCATCTTAATCCCCTTAGCGTGGATTTCAACTTCAATATCTTTACCCGTCATGAGCGGATCGCCATCAACATGTACTGGATCATCTCCCTTTCTGCTTATGCGTACTTTTTTTGCTTTGAAAGTTTTTACCCTGCTATTGGTTGTGAGTGTCCCATTGAAAAGTTGCAATGCTAATTGAGGTGCTTCAATGGCGGTGAAGGGTTCTAGAACAATAATGTCCATAAGTCCGTCACTCATAGTCGCAGCTGGTGCAATAAAGGCATTGTTACCATATTGTGAAGCATTGGCGCAAGCAATAACAAACGCTTGTTGCTCAATTTCTTGGTCGTCAAAAGTGAGAGTGTACGTGTCAGGTTTGTAAGTTAGCGTTTCGCGTAGTGTGTTTTCAATGTATGATATGAGACCACGCTTTCCGCTATTGGCAAATTTCATGCTTATAAAGGCGTCAAACCCCATGCCACACGTGCAGAAAAAGGGTAAATTATTCATGGTGCCATAGTCAAGAGACTTGATGCATCCTTCGTTTATCATCTTGATGGCACCTTCGGGGTCGATCGGTAATTGCAGGTGGCGCGCAAGTCCGTTGCCACTTCCGCAGGGAATAATCCCTAATGCGGTATTCGTATGAATCAGCGAACGTGCAACTTCGTTTACCGTTCCGTCTCCTCCCACCGCTACAACAATATCAACTCCCGCTTCTGCTGCTTCGCGTGCAATTTCTTCAGCATGTCCTGCATACTCCGTATAGCGCACCTTATAGGCGTACTTGCTCGTATCAATATTTCTACCAATGCTCTGGCGGATATATATCTTTTTGTCCGTTCCAGATTTGGGGTTGATGATGAAGAGAATTGATTGCATGATTTTAAAAATAATGCTTGAGAATACTTTAAAATACTTAACGTAAATGGTATCGACAAAGTTAATGAAAATCTCTTGTTGCATCTAGATTGAGGTTATGAAAAAGCGTTATTTTGCACAAACTTGTTGGTTTTGCGTAGTTTTTTTGTTAGAATCGCTGAGAATATCATACGAAAATTGTACTTTTGCACGAAAGTTTTGCATGCTTGCTCGTAAACACTTGTATAGCGAGAAAAACATGCTGCATTTTTAGTGATTTTTATACACATTATTATATTATGGGTTTACTTCAAGAAAGATTAGCGCAATATACGCTTCCTCAAGAACTGATGGAACAGGGAATGTATCCCTATTTTCGCGAAATAGATGGTAAGCAAGGTACCGAAGTTGAGATGGGTGGACATCGTGTTTTGATGTTTGGTTCAAATGCGTATACAGGACTTCCAGGTGATGAACGTATCATCAAGGCTGCTAAGGATGCTTTGGATAAGTACGGTTCTGGATGTGCAGGTAGTCGTTTTTTGAATGGAACGCTTGACCTTCACGTTGTTCTTGAAAAAGAAATCGCTAAATTTATGGGTAAAGATGAGGCTTTGTGCTTCTCAACTGGTTTTACCGTAAATTCTGGTGTAATTGCATGTCTTTGCGGACGCAATGACTATATCATTTGTGATGATCGTGACCATGCATCTATTATAGATGGTCGTCGCCTCTCAATGGCAAAACAATTGAAATTTAAACACAATGATATGGCTGACCTTGAAAAGCAGTTGCAGCGTTGTGAACCCGATGCCGTTAAGTTGATTGTTGTTGATGGCGTTTTTTCAATGGAAGGTGACCTCTGTAATCTGCCTGAAATCGTACGTTTGAAGAAAAAGTACAATGCAACTATCATGGTGGATGAAGCTCATGGAGTAGGGGTGTTTGGTCGTGACGGTCGTGGTGTTTGTGATCATTTTGGTTTGACGGATGAAGTGGACTTGATTATGGGGACCTTCTCAAAGTCGCTCGCAAGTATCGGTGGTTTTATTACAGCTGATAGTACTATTATTAACTGGATCCGTCATACGTGTCGTACGTACATTTTCTCTGCTTCAAACACTCCCGCGGCAACTGCTGCTGCTCTTGAAGCATTGCGTATTATTCAAGCAGAACCTGAACGTATTGCTGCGCTTTGGGATGTTACAAATTATGCGTTGGTAAAGTTCCGTGAAGCAGGATTTGAAATTGGCGATACAGAGAGTCCTATTATTCCGCTTTATGTTCGCGATACAGAAAAGACGTTCGCCGCTACTATGATGGCCTTTGAGGAAGGAGTATTTATCAATCCTGTAATACCTCCTGCATGTGCGCCACAAGACACTTTGGTGCGTGTCGCACTTATGGCTACTCATACGAAAGAACAAGTTGATACAGCTGTTGAAAAACTCTCTAAGGTGTTCCGTGAATTAGGTGTAATTCAATAAGTTTTGTATCATAATAATCGTAAAATTATATAGCATATTTTACACAATGTTTCAACTCCTGCAATCTGTGAATTGTGGGAGTTTTTTTTCTTTTATATATAACTTGGTGCCTCATGAGTTTTATCTTTCATTCATAAAAGGGTGACTTATTCTGAGTGTGTCTAGAATAATTAAAATCTGATATACAATATGGTTACTATTATGTGTGAATCTGTGTAGTATAATTATCGTTTAAAATAGCATAATAGGCAACTAAAAAAGAGTCTTGATTGTATCTAATATTAGAGATAAATGTGTAACTTTGCGCTAATATTAATCACCAAACGCTAGGCGGAATATATCCGTTTTCGCCGACGTTAGTAAAAATACAATTGTTATGGCTTCTAATTTTATTGCTGACCGTATTGTGATGGATGGTCTTACATTTGACGATGTGCTTCTTGTTCCTGCCTATTCAGAGGTTTTGCCTTTCATGGTAAATTTGGGTACTAAATTCTCTCGTAATATTGAACTTAAGATACCTTTTGTGACAGCTGCTATGGATACTGTTACAGAAGCAAAAATGGCCATTGCAATTGCACGTGAAGGTGGAATTGGAGTTATTCACAAAAATATGTCTATCGAAGATCAGGCGCGTCAAGTGGCTATTGTGAAACGTGCTGAAAACGGCATGATTTATGATCCTGTAACAATTAAGCGCGGATCTACTGTAGGCGATGCATTGGCCTTGATGAGCGAATATCACATCGGTGGTATACCTGTTGTTGACGATGATATGCATCTTGTTGGTATTGTTACCAATCGTGACTTGCGCTTTGAACGTGACGCAAATAAGTTGATTGATGAAGTAATGACTTCTGAGAATTTGGTGACTACAACTCAGCAGACTGATCTTATCGCGGCGAGTCAAATTCTTCAGGAAAATAAGATTGAGAAACTTCCCGTAGTTGATAAGGAAAATCGCCTCATTGGTTTGATTACTTACAAAGATATTCAAAAAGCAAAGGATAAACCCATGGCTTGTAAGGATGAAAAGGGACGTTTGCGCGTTGCGGCTGGTGTAGGTGTAACAGCAGATACTCTTGAACGTATGGAAGCTTTGGTAAATGCTGGAGTTGACGCAATTATTATTGATACTGCTCATGGTCATTCTAAAGGTGTTATTGATAGATTGAAACTTGCTAAGGAACGCTTTAAGAATGTTGATATTGTTGTAGGTAATGTTGCAACTGGTGAAGCAGCTAAGGCTCTTGTTGAAGCAGGTGCTGACGGCGTGAAGGTTGGTATTGGTCCTGGGTCAATCTGTACAACTCGTGTTGTTGCTGGTGTTGGTGTACCTCAACTTTCTGCCGTTTATGATGTTGCTAAGGCGCTTGAAGGTACTGGTGTACCTCTCATTGCTGACGGTGGTTTGCGTTATTCTGGTGATATTGTTAAGGCCATTGCAGCTGGTGGTTACTGTGTAATGATTGGTTCTTTGGTGGCTGGTTGTGAAGAATCTCCTGGTGATACTATCATTTTCAATGGTAGAAAGTTTAAGGCATATCGTGGTATGGGATCTTTGGAAGCTATGGAAAATGGATCTAAGGACCGTTATTTCCAGGGTGGCGTGACAGAAGCGAAGAAACTTGTACCAGAAGGTATCGCAGGACGTGTTCCTTATAAGGGCACCGTTCAAGAAGTGATTTACCAACTCGTTGGTGGATTGCGTTCAGGTATGGGTTATTGCGGAGCAGCAACGATTAATGATCTTTGGAAAGCACGTTTCACACGCATTACGAATGCTGGTGTCCTTGAAAGTCATCCTCATGACATCACAATTACAAGTGAAGCGCCTAACTATTCACGTAGTGATAACTAATAAGTAGAGAATCACGAACTAAATGTGTAAGTGTGAAAATTCTAAGGTGTGGAATGGGATTTCAAACTTTATAATTTTCATAGTTACACATTTGTTCATAAATCTAAACTACTCGTAATTTTTTATATGAAGAAAATCTCATTTATTCTTTGCTCTATAGCATTTTCTTTGTTTTCAAATGCTCAAGAGTCAAATCCTGTATTAATGAAGGTTAATGGTAAAAAGATTACCAAGGCTGAATTTGAATATTCCTACAATAAGAATAATAGTGTTGAAGGTGCTGTAGAACAGAAGAGCATTGAAGAGTATGTTCAGATGTATGTTGACTATAAGTTAAAGGTTGTAGAGGCAGAATCGCTTGGCATGGATACGTTAACTTCGTTTATTAACGAATTCCGCCAATATCGCGATATGCAACTCACTCCTTTAATGATTGATACCTGTTTTATTGACTCTATTGCACGTTTGCAGTATTCTGATATTAAGAATAAGTTACATGGTTTTGATTTGATAAGACCTGCTCACATTTTGGTGTTGGTAAAACAAAATGCAACCGATCAAGAGCGTAAATTGGCTGCACAGAAGGCGGATTCAATTTACAATGTTCTTCAATCAGGTAATGATTTTGCTCAAGTTGCCAAACTTTGTAGCGACGATCAAGGTACTGCTCGTAATGGTGGATTGTTGCCATGGATTGGACCTGGAAACACAATTAAAGAATTTGAAGATGCTGCATACGCATTGCAAGAAGGTCAAATGTCTGCTCCCGTACTTTCGCCTGTAGGTTATCACATCATCTACATGAAGGAACGTAAGTCGTTAGAATCATACGAGTCATTAAAAGGAGTGATTATTGATGCGCTGAAGCAACAGGGTATTGAAGATGCTTCTGCTGAGTATAAAATTCAGAAGGTTATTGCTGCATCGAAGGGAACGCTAACGCGTGAAGATGTGATGAAACAATTACTTCAGGAAGGTGTGGCGAATAATCCTGAACTTCAGTATCTTGTTAATGAATATTACGATGGTCTCCTCCTTTACGAAGTTGTAAAAAATAATGTTTGGGATAAGGCTGCTAACGATATTGTTGCATTGAATGCTTACTTTAAGGCAAACAAGAAGCAGTATGCATGGGAAGAACCTCGTTTTGATGGTTTTGTAATTCATGCCAACGACAAAAAGGTGCTGAAAAAAGCAAAGAAGGTCTTGAAGAAATATGCTGATGGTGATTGGCGTAAGGCTATTAAGGAAGAAGTGAATAAAGATAGCGTAGTTTGCTTAGTTCAAGGACCTTATTTATGCAAGAAAGGTGAAAATAAATACATAGATACTAAGAAGTTTAAGGGTGAAGTTGCTAAAACTTTGCGTAAATACAGCATGTATGATGTTGTTGGAAAGATGAAGAAGCAACCTACTTCCTATATCGATGTAAAGTCAAAAGTAATTAACGATTATACACAACAAGCTGAAAAGCTTTGGATTGAAAGTTTACGAAAAAAGTATCAAGATCGTGTGATTATTTATCAAGAAGTTCTTGAAACTTTAAAATAAAATTGGATTTATGAATCGCATACTATTGTCGCTTCTTTGTCTTGTTACATTAGTAGTTCATGCGCAGATAAACGTTGTTGATGAGGTTATTTGGGTGGTTGGTGACGACCCCATTTTGCTCTCAGATGTTGAAGAAACTCGCCTACAAGCAGAAATGGAAGGCAAACCTTTTGAAAATCCCTATTGCACTATACCCGAGCAATTAGCGATTCAGAAATTATTCTTACATCAGGCTGCTCTTGATTCTATAGAAGTAAGTGAGGCAAATGTGCTTAAGGAGGCGAATGAACGTATAGACTTTTTTGTTCAGAATCTTGGATCTCGAGAAAATGTGGAAAAACACTTCCATTTGTCTATTCCTCAATTGAGAGAAAAATTGAAGAAGACTTGTCGACAAAGAGCCTTAATTCAACAGATTGAAGGTAAGTTGTTTGGCAATGTTAAAGTGACACCTGCTGAGGTGCGTGCTTACTTTAGCAAACTTCCTGAAGATAGTTTACCTCTCATTCCTACACAAGTAGAAGTGCAAATTATCACTACTCATCCTCGAGCTACACGTCAAGAAATTGAACGTATCGAAGAGCAGTTGCGTGATTTTGCAACCCGCGTGAATGAAGGTCAAACAGAATTCTCAACATTAGCAAAAATCTACTCGCAAGACCCACGTTCTGCACGTTTAGGTGGTGAGTTAGGGTATAGTGGTAGAAATCAGTTTGTACCAGAGTTCTCAAACGTGGCATTTGCGCTTAACGACCCCAAAAAAGTTTCAAAAATTGTCCGTACAGAGTTTGGTTATCACATCATACAATTGATTGATAAAAAGGGTGATAAGGCGAATTTCCGACATATTTTGTTGAAACCTGAGATTGCAGATAGTGTTTATACAAAAGAGTTAGCACGATTGGATTCGATTGCTGCTGATATTGAAAGAGGGGCTTTTAGTTTTGAAGAAGGAGCGCTCCAACTATCTGATGATAAGGATACACGCAATAATCACGGCATTATGGTAAACACAGACATGATGACGCGTAAAGTGACATCGCGTTTCGCTATGAAAGATCTGCCAACAGAAATTGCTCGTAAAGTTGAACTTATGAATGAAGGTGAAATTTCCGATGCTTTCATTTATAAAAACAATCAGGGACAAGATATCTGCGCTATCATAAAACTTAAAAGCAGAATTCCAGCCCATCGTGCAAACGTCACGGAAGACTTCCAAATATTAAAGGATGCCGTTGTTTCAAAAAGAAGCATGGAAATGCGTAAAAAATGGATTGAAGAAAAGCAAAAATCCACCTTTGTGCGCATAAATCCAGAGTGGAGAAATTGTACGTTTGAATATCCGAATTGGATGATGTAAAATACCTATAACTTATACTACTTCTATTATTGTGAATTCATCAAATCATAGAAAAACTGTTGTTTGGGCGGGACTCCTTCTTCTTGTTTGGGGACTTGTCCAGACGACTGCTTTTTCAAACCTGCGTAGTGAAGTTAATCCCGCAAAACCCGAGAAAGAGAAGGTACATATTGATCATGCCGATAACATGGAGTATAATGATTTCCTCTTTCCTGGTGCGCACAGATTGAGCGGAAACGTAAAATTCACGCATGGTACTTTCGATATGTATTGTGATAGTGCCATTTATTATAGCAACTCCAATTCTTTCGAGGCCGTTGGTAGTGTGCGTATACAACAGGGCGATACGCTCACTCTTGTTGGCGACTCTTTGTATTATGATGGTGAGAACATGATTGCTTATATGCGTTATAACGTTGAATTAATGCACTATGATCGAAAACTCACCACCGATAGTTTGGATTATGACCGACTTTTAAGCAAAGGTTATTTCTTTGAAGGTGGCACGCTAGTAGATGTTCCCAACACGCTTACCTCAGACTTTGGTGAATATTTTACGAACACGAGAGAGGCCAATTTTTTCTATAGCGTAACGCTTAATGGACCTAATTATACTGTTTATAGCGACACTTTGAAGTATAACACCAACACGAAGTGGGCAAAGGTTATAGGTCCCTCAAACATTCATAACGGAAAAAATCGTATCTACACCGAATTGGGATATTACAACACGAATTTAGAATTAGCGAAATTGTTCCATCGTTCTATTATGACCGGAAACGGACGCGTGATGACCGGCGATAGTGTGGTATATAACAAGCAGACGGGTGATGTCTATGCGTATAATAAGATTATCTACAACGACCATACGAATAAGAATATTCTTAAGGGAAACTACGTGTGGTACAATGAATTGACTGGAGAAGCGTTATGTTATGATGATGCTGTTGTTATTGATTATTCTGCAGGTCCAGACACGCTTTTTATGCATGCAGATACCATCAAAATGACTACGTTTAATCTTGACACCGACTCTGTTAGTCGTCTCGTTGAAGGGTTCTATCATGTTCGTGCTTATCGAAAAGATGTTCAAGCAGTTTGTGATAGTCTTTCATTTAATAGTGCTTCACGTTTACTTTCGCTCTATACCGACCCTATTGTGTGGAGTGACAATCGTCAAATCTTGGGTGAGCAAATCGATGTCTATTTCAATAACGAGAGTGTAGATAGTGTGTATATCAATCGTCAGGCATTGCTTGTAGAACAAGTTGATAGTGCGCATTTCAATCAAGTTAGTGGTCATCAAATGCGTGCTTATTTCAAGGATGGCAACATGCACGAAAATTTTGCTGAAGGTAACGTTAGGGTGATTCAATTTCCTTTAGAGAAGGATAGTCTTGTGCTGTATCAACTCTATATGGAAACTGCAAAACTCAAGATGTCGCTTGAGCAACGCAAGTTGCAACGCATCTGGACTCCCGCTTCTTCTGGTTTATTTTATGGCATAGGCATGGCACCACGCGAACATTCCGTTTTGGAGAATTTCACATGGTTTGACTACATCCGACCGCTACACAAGGACGATATTTTCGAATGGCGCCCCAAACATAAGGGTACAGAGTTGAAAACAACTATTCGTCGACAAGCACCCTTACAACATCTATAGTTTTTTGAATTTTAGGCAGCGAACTGTTCGTTCCAATCAGTTCCTGCCTCTTTTTCTTTATACCATGATTTTGCGTAAGTTTTCTCCCTTTCTATTCCTGCTATGCGTATTCTCGTCTTGTTTAAGAGACGAGGATTTTTCTACGTCTCCTTCTGATGTGCTCCACTTTTCGGTCGACACTTTAGATTTTGACACACTCATTTCTGGCGAATTGGCTCATACGCGCACCATTCAGGTATATAATCCCAACCGTTCTGCCGTGTGTATATCTTCTGTCTCGCTGCTACATGGTGCAAAGAGCGTATTTCGCGTAAACATAGATGGCACAAGTTTGGAGCAGGGGAGTGCTACTGATTTTGAAGTGCGTTCGGGCGATAGTTTGCGCATCTTTGTAAATGCCTTTCCGCCACTTTCCGACGCAGATTCACCCGTTGCCCACACTGATAAGTTGCAGCTTCAATTAGCGAGTGGGGTAGTGCAGGAGTTGCCGTTAGAAGTTCACGGTCTTGATGTGATCAAATTAGAAAGTCATGAAATAGTTTCTGACGATACGCTTTACGCACGTCGTCCTTATCAAATTCTGGATAGTCTTGTAGTGCGTGAGGGTGGTGTTTTGACTATTCAACCCGGTGCTCGTCTGTTCTTTCATAAAGGGGCATCGCTCGTTGTTTATGGTTCCTTATGCGTGAACGGTGAGGTTGATGCCAATGTTGTTTTCCGAGGCGACCGATTGGGGAATATGTTTACCAACCAGTCCTACGATTGCATTCCCGGACAATGGGGCGGCATACATATCAAACACCAGAGTTTTGGTAATCACATCAATTTTGCAGACATTCATAGCGGTGACTACGGTCTACTATGCGATAGTTCAAGTACAGACGTTGAGAAATTGTGTCTTGAAAACAGCATCATCCATAATATGAGTGGCAATCTGTTGACGCTCCATCATGTTAAATGTCGCGTCGGAAACTCGCAACTCACCAATGCTGGTGGCGATTGTGTAAGCGTGTTAGGAGGTGATGTTCAGATGGTGCATGCCACGATTGGACAATTTTATGCATTCACAACGGATAGAGGTGTTGCACTTAAATTCTCCAATGTTAATGGCGATCTGAAATATCCCCTTGAGCGTTTAGTTATTCAGAATTCCATCATCACGGGATACTCCAACGATGAAATCATGGGCAACCGTGGAGATGAGCAATTGGCGTTTAACTATACTTTCCAGAATTGCTTGCTCAATACGCCTAAATATGAGGCACCGGAGGTGGTAAATTGCCTTTGGGATACATCAGACAACGCCGTGTCAAAAGCGGATAATTTCTTCCCAGCTTTCGACCTTGACCGACTCACGTACTCCTTCTATCTAGACTCTGCATCTGTTGCCATAGGTGCGGCCGACCCGCTCATTACGCAACGCACTTATCCCTTCGACCGTGAAGGACTTCCACAACCCACGGCGCCTCATTTAGGGTGCTATACGAGGATGTTGGAACAATGATTCCAAAAATGCCTTTGAGCACCAAATATTTTATATTAACGAACCTTCGATAAGATACTGAATATGCAACAAAATACACCTCGCCGAACGAAAGCAAAACCCAAATCCGACCTCGAAAATTTTGGGCATCTTCAACCTCAAGCGCCTGAACTCGAACAGGCGGTTATTGGCGCCTTGCTCATTGAGTCTGAGGCTTATGCCCAGATTTCTGACATACTTAAACCAGATAGTTTTTACGATATCCGTCATAAGTATATTTTTGAAGCCATCACCCATCTTAATCTTCACCAGAAACCCTCAGATATCCTTACGGTAGTTGATGAATTGGAGCATATGGGTGTATTAGAAGAGGCTGGTGGACGCTATTATATCACGCAACTTTCGGGCATGGTTTCCTCTTCGGCACACATCGTTTACCACTCGCGTATCATTGCTCAAAAGTCATTGGCGCGTCAGTTGATTACTTACACGAGTAACATTCAAACGAAAGCTTTTGACGCCACACAAGACATTGACCTACTCATGCAAGAGGCCGAAGGCAGTTTGTTTACGCTCAGTCAGCAAAACCTCAAAAAGCAATATACGCAGATCGACCCCGTGCTTAACGATGCCTACGAAATGTTGAAGAAGGCATCCTCACGAAGCGATGGTCTTTCGGGTATTTCTACAGGGTTTAAGGATCTCGACAAAATGACCTCAGGGTGGCAAGCTTCCGACCTTGTTATTCTCGCGGCCCGACCCGCAATGGGTAAGACCGCCTTTGCGCTCAGCATGGCTAAAAACATAGCTATCGACCAAGGCAGACCCCTAGCTTTCTTTTCGCTCGAAATGGCTAACGTTCAGTTGATGAATCGTATCATCTCCAACGTTACAGAAATTGAGTCGGAGAAACTCAAAACAGGGCAACTTCATCCCGATGAATGGCAACGCTTGGACAACCGTATGAAGAAACTCTACGGCAAACCCCTATTTCTTGACGACACCCCTTCGCTCTCCGTGTTTGAATTCCAAACCAAGGCACGTCGACTTTGTCAAGAACATCACGTGGAAATCATCATGATTGACTACCTTCAATTAATGAACGCCTCGGGTATGGGCTATGGAAGTCGCCAAGAAGAAGTCTCCACTATTTCGCGTGCACTCAAGGGGTTGGCAAAAGAACTTAATATTCCCATCATCGCCCTTTCACAGCTTAACCGTGGTGTAGAAAATCGTCCAGACGGTGACAAGCGTCCTCAACTTAGTGACCTACGCGAATCTGGTGCCATCGAGCAAGATGCGGACATGGTGTGCTTCATTCACCGTCCTGAGTATTACAAGATTTATACCGACTCACAAGGTCGTGACCTCCGAGGCATGGCTGAAATCATCATTGCTAAACACCGTAACGGTGCCGTCGGCGATGTGCTCCTCTCCTTCAAGGGACAGTTCACACGCTTCCAAGATCGTGATGAAGCATACATTCCAGTTCCTGGTGAAGAGTTCAGTTCAACGATGAACACACATGCTCCCGCTATGGATGAACCCCTCGGCCTACAACCTCCTCCCTTTGGAGATTTGCCGTACTAAATAATGCTGTAATCTTAAATTAGAGAAATATAAGTCAACGAAGGATGTGCCAGGATTGCCTTGGTTCATCCTTCGTTTTCTTTATGACCATTTTCATACAAGACAAAAAAAGGCGTATAGGTTATAAAAGTGCTGTGCTTTTGACCTATACGCCTTGTTTGGATGAGTTGAATTATGCCTTCACCAACTTGATTTTCCCTGCTTCATAAACGGCGAAGGAGGGAGGATTGCCCGCTTTGGGGAAGGTTACGGAACCGACATTGCAGATGATTTTGCCCTGGTTGGATTTGTAGAGTTCCTTAACGTGCGTATGTCCGTAGAAAAGGGCATCGAAGTTAAGGTGGGTGGTATTTTCGGGCGTGTATTTATGACCGTGTGTAAGGAAGAGACGCTTGCCTTCGTCCACGATGATGGCATAGTCTGCCATGATGGGGAAGTGGAGCAGCATTTGGTCGACCTCGCTATCACAATTGCCACGAATTGCTACGATGCGATCGGCATGTTGATTGAGTTTGTCAGCAACGGCCTGTGGGTTGTGACCTTCGGGAAGACCGTTTCGAGGACCAAAGTTGAGCAGGTCACCGAGGAGCACGAGCATATCGCATTGTTCGCGGTGGAAATAGTCGAGCACGCGGTCAAGCGCAATTTCTGAACCGTGGATGTCTGAGGCTATGAGGTATTTCATTGTTTTTTGAATATGAGATTATAGAAACTACAGTAACTATTGAAATTATAGAGACTTGTCTCGCTTATTGCTGCTTCAACTGTTCAACGAAGAAGTTTGAAATGCGTGTGAAGAGGTGGAAACGCGTTTGTCCGCCATTGATGAAGTGATTGCGATTGGTGTACACCTGCATGTCGAATTGCTTTCCGTTTTGCACGTATGCTTCAGCCACTTCTGTGCAGTTGCGATAATGTACGTTATCGTCAGCAGTGCCGTGAATGAGGAGGAGGTTGCCGCTCAAGTTGGCTGCACGCTGAATGGGGTTGATGGCATAACCTTCAGCATTTTCAGCGGGTGTACGCATGTAGCGTTCAGTATAAACCGTGTCGTAATACTTCCAGTTTGAGGGTGCTGCAACGGCAACACCTGCTTTGAATACGGGGCGACCTTCAGACATAGCCATGAGTGTGTTGAATCCACCGAAACTCCATCCCCAAATTGCTATATTTTGAGCGTCAACATAGGGGAGTGACCCGAGATAAATGGCTGTTTCAACCTGGTCACGTGATTCTAATTCACCCAAACGGAGGTAGGTGCATTTCTCGAAGTCAGAACCGCGAGCGCCCGTGCCACGTCCGTCAACACAAACGAAGATGAAACCCTGTTGTGCCATGTATGTTTCGTAGATGGCTCCGCCATACATGCCCAATCCCCAAGCATCTTTCACTTCCTGTGAACCAGGTCCTGAGTATTGATACATGATTACGGGATATTTCTTAGAGGGATCAAAGTTGCTGGGTTTTACCATCCAACCATTGAGCGAAACGTTTTCAGACGTTGTAAAGGTGAAGAATTCTGCTTTTGTGCCGAGTGCTTGCACTTTTTGGCGCAAGTCGGCATTGTCGAGAAGGGTAGTGAGGCGCTTACCTGTAGCGTCGCAAAGAGTTGTCACGGGAGGTACGCCAGCAGCTGAATAGACGTTCATAAAGTACTTAAAGTCCTTAGAGAAGGTTGCAGCGTTGGTACCGACCTCTGTTGAGAGTTTAAGTGTCTTGCCCTTCTTGTCGGTCACATAAACAGCACGGCGGAGCGGACTTTCCTGACATGATGCGTAGTAGCACTTACCTGTCTTGAGGTCGTAACCGTAGAAGTCGGTAACGTCAAAATTGCCCTGAGTGACTTGGCGTAGCAGTTGACCGTTAAGGTTGTAGAGGTAAATGTGGCGGAACTTGGTGCGGTCAGACACCATTGCGAAACCACCATCGAAGAATTTAAGCGCAGCGTAAGCATCTTCCTTAACATATTTGCCCTCAGCATTGGCTTCTTGAAGTGCGAGTTTGCAAACCGTTGAACGTGGGTTGGCCATGTAGATGTTCATCACGCTCTGGTGGCGGTTGAGGGTTACGATAGCCAACTTTTCAGGGTCGCTCGTAAACTTGATGCGAGGGATGTAGCCCTCCTTCTCAAGGGGGAGTTGCATTTCGTTGATGCGGCGACTTTGGATGTCAAAGGTCAACACCTTTACATCGGCATTTTGAGCGCCTGCTACGGGGTATTTATAGGCATAAGCGCCAGGATAGTCGGCATATTGATTGTAAGCAGGTGCTGCACCTTGATACATCGTCATGCTATAAACGGGCACCTTGCTTTCGTCGTAGCGCACCCATGCGAGCATTTTGCTATCGGCAGAGAAGTCGAACGAACGATTGGTTGAAAACTCCTCCTCATTCACCCAGTCGGGGATACCGTTTAAGACTTCGTTAAACTTGCCGTCCTTGGTAATTTGACTTTCGGCATTACCGAAGAGCAATTTTACCAAGAAGAGGTTGTTGTCTCTCACGAAAGCAATGAGATTGCCATCGGGCGAGAAGAGGGGCACCTGCTGAGGACCACCATCTGAGAGCGCTTCGAAAGACTTGTTTTCAACGCTATAAATGTAGTGGACAGCTGTGTAAGAGTGGCGGTAGATTGACTTTGTTTGTGTGCGCAAGAGGATGCGACTTTCGTCGGGCGACATCGTATAACCATCAATGGCATGCAACTTTACGGGACCACGTGCTTGCTCCACGTCGAAGACAACTCCCACCTCTTTGCCTGTTTTAAACGAACGGCGGATGATGCGCTTGTGGTCGGCAGAGAGTTGTGTGTAGGTCTCGCCATCGTTCATGGGGGTGACACCATAGATGTATTGAGGTGAGTAGGCACCATTGGTAATATCGCGTAAATTCAGAGTCTCGGGACTTTGTGCCATAGCGTTAACGCCAACGAGCAACAGCAACGCTGAGATAAAGAAAGACTTAAACTTCATAGTGTGATGAATGTAATAGGGGTGTGTTTAATGGATTTATCTAATAAAGAGCAATTCGCGGTATTTGGGGAGCGTCCACATATCGTCTTCCACAATGAGTTCGAGTTCATCAATGTGCTGGCGGATGCTTTGCGAACCGTCAATGTAGGGCGCCACTTCATCGTGATAAGCAATGGCTCTTTCGCGAATATCGGTGATGCGATTCAAGCGCTTACGGGTTTCAATCATTTCGTTTACCTTGGTCACAATCATGTGAGCATGGTGGTTGATTTTCTCCACGAGTCCTACGTTGTATGCCGTAAGTTCAGAGGCTTTTTCCTTGGGGAAGCAACTTTGAATCTTCAAGATGTTGTCAACGAGCACGCTTTGATATTTTGTTGCCACGGGGATGATGTGGTTCAAACAGATATCGCCTAATACGCGTGATTCGATTTGCACCTTCTTGAAATAAGTTTCCCACTTGATTTCGTTGCGCGCTTCCAATTCGGCCTTTGTCATGATGTTCATACGTTCAAACATCTTCACTGAAGCGGCGTCAAGATAGCGGTCATAAACGAGGGGTGTAGAACCTTCGCAATCCAATCCGCGCTTTGCTGCTTCTGCGCGCCATTCGTCAGAATACCCATTTCCGTCGAAATGGATGGGGCGACACACCTTGATGTCTTCGCGCAACACCTGCAAGATGGCACTTATGCGTTCTTCGCCATTTGCCAAGCGTTGATCTACGCGCTCTTTAAACTCTGTGAGTGCTTCCGCCACAGCGGCATTGAGTGCTATCATTGTGCTTGCGGGGTTCGCACTTGAACCTGTAGCACGGAATTCAAAGCGGTTGCCCGTAAATGCAAAAGGTGAGGTGCGGTTGCGGTCGGTGTCGTCCACGCTGAGTTCTGGAATTTGGGGCACGTCGAGGCGTACGGCATGTTTGCCTTCCATGATGAAGAGGTCGTCGCTTGTGGCGTGCTCAATCTTGTTGAGGAGTTCTGAAATTTGTGACCCCAAGAAACTAGAGATAATGGCGGGAGGCGCTTCGCAAGCACCGAGGCGTGGAGCGTTAGTAGCGCTCATAATTGACGCTTTTAAAACACCATTGTGGCGGTAAACCCCCATGAGCGTTTCAACGATGAAGGTGATGAAGCGCAAGTTTTCTTCGGGTGTTTTTCCAGGGGCGTGAAGCAGGATGCCGTTGTTGGTCACGAGCGACCAGTTGTTATGTTTGCCGCTACCATTAATGCCGGCAAAGGGCTTTTCGTGAAGCAAGCATCTGAACCCGTGTTTGCGTGCCACTTTGCGCATGAGCGACATGAGCAGCATGTTATGGTCAATTGCCA
>CALCHM010000011.1 GCA_937901345.1 uncultured Prevotella sp. | reverse complement strand
GAGGGTAGGCCTCGGAAATGAGAAAATGGTCATTTTCACCCTGCGCTACGCCTCCGAAGTCTCTATTGAGGGAATGTTGACGATTTGAAACAACTCGGTCGTGCCCCAAGGACGAATGTTGATCGAACGCCATTAAAATGGTACGAAAAAGCAGGGTGTGCCAAAACTTGCATTTTGACACACCCTGCTGAAATGGGATATGCGCTGCTCGAACCCGAGTAGTTTTCAGCATCCGAGGGGTTATAGTCCTAACTTTGCGGAAATTTCCAACATACGATCAATGGATTTCACCGCTGCAGTTGCAACGTCGGCAGGCACGTCGATGGTGGGTGCCAAGTGTTGGAGCGAGTTATATACCTTTTGGAGGGTAATCATACGCATGTATTGGCATTCGTTACAGGGAGAAGTTCCCTCTTCGGGAGGAAGGGGTATGAACGTCTTCTGCGGACTGCGCTTCTGCATTTCATAGAGAATGCCGCTCTCTGTTACGACAATAAACTCCGTGGCAGAACTTTGTGCAGAATAGTTGAGCAAAGCGGCTGTAGAACCAACTTCGTCTGCCAATTTCACTACGGCACCCTTACATTCGGGATGTACGAGAACCTTCGCCTCGGGGTGTTGCTTTTTCAGTTCAATAAGTTTTTCTACGGAGAAGCGCTCGTGCACATGGCATGCACCGTCCCAGAGTAGCATGTTTCTGCCCGTAATGCTGTTCAGATATGCTCCGAGATTGCGGTCGGGACCAAAGATGAGTTTTTGTTCCTTAGGGAAACTGTCCACAATCTGCTTAGCGTTGCTAGAGGTCACCACGACATCGGTAACCGCCTTCGTTGCGGCTGTTGTATTCACGTACGAAATCACCTTGTGGTCAGGATGCGCCTTAACAAAATCGGCAAACTTATCCGCAGGGCAACTTTCAGCCAGCGAACACGTGGCGTTTAAATCCGGAACAATAACCGTTTTTCCAGGACAAAGAATCTTGGCAGTTTCTCCCATGAAGTGCACACCACACATCACGATAACATCGGCATCTGTTGTTGCCGCCTTCTGCGCTAAGGCCAGACTGTCGCCAACAAAGTCTGCGATTTCCTGAATGTCGGCCTCCGTGTAGTAGTGTGCCATAATCACGGCATTCTTCTCACTACAGAGGCGGCGAATTTCCGCTTTAACGTCTATTCCCGCAGGGATTGGGGTGTCAATGCAACCCTTATCTTTCCAATCGTTAGTCATAAGTATCATTAGGTTTTAAGTAGATATAATTCAGATGGCGTTCCTATCAGAGTTTGCGGTCTGCCACAAAGGAGATATACAGTTTCAGCGCCTCGCGAACGTCCTCGTTCTTAAACTCAGTCAACACCTTCAGGGCTTCCTCGCAAAGTTCAACCATCTTTTGTTCGGCATATGCAATGCCACCCTGCTGTTTGGTAAATTCAATAATCTCTTCAATATCCTCGTTTGTTGCTTTCAACTGCTTTACGCGTTTTACGAGTTCCGTCATGCGTTCTGAGGGATGATGCGTTACTGCATAGATAGCGGGAAGTGTGAATTTGCCTTCACGCAGGTCGTTGCCAGTAGGTTTGCCTATGTCGGTTTTAAAATAATCAAAGATGTCGTCACGAATTTGGAAGCACACACCGATTAGTTCTCCCAATCGTCGAGCTGTCTCAACCTGGTGAGCGTCAGCTCCAGCAGTTATTGCTCCCAATTGTGCACAAGCCGAGAATAGCGCTGCAGTTTTACGCTCTATGATGTGAAAATAAGCATCCTCTGAGAGTTCGTCTTTATTGATGTTGTCAAGTTGAAAGATTTCCCCCTCTGAGAGCGTTCCTCCAAGGTTAGAAATGATTCTTACAGCGTCAATACTGTTAGTTTTAGCAGCTTGCGAAAGACTAAGTGAAAGCAGGTAGTCGCCAAGGAGCACAGCGACTTTGTTGCCAAACGTATTGTTGACCGAGGCCTGTCCTCTTCGTTCTCCCGCTTCATCTACCACATCATCGTGCACAAGACTTGCCGTATGTAATAATTCCAACGATATGGCAGCACTTTGAGATGGCGTTTCTATGCCACCAAATTCTTTTGCAACCAAGAGCGTAAGAATTGGGCGCATCATTTTTCCGCTTCGTCCCCGGATATAGGAAAGCGCTTGAGACATAAAGGGATCTTTATGCGTCAAGGTTTCGTCAAAGAGTTGTTTGTAATGAACCAACTCCTGTTCTATGGGTTTGCGAATTAAGTTAAGCACAGATTAAAAAATTAGAAAACAGAAAAGAGAAAGATTGCTTGGCAAACACTTCAGTGCCAGTCTCTTTCTCTTTTCCTAATTTTACGTCTACTTCTAGCTTCTTACGTATTACTTACTTCTTATAGGCTTTCAAACCGCCTTGCAAGTAATCTACGAAACGATCGATGTCTTCATCGTAAGAATAAGAGTGTGATAGCGGATTACCTTCATTGTCGAGAAGTACGTAGAAAGGTTGTGCATTTGCTCCGAACTTAGAACGTTGCAGGTAACTCCACTTGTCGCCAATAGTGCGGAGCGTTGTGGTCTTGCCATTCTCCTCTACTTCCATGTTTTCAGGAAGAGGCGTCTTTTCATCCACATAGAGTGAAATGAGTACATAATCTTCAGTGAGTAGGTCGCGCACCTTTTGGTCGTGCCAAACGGCAAGTTCCATCTTACGGCAGTTTACGCAACCATGTCCGGTGAAATCAACAAATACGGGTTTGCCCGTGCGCTTTGCATATTCCATACCAGCTTCGTAATCCTTAAATTCTGCCTCAACGTGCACTTCATGGAGATTAAAATCTTGTGTAGAAACGGGAGGAGAAAATGCACTTACGGCCTTCAAAGGTGCCCCCCAAAGACCAGGAATCATATAAACAGCGAATGCAAGCGAGCAGAGCGCCAAGAAGAATGCAGGAACGCTGGTCTGTTTCTCATCTTCGTCATCGTGAGGGAACTTGATGCCACCCAAGAGGTATACTCCGAGGAGTGCAAAGATGCAAATCCAAAGCGCAAGGAATGTTTCGCGGTCTAAGATGCCCCAACCGTAAGCCAAGTCTGCAACAGAGAGGAACTTCAAGGCAAATGCCAATTCCAAGAAACCAAGTGTTACCTTCACTTTGTTCATCCATCCACCACTCTTAGGTGCCTTCTTCAACATTGTGGGGAAGAGTGCGAAGAGTGTGAAGGGAAGTGCCAAGGCTAAAGCAAAACCGAGCATACCGATTGCAGGTGCGAGAATTGAACCGCCGCTCGTGCTCACTTCAACGAGAAGGAAACCGATAATAGGACCTGTGCAAGAGAAACTAACGAGCGAGAGCGTAAACGCCATGAGGAAGATGGAGAGTACACCCGTAGTCTTTTCTGCCTTACCGTCAACTGCAGCACCCCATGATGAAGGAAGGGTGATTTCAAAACCTCCGAAGAAACTTGCTGCGAATACTACCAACATCAGGAAGAAGAAGATGTTGAACAGCGCATTCGTAGAAAGGTCGTTCAGCGCACTTGCACCAAATAAACCTGTAATAATAAGTCCAAGAGAAAGGTAAATGACAATAATGGAAATGCCATAGGTAACCGCATCACGAATAGCCTTTTTGCGATCGCCACTGCGCTTCAAGAAGAAACTTACTGTCATAGGAATAATGGGCCAAACGCAGGGAGTGACGAGGGCAATGAAACCACCAACAAGACCCAAAAAGAAAATTGCAAGAAGACTCTGTGACGCTACGTCTGTCTGTCCACCATCAAGCACTTGGAGTTGGTCAATAACAGGAGTCCACCAGTCGCTTGCCGCATTCTTTTCTGTTGTTTCAGTTGCAACGGTTTCAACCGCAGCAGAGTCTGCTATAGGTTGCGCAGGCACCAACTTCATGGCGTCAATAACCGTGGGATTCTTTTCCTGTTGCTTTTCTGCCACAACAGTCGTTTCCTTAACGGTCGCAGCCTTGGGACCATCTGTTCCTTTCAAGTCAAATTCAACATTTGTGGGAGGAAGACAGTTTTGATCGTTGCAAGCAGAGTAGTTCAAATATCCCTTAACGGCATAATTCTCTGCTGTCAATTTCAAACGTTGCGTAAATGTACAATTGTTCTCAAAGAAGGTGATGTCCATTTCAAACATGGCATCATACTCAGTCTTAGCGCCTGCACCAGGTTGCAAACTTCCAACCAACTCAGCACCCTCGAGTTTATCAACACCAAACTCAGCAGGATTGGGACCTCCATCAGGAATGTTTGTGGAATAAATGTGCCATCCTGGTTCAGCTGTACCTGTAAATACAACGTCAAGTTCTGTTGGAGAAACACGTTTGTAACTTACATTAAAATTAATTTGTGCCACCATTGCAGCTGTTGTTGCAATGAGGAACACAACCATTGAAATTAATCTCTTCATATCAAATATTCATATTTTTTGAAGTCTAATAGCGTGGGCAAAATTACTACTTTTTTTTGGTCTAAAAGTGCTTCAGGTTGATAAATGAGTAAGACGCCCTCAAAAAGAACCGCTTACCGTTAGCATTGCTGGATACTATGGACTTGTAGTAGTTAAACGAAAACCAATTCGCCCCCTATCATTAAAAGAACTGCGAGATAAGTAAACTCAATCACTTATCTCGCAATTATTACATATTAACCCCTAGTTTCTGATTAATACTCATCTTCGTTGAAAAGGAAGTCTTCTTTGTCAGGATAGTCGGGCCAAACGTCTTCAATGGTTTCGTAAACTTCACCTTCATCTTCAAGTTCCTGAAGATTTTCTACCACCTCCATAGGTGCGCCCGAACGCATAGCATAGTCAATTAATTCGTCTTTAGATGCAGGCCATGGTGCGTCTTCCAATTTTGACGCCAATTCAAGTGTCCAATACATAGTATCTAATCTTTGTTTTAATATTAGTGTAAGTGTTTTTCGTGGGCGCAAAAATACCACTTTTATTATAATAGGCAAGTTTTGCTGGTAAGAATTTAATATTCAGGTTGCAAAATTCCACGAAAACGCGTTTCTAAAAGTGCTTTACATAAAAAAGTGGGGATTATGTGGTGTATCAACAGAAAACCAGCGGACGTCATCTGGTGATGCCATCCGCTGGAATTGCTTGTGGGTTGCACCTCTCAAATAGAAAGGTGGTTACCGATTAAGGGGGATTAAAATAGCACTAGATTAAAGTGCAAGGACTGCCCTCTGACCATCCTTCTCACATGAATGAAATGGTGTGTTTATGTTGGATTAACGTGCAAGAAACACCTTCTGACCATCTGCAGTCATATAAATACCCGTTTGAGGATTTTTTACGCGCTTACCATTGAGGTCGAAAAGTATGGTCGTTTTATTGTCTGCTGTGGGAATGCTTTCAATACCTACGGGAACACCCTCGAGCGTAGTGAAAGGTAGACGTCCTGTTTCACTTTCAGACTGGAAGTATGCTGTGTTTGCAGGAATGGTGAGTGAATTCTTGGTTGCACGCACAAACTTGTCTTCTGTAAGGGTATAAATCTGTCGCTTGCTGTTAGATAAACTCATCGCTTTGAGTACGCCCTTAAACTCATCTGAAGTCTCGGTGATGGGAGATGCCTCTTCCGCATTCACGATTTCAAGCATGTAATCGCTAGCCTCAGCATGGAGAATCACGGGAAGTTCGGCAGGAACAGCACCTTCGATTTCCTTGATGCGGATGCATTCTGCACCATCAACTTCTACGCGACCGAGAGCGGCGTAGGCTTTTACGCCTTCAGGGAGTTGTACGGCAAAAGGCACGCACATTACGGCGTAACCTGCCGCAGGAAATGTCACTTCAAAGGCGTCAACTGGTTGGATGTACCAGAGTGACGCTTCGGCGTTAGTGGTCCAAGGCACAAGGCGCACGTTGTCACCAGCTAGGTGCACGCCAGCATTTCCTCCTGTCTTGTTCTGACATGCCAACGCGCTCTGACCAGAGGCGCTGCTAATCACTGTGTACAATCCTGCGTCTTCGGGAGTCTTATGCACTTCGGGTTGCGTTTCGTTTGCTCCCAACTTTCCTAGATAGAGTTTGAAGTTCCCGTTGTAAAGGTTGTAAACACCTTCCGTTTCTGTAGCAGTAAAACTAAACAATTGGTCCGCATCCGCAGCATCTGCCGCAGCGCCTTTGAAACGGTTGGTTTCGGGAGTCATATAGAGCGTACCGTTGGAGCGTGCCACGTTGCGGAGTGTGTACCACTTTCCTGCCTCTACCTCAACGCGGGGAGCATTGACTACAGCAGCATTAATCGCTTCGTAACCCAGTTTTGAGGGACTTGCTTTGTAAGCATCCACTGCGGCATTCACACCGCTACTTGCGCTTTCCAAATAGTTTCCAACGTAAGGACCTACGTTGTCTAGCACCGCAGTCGCCTTCGTGTCGATGGCCGTTGCAACGAGTGCGTTGCGATCAACTTCTGCATTGTACGTGTAGCGCGAGTTGGTGATTTGCTCAATGCTGTAATTCTTGTAGATGATAGAATATCCGCCTCCGCCTGTGCCACAGAACGTTTCTTCTTCATAAAGGAAACCTATCGTATTGTCTGCTTGCAGACACATTGTAGAGTACGCAGAATAGAGGTAACTAGACTGATGTCGACCGTCCCAATTAGCAGCAATGCTGTCGGTTGTTGCAAAATCGTTGAGCGACGCCAATTCCTTGTAGTAAATACCAACGTTAGCACGCCCCGAACCAAAGGGTACTGACTGCAGGAGCAAGTACATGGGCTTGTTGTCTGCTTTACGCGTTACGGGGACAAGCAATAATTCACCATTCGTAGAGTTAGAAACAGCCACAACGCCATTGTTGCCATTATTCGATTGCTTCACCGTGTTCCAGTATCCCTCTGCGGTTTCGCTATTTGTAAAGTTGAAGATATTAAACCAGCGGCCGCCTGTCACGCGTGAACTGATAAGAATAGAACCGTCTGGAAGTTCTTCGACCTTAGGTTCGTCAGCACCGCTAGGAACGGGTGAAACATGCACACCTCCGAGCACGCTCCATGTGCCTCCGAAGTCGTCAGAATAGAATACGAAATTCGTGTTTGTTCCGTCTGCAATCTTTACCAGTGCCGCACAATAGAGGCGATAGTGTGTGCCCACCTTCACCGTTTCACTCTGAATAATCTTGCCCGAACCGATAAACATGGCGCGAACGGAACCATCTGCTCGTGTGTCAAACTGACTGTAGATGCTTTCGGCAATATCGTCAGGTTTGCTCCAGGTTGCACCATTGTCTTCGCTGTAGAATCGCGCAATGTTTTGGTGATTGTCGCGTGTACCATTGGGGAAGGATACATTACCTGCACAACTCAATACAAGCACCTTTCCGCTTTCACGGTCGGCCACGATACAGGGGTCACCAAAACCTACATTCATGAAGTCGGGTGAGTTGCCGCCCTTACCCTGTACGATGTCGAAAATGTCTCCCCAAGTCTTACCATTATCCTTTGAGATACGTGCACGAAGATCAATGCGTCCGTTGTGTGCCATACCGATGTCAGCACGACTGTGTCGGTAGTCAGCAACGGCAATAAGGTCGCCATTGTGAGCACGTGCGATGGCGGGAATACGATAGGGGATGGCGCTCGTTGTGGGTGTTTCAAACACCACGAAGTATGGTTCTTCCTCTGTCGTAGAAACCGCAAGTGTTACGGTGAAGTCGGAGAATGTCAAACCCTTATTGGCACCAGTCTGAGAGAATTGAACTGTGCGTTCTTCAAGTCCGTTTACTGCCACGTGCTGCTTCTCAGCCTTTGATTTGTAAGACGTTCCTTTTACTGACAGCGTGAGTTCATACGAATTGTCGCCGCTCGTGTTGGCAAAATCGAAGGAGAATCCTTCAATAACATAACCAGAAGGGGCAGAGAGGGTGTACGTGCATGTGCCCGATGAACCCGAGTAACCAGCAATATTTCCGTTAGAATACTGCATGTTGTTGGCATTTGCGGATAAGGTGAATCCCTCAAGTTCTGTGCTCGACCAGCGTGCGTGCCACGTCTTGTTGCCGTTGCTTGAGGTCCATTCGCCTGTGCCTTCTTTAATGTTCACGGTAACTTGTGCCCAAGTTGTGAGCGAACTAAAGAGCGCTACAACTAGTGTGAGTAGGAGTGAATGTTTTTTCATAGGCTTAAATTGAATGAATGAGAATTAGTGATATTACTGATTTTCGGTTGTAAAGATACGACAAATTCCATTCGTGGTTGCCGAAATGATGTCCGAAGTCGGTTTCTTTAATATTTTTTAAGGCGCCCCCACAATAAGCAAACAAAAATAACGGCACACCGAGTGTGTTTCGGAAAGTGCAATCCGTGCCTGAAATAAGGGGATTCAGAGTAAGGCGACTTGCGTGACACATTTTTAGACTTGTCCGCAGTCGTTTTCGTGGTAAAGTCCCCTCACGTATTAACTAATTCACGAATTAGTAAACTTCTGAAGGAAATATGAGGGTGTGTCATTTTGACACACCCTCGAACGAGACATGGGAACAGAGGCTTTACTCATTTATATATATGTGACCACACACCTGTATTATGAAATACCGTGAAGCGCAAAGGGCAATGCCGTTCTTGGGGGAACGCTACGCTAAGATGAATATGCCTCGGAAGGAGCCGCAAGCGGGACTATCGCGGTGTATAAAAATGAGAGGATGTACCTATGACACACCCTCCCTTTTTCGTTTAATCATTCCCAAGGCGACGGCTCTTGCCAACGCTTATTCGAAAGCACTTCCAGATTTTCATCAGCCTCTTCTTGATTGTATTTGAGTCCTGACGTAGCCAATATCATACCGCTTTCCAGCGCTACTACAGCCACCAGAGGACGTTTGTATTCCTTCTTTCGGTTCATTCCATTGAAATATTTACAGTTTTAATAATGTCCAGAATATTCACCGCGCCGTCACCGTTCAAGTCGTACAGAGAAATGTTGGTTCCATCTCCCGAAAGACTATAGTTGACCACTGCAATGATATCTAAGATATTTACCACACCATCTTTATTTGTATCTCCCACTCGAGTCGTCTGCACGTTATTCTGCGAGCCATTAGGCTCAGACGGATTCTCGGGGTTAAACACAATCTTCGAAACTTTCGCAGTGAGCGTTGTAGCCTCGGCTGGCATCTGATAGTTGAATTGCACGTTACTGCTCAGGAGCGTCGTTCCGCAATACCATCCCTTAAATTCATACCCCTTAGCCACCGTCACGTTCAAGTCCACCCAAGTATCCGCTTCATGCTCGTTACCACTTGCTTGATTAAATGCACAAGCCCCCTCAATATTCGTTGTCAGATACAAAGGATTGGTGATAATCTCAGGCAAAGGCTCTGGCTCTACGGGTGAGGACGGATCAAATTCGTAGTGTGCAACAAAGTCAGCATCAAAATCTTCTACGTTATAGTAGAAATACTGCTTGTCGGAATAATACTCCCCATTCAAAGTCCAATAAGAGAATTTATATCTTGAATCTCTCACAGAAGTATCAATCCACACCTTTGTTCCACTTGTAAACTCTCCCCCACTGTTCACATAAGCCGCCGAAGCAGGCTGTGCGCTTTGTGTCACCTTGTAGTACACAACAGGCTCCACATATCCATTATCCGGTTCAGAAGGATTATTGGGATTAAACGGAGGATTTGCCTCTGCGCCTAAAGGCGAAAGCGTAAAATGCAAAGGGAAGTCACGCTGATTCTGACGGCGCACCTGCTTGTACTGAATCGCACGTTGTGGCGTGTCAAACGTAAACTCTATGTACACATAGTCGTTAGGAGCCACCTCCACGTTTCCACTATATGCAGAGCAGTAATATCCACCAGCGCCAGTATTCTTGTCAGACAAACCGGCGAGCCCCAGCCCATCGTTATTTGCCAACGAGTTGCTCGTAGCACTGTAGCTCACCTCATTACCCGAAGCATCTGTCAGTTCCACCTCATCTAATCCCACCACAGGGTAGCCGTTGTACGTATTGGACGCATAGTTCGACTTAAATACCGTCAAGCGGAACCCCTCAATAGGCTCTTCAAAGGTCAGCAATTCCGAGGTCCATTCAGCCCCATCGCTGATTTCAAAATACCGAGGCAACTCCGTTTCGTACTGCTGCGCATATAGCATGGGCAAGCTCCCCAGTACGAGGAGCAATGCCAACACTATTCTATACAGATTATTCTTCATAATAGACGTTACTTAACAACAACCTTCAAGTTCTTGTTACCCACACTCACTACGTAAACACCAGGGTGCAACATTACAGTGCCAGCGCCCTGCTGTTTTGCAACAGCCACACCAGCCGCATTGAAAATCGTAGCCGTAGCATCAGCGCTAAAGGCAATACCGCCTTCTACCACTTCTACCACTTGCTCCAATTCAACCTCTTCTACGCCAGTAGCCTCGTTATTAGGAACGCCCAATGTGAAGCGATCTTCAAACGTACCCTTATCGCTGTAGAATGCGTAAGCGCCATTCTTGAAATCATGCACCACGTTCATTTCAGCATCGTAGAGCACCACTTCCGTATCCATACGCACCGCGTCAAGTGTATATTCACCGCTTAGCGAAGCCGTAAATCCAATGCGCACCATGCCGTCATTCATCGGACGTTCATTGATAGCATAGCGCACACCGTCGTCGTCCAATGTGTACAACTGGGGCACGCCCTCAGTTTCAAACTTTGCAGCGTCGCAAGCCGTTTCGTAAGACATTTTCTGACGGTTGTTAAACACAACGCGAGTGCGGTCGGTTACAGAATCGTGTTCCAACACCAAGTTTACCAACAAGCGCTGCACGTCAACCTTGCGCGCAAGGCGTGCCTTGGCTTGCTGCGCCTTCAATGTTTCCGACTGCGTCTTGGTCATCTGATCTTCAGATGTGAAACCTACGCTTTCAGTACCTTCAGGCTTCTGTACAAAGAAGGCTTCGTAGGGCGAGAACTGATAATCGTCGTCGCCCGGACGAATCGCTACATACTTTTCGCCGTCCCATACGGTCACGGGAGCTGAATAGTCCATAGCGCTCATGTCGTAGTAACTCAAGTAAGGATTACCCATCAAGTTCCAGCTGGCATCGTTTATGTTGTCACTAACATGCGTCACCAAATCGTTGTACTTATCTTCCTTCTTAAACTTCACGTCCTCGATAGCAATCATCAGCACATCGTCAGCCGAACTTTGGAAGATGTAACCACGCGCAGCCTTCAAGTGGCTCTCGTTTACGTTCTTCCAACCGCCATTTCCCTTCTTCGCACGCTCTTCGCCATCATAGTGACGGAACACGTAGTCGCTACCTTTCTGCATTGAAATCTTCTTCAAAGGCACATCCCACGGGAAGGCAAAGAAGTACCAGCGACCCTTCTTCACATTAATCTTCACATGCAAGTTATCAATGTGTAAGTTTTCATCACCGATAATTACACCGCTATTGCCGTTACCATCGCTACCAATTGTCACGTCGCCCAAATTCTGCTGGTCGTCAGCAGCGTCTTTATCGCTTTCTACTATCAAACCAGAACCCGGACGCATATCAGCATCAGGAGTACCCTCAATATAACCAGTACTACCATTCAAATAATAGTCGTTATTCAGATAGAAGTAGTCGTAAGGCTTGTTGAAGTCCTGGAATAACTTGTGGTTAAATCTTGACCAACCAATGTTCCAATAGTAATTCCAGAAACTGGTCATGGGCACATGAAGCGTTGCCGTGTTAAACGTGCTGAACGTAGTTTCTGTAATCGTTGTAGGCTCTACGGTGTAAGTATAAATATCGTTGAGTAGGCTACAACCTGAGAATGCTTGATCTCCAATATTCTCCACAGCACTTGGAATATGCAACTCTGTAAGATTGTTGCATCCACTAAATGCCATATTACCTATAGTTTTTAAAGCAGGAGGCAAAGTCAACTTTTCAATAGCACATCCATTAAAGGCAGTATTTTCAATACTCGTTAAAGTGGAGGGGAATGATACATCCTTTAATTGAGTACAACCTTCAAAAGCAGAAATCCCTATGCTAGTCACTCCATCTGAGAATGAAACTGACTGCAAAGAACTACATCCTTTGAATACTTCATCAGAAAGGGTTGTTACCCCATTAGGAATAGATACGTTCTCTATAAGAGTACATCCAGAGAATGCACCTTTTCCAATGCTATCAAGACTCTGAGGTATTGTAAAATCGCAAAGTTCGCGTACATCCTTGAAAGCCTGCTTGCCAATAATCTCCACACTCTGAGGCAACGAAACTGACTTCAAGTTATCACGATGTATAATAACATCACCATACACAGGTCTTCCAAACAAATCATTGTCTACAATCCGACATTCAACAGCAACAAAAGCTTCATCATTAACATACGTCAGGCCTTCTCCAGCGACAAAACTTTCAAGATTGTTTGAATATCTAAATATTCTTTTACCTATAGTTGTGGGACCATATTGGAACTCCACATTATTAAGGGAAGGGCAATCTTTGAACACATCAGATGCTAAACTACCACTCATCGTTCCAATTCTAAGCTCTTGAAGATTTGAACAATTTTCGAACGCCAGTTCTTGTATATCTCCCCCGATAGAGTCTACGTAAAGTTTCTTTATACTACACGACTCAAATGCTCCTGTCATAATATTCCCAGCAACAGAGGATATATTTACAGAAGACAAATTGGTATAATAAAACGCTTTTGTTCCAATAGAACCTGTAACGTTATGCAACTCCAGATTCTCTAAACCAGGACACTCGCTGAATGCATATTTACCGACTTCACTAATCTTTGCTGGTGAAATAAATTCTTTTAGTTTGCCACAACCGTAAAGTGCATAGTCACCTATATTTAGTTCACCTGTAGCAGACGCATCTACACACATAAGTTTATCACTACCTCTAAATGCTGATTCACCAAGCGTTTTAAGGTCCTTAGGCAACTTCACTTCTGCAAGTTTATCCAAATCATAAAAGGCATAACCTCCTAATGAATTATTTCCCGTTTTATAGGTTTGATAGAAAGGTTTGCTACTTGCAATGACCGTTGCTTCTGAAAGGTCAAGTTGACTCAACAAAGGCATCTTATCGCGGAACACCGTGATATCATAACTATTGATACAGCCCTTCACCTTAAGTTTTACTACTCTATCAACTTCATTCAAGCCAATAGCATTCAGTACACCCGACATGCCTTCTGTTGATTCGACTTCTACATACTTGTCCGCAATTTCGCTTGTTACTATTCTATCCTTATAGTCGCTCCAAACAGGGGCACTACAATAGGTCTCAAGTGTACCATTAGGCACATAAATTGCCCCCCATCCAAAGATATCACCTCCAATTTCTACTGGAGTTTCTGAGAGGAAATACGTACGGTTAACTCCATTAAAGGCTTTGTAGTCAATACTTGTAACAAAGGCTGGAATAGTAACATCTAAATCAGTGAAAGCATTGAATGCGTTTCCGCCAATTGCTGTAATTGTAGAAGGCACAACCTCACCCTTACAAATGTAAATCAACTTATTCGTAGCTGTCTCTACAATTGCATTACGTTCTTCTCGCTTATCATATACACTATTGTCTATATCAATGGAGATATTCTTCAATGAGGTACAGCCATTAAATGCATCGCTATTTATAACTGACGTTTCTTTTCCAATTGTGATAGATTCTAGAGCGGTGCAATTCGCAAATTCCTCTGATGAAATTTCACTATTCCATACATTCACTGTCTTCAAACCAGTACAACCCTTAAATGTCGGCCCATCCATGTATGTTACATTACTGGGAATATCCAAATTTACTAAACTTGTACATCCTTGAAATGCTCCATGTCTAATGGCATTAACATTATTCGGTATTTCAAGTGACGTGATACAAGTCCCCCCACCAAATGCAGAAGAGTTAACTGATGTCACATCACTTGGAATCACCAAATTTGTTATCAAATCACCATTCAAATACAAATTTCCTGCAAGTGACAACGGATTCTGCCAAAAATTAATTTTGCTACACCAATGTGAGAGGTTTTTAATATGCACTGCTTTAAGATTGGTACATTCAACAAAAGCATTGCGTATCTCCTTCAAAGTAGAAGGTATGTTAATACTTGTAAGTCCTTCACACTGATAGAATGCGTTGTTATCAATTATAGCAGTACCTTCAGGAACTACAGTTGCAGCGCAACCAGCCACTAATACGGTATCAAGAAGATATATCATATTACCATCATCATCCCATTCTCCCGAAAAATCTCCTTGTTTCCTCTTAAATACAGCATTCGAACCATTGATGGAGAATATTTGATTTTCTTTGGGATTACTACACTTCAATACATCTACCGTCTTAACGTTGGGCAGTAACGAAATCAAATGATACCCCGTAGCATCAGGAGTCATTATCACACGCTCCACGCTACCAATATAGTTCCCATTTATTGAACTCTGAGCATCAACTTGGTCTGTGTTTCCAAATAGGAATAATTTGTTGTCAACGATACAACACTCCTGCTGCGAATAGAACAATTCGTAGTAACCAAACTTCCCTGTCGGATAGGAATTCGCTCCTTCTGGAACAAAGGCATTCACATAAATATCACCAATCGTAGGTCCATTAAAGGACTTAAAAACTAATGTGGGGACTACAGAACCCCAATCTTCTTCATAATAACTTTCAAAAGCATAGTCACCAATAGATTTTACAGAAGTTGGAATGACCAGAAAATCAATCTGAGCGCCATTGAAAGCATAATTACCTATCGTCAGCAACCCATCTGGCAAATTAATATTCTTCAACTTCGAACAACCATAGAAGGCATAATCCCCAATATCCGTCAGAGATTCGGGGAGGATTATTTCCTGAAGATTAGAGCAACCTTCAAACGTTGACTGACCTATAGATGTCATTCCTTCAGGGATAGTTATACTACCTGTTAGAGCAGAACATCCACGAAAACATCTCTCGCCAATTGTTTCTAAAGATTTTGGTAAATGTATCTTTTCAAGAGTTTGTTGATTATTAATACCATAATAACCTATTGAAGTGATACCCTCCTCTATATACAAATTCTTTACCTCACGCCCACTATATTGACTCAATTCTCCAGTACCATACACATACGCATTCCCTGAGTCATCCACAACCCAATAGCAACCACCATTCCACATACCATCGAAATTGGAAAAATATTTTCCCCACATTGTGTAATTACTATTCGCAGGGTAATTTAATACTGCGTTACGCTCATCAACGAAGGCATTGTCGCCAAGGGTGGGAGGTGTCGTAGCCAATACCGTTACATCCAATAGATTGTAACAACCTGCAAAGGCATTATCACCTATTTGCTTCACACTCTGAGGTATTGTAATACTTGCTAATTTGTTACAGTTATAAAAAGCATTATTACCAATACTCACAAGTCCTTCAGGAAGCGTCACACTGGCAAGGTCTCTCATATTAGAAAATGCAGACTCCTCTATACTTTTTACAGTATTGGGAACAATTGATGTGTTGCAACCCAATAGAAGTTTATCTGTAGCCGTTTCTATAATCGCATTACAATTATCTCTACTATCATACACAGGATTGCTTTCTGCTACGACTATACTATTCATTGCTAAGCAATCCGCAAAAACTCCTTTACCAATACTTGTGACACTATTAGGTATGGTTATATTTGTAATACCTGTACATCCAAAAAATGCGTAATCTCCAATACTCTTGAGACCTTCTGATAGAGTAAAATTAGAGAGGCCTGTACAGTTATTAAAAGCATTGTGCCCAATCGTTTCTACACTACCCGGAATTTCAATATTAGATATTTTTTTACAACCTTCAAAAGCCCTATCCCCAATACTTTTCAAACTCTCAGGAAGCGTAATTGTAGTTAAATTAGAACAATCATAGAATGCAGAAGACTCAATAGACGTCATGCTATTGGGCAATGCAACAGAAGTTAATCCCGAACAACCCTCGAATACAGAATACCAAAGAGTTTTTACGCCATCGGGTATTGTCACACTCGTAAGATTGGCACACCCTCTAAAAGCGCTCATACCTATATTGGTTACTCCGTCTGGAATTGTTACTTCACTCAAGTTGCGGCAATAATCAAAAGCACTTGATGCTATAGAAATAATATCTTGAGGTATCACAGTTTTATTACAACCCAAGATTAGCGTATTCGTTTCTGTTTCAATAACAGCATTACAATTATTTCTACTATCATATTTTGGATTCCCTTCCTCAACAATGATTTCCGAAAGAGTTTGGTTGTTGGTTTTGTAATTGTAAAAAATATTATAACTTATATCCGTTACGGTTTTCGGTATTGTTAAACTACGTAAATCATTAATTTGAAAAGTATCTCCCCCAATACCAGTAACGGTATAAGTATAACCGTCATAAGTAACTGTGCTGGGAATAACTATTTTTTTACCCGAGTAGCAGGACGAAATAAAGGCACTTGTTCCCTTATAGGTCACTGAAACCGTCAGATTCTGCCTATCCGTAATGTTATAATAAATCCCATCCACCTCAAAATCGTGGGCATGCACCACCATGCTACAGAGCAGCAATAGGGAGGTGAGTAAATACTTGATTGATTTCATGATTGTATATTTTTCGTTTGTTAAATATTTTAATAGGTATAATTGGATAGTAGGGACGTAGAGTGCGTCCGTTTGCATTGAACATTCTGATTGTGCGTACTACACTGGATTTTCCATTGAGGCGGACGCACCCGTGCGTCCCTACCAGTCAAGTTGATTCACAATGACACACCCAATTTACTTGATCACCTTCTGACCATTCACAATATAAATGCCACGCTGGTTCATGTCGTTCTGGCGGCGCCCCGAGAGGTCATAGATGGCTGCATTCTCATTGCTTACCTTGAGTTGCTCAACAGCCGTTGTCGTTCCAAAACGAAAGGCGGTTGCGGATTGCACCCCTTCGGGAAGGGTGAGCCAGCACTTGCCGGGCTGGATGGTGAAGGTGGAACTATCGCCCACTTTGTAAAACATGGGGCCGTCGCCCTTGTTCTGCAACACGTAATGCCCTGCCCCGCCTGTGACTTCCTGCGTAGTTACTGCGCCCGAAAGATAACCTTCGGTTACCACTGCGCTGTACTTTGTTGCGTCAACCGCTCCGCTCCATGTAGCGTCAAATCCATTCGGCGCATACAGAATATAGGGGGTGTATGCCTTGATACGGCTTTGCGGCGTTAGCACGAGGTTTTCGCCATTCGTGTTGTTACAACTGTACACGGTAAGGCCATCGGGAATGGAAGCTACATCAAAGGGAAGCACCAGTGTGCTGTATTGATGGGCGGCTGAAACCTTTACGGAAACGGTGCTTGTTGCAGCTGCCGTAACTCCCGTGAGCGCCACAGAAGGTTGCGTAGTTCCCGTTGCATCAATTTTACCGAAGGTGACGTTGCGCAAGGCTATCGCGACATCGCCTGGCTTCAAATATGCCGTGGGGCGCACATAGACTCTCAAAAGGTCGCCACTTGTGTTGGTGAAGTAGCGAAGGTCCTCGTCGGGATCCGACGAATAGACAATCACGCGGACTGCATCGCCCACCTCGCTGACATTCAGCGAATGGGTATAGACTTTAACTTCCTCGCCCTCATCGTCGTAGTCGGTATAACTGGGAAGGACGCCCGGCTTTACCAACGTAATGCGCGGCTTTCCCGCTTTGGTGTACTCCATGCTGAGTCCCTCGGGCAAAACGACGTCCATTTGATACCCCACAAAGGGCTCTTCGCATGCTTCGCCATCCAGCGAGAGGGTGAAATAAATGTTTGTCTTCGAAGTGCCCGGCTCGACCGTAAGCGGCGACTTAATGTACACACGCTCCTGAGCAACAACGGCACCGAAACTTGAGAATAGCAAGATTGCACTTAGCAACCAGTTCATCGTGCGGTTCATAGGTGTATGGTAATTTATATTTGTAGTTACGCGTAAGGGGCAGACTGGAGGGATAAAAACAAACGTGCTCCGCACCGAAGGGCTGTCATCGCAGTTGGCGACAACAACTCTTCAGTGCGGAGCACGCATATTCAGTCCAGTCTACACCCACATATGGGGGGGTAGTATCTTGCTGATAGTCAACATGTTAAGCTTATTATTCAAGCAGCAGATTTCTCTAAAAAACCTTCTTAACTCAGGGGAGTGATGCGCTGTTGCGCGTTCCCCCATTTTACAAATGCAAAATTACGTTAATATTCTGACTTGCCCAATTTTATTAAGACAATAATATTGCCTGAGTCAACGAGTGTACTTACAATCCGCAGGGGGGGGCAATGCACACACATTTTTTATTATTGCTTCTATATAACAAATCTCTCTTCAAGCATTTTCAGCACAGTGTTGTTTGTATTTGGTTTGGCAAATCACTTTCGTAGTGCCCCCATAGGAGGGCACACATAACTCACAAATGTTATATCCCTTCTTTGTTTGCCATAAGGCAATGGGAACTGTCCGGTAAAAAACTCACGCGGATTTCGCGGATACTATGCAGGAAAATCATACGCATCTCTTATAAATGATTACGCAGAGACATACATTGCTTCGCTCGTATGTAACTCTCACACTAAGTTTTTTTAGACAGAAGAACAAAAGAGCAAAATTCTTTATGTACTTATGTTCTTTTGTCTAAAAAGAGAGTAGCTGTCAAACACGTGTAGGTATTTCTCCGGACGGCAAAGAGGGTGTGTCAAGTGAGAAACCCGCAGGGAATCTGTTTCATCTGTGAAATCACGTTGATTATTTATCTCCAGCGTATCACGAGAATCTACGCGTA
>CALCHM010000010.1 GCA_937901345.1 uncultured Prevotella sp. | reverse complement strand
CGACAAGTTCGGACAGAAGATGTCTAAGCGCCTCGGCAACGGTATCGACCCCTTCGAATGCATCCAAGAATTTGGTTCTGACCCCGTACGTTGGTACATGATTACCAACTCCGCACCTTGGGACAACCTCAAGTTTGACAAAGACGGTGTGAAGGAAGTGGCACGTAGTTTCTTCGCAAAGCTCTTCCAAAGTTATAGTTTCTTTGCGATGTATGCCAATGTGGACGGATTTGACAATAGTGCTCCCCAGGTGCCCTATGCACAACGTCCCGAAATTGACCGTTGGATTATTTCAGAACTCCAAACACTTATCCAGGGTGTTACAACGGCATATGAAGAATACGAACCCACACGTGCTGGTCGCTTGATTGAAACATTCGTTGCCGACAACCTTTCTAACTGGTTCGTACGCTTGAACCGCAAACGTTTCTGGGCAGGCGAGATGACCGAAGATAAGATTTCGGCTTATCAGACACTCTATGAATGTCTCCTCACCGTGAGTCACCTCATGGCCCCCATCGCTCCTTATTATGCCGATCGTCTCTATCGTGACCTTACGGCGGTGATGAGCGAAAAGGCAGAAAGCGTACACTTAGCACTCTTCCCCAAAGCAGACGAGACACTCATCTATAAGGACCTCGAGCAGCAGATGCAATGGGCGCAAAAGGTAACTTCAATGGTGCTCTCTTTGCGTAAGAAGGAACGCATCATCGTGCGTCAACCCCTCCAGCGCATCTCTATTCCCGTCAATGATGCCGCAATGAAGGCAAACATTGAAGCGGTGAAACAACTCATCCTTGACGAAGTAAACGTGAAGCAACTCGAATTCGTTGAAGGCGACATGCTCGAAAAGAAGGTGAAGTGTAACTTCCGCGTCATGGGTAAGAAGTTCGGAAAGATGATGAAGGCCGTAGCGGCTGCTTGTGAAACCCTCACGAAGGAACAGATTGCACAACTCGAGCAAGGTCAACTCTCACTCGAAGTAGAAGCAACGCCCATCATCATTGAGCGCGAAGATGTAGAAATCATCTCTGAAGATATGCCCGGATGGACCGTGACAAACGAAGGTGCACTCACCGTAGCGCTTGACCTCACAATTACGGATGAACTCCGCAAGGAAGGACTTGCACGTGAAATGGTGAAGCGCATTCAGAATTTCCGCAAGGAAAGCGGTTTTGAAATCACCGACCGCATCAGCATCACCGTTCAACCCAACGATCAACTCACTCCCGCTATTGAAGACTATCGCAAATACATCTGCACACAGGTTCTTGCCGACACGCTTGAAATTGCCGACAACACTGGTGCTGAATTTGATTTCGAAGACTTCAAGGTAAATGTAACTATCACAAAGAAATAATTCATGTTAGCACAAAGAGGAGGGGAGACTAAAATGAAACACTCCCCTACCTCAATGGCTAATCCGTCAAACAACTATCACCATGGACAACAGACCTAGATACTCAGACGAAGACCTCCAAGAATTTCGTGAAATTATTGAGAAGAAAATTGCCCTCGCTCAACGCGATTATGATGACATGATGGAAAGCATCAAGAATCCTCATGGCAATGATGTTGTCGACACTATGCCTACCTACAAAGCACTCGAGGAAGGTAGTCTTTCACAATCAAAGGAAGAACTCCAACAAATGGCACAACGCCAAATGAAGTTCATCCAAGGACTTCAAGCAGCACTCGTACGTATTGAAAACAAGACGTATGGTGTATGTCGCGTAACAGGGAAACTCATTCCCAAGGAACGCCTCCGCGCCGTGCCTCATGCGACACTTTCTATTGAAGCCAAGCAACAACAGGGTAAATAAATTCTCAGACACACAGATTAGGAGTTAAATCAATCTCCGTTATAGAGTCAGATGGACAACGGACAACAGACAACAGACGCCATTCGGATGGTTTGCCGTTGACCGTTGTCCGTTTCTATAGTCAAAATTCAGTATTCTGCTTTCCTTTAATCAACTAATTGTTCATGCGCGCTCTTATCCCCGCCATCACAATTCCGCTCATTATCATTATTGACCAAGCGACGAAGTTCGCCATAAAGACCTCTATGTGTCTGCACGACAAGATAGAGATTACCTCATGGTTTCAACTCCTATTTACCGAAAATGAAGGTATGGCCTTCGGTATGAGTTTTGTTGGCACCATGTTTTTGGCGCTTTTCAGAATCGTTGCCACCGCTCTGTTCATCTATTTGCTTTACAAAATAGTTAAGGACAAAAAATATCCCATAGGCCTCATCGTTGTTGTTTCCATGCTTATTGCTGGAGCTTTAGGAAACTTGATTGACAACTTTTTCTACGGACTCATCTTCACCGAGAGTCTCCCTTCATTCCTATCTACGGGTCCTGCTCACGTGGTGCCTTTTGGTGAAGGGTATGGCGAATTCCTTTCAGGCAAGGTGGTCGATATGTTTTACTTCCCCTTCTTTGAGTGGCCCGATTGGGTGCCTCTCATTGGTGGCGACGTCTTCTTCGGTGCGGTATTTAATGTTGCCGATGCGGCCATTTCTATCGCTTTCGTCTTAGCCCTTTGCTTTTATAGTAAGTATCTTACTTTCAACTTTAAGACTAAGGGTAACGACTCCCCCACAAATCCTTAACCGTTTATCGTTAACGATTAACCGCTCAACTTATGCGTAAGTTATCTATCCTTCTTGTAATATCAGTCGTGTTTACCTCCTTCTGTGCCTGCTCAAAGAAGAGCGAACCCAATGCCATTTTGAGCGCAGAGGAAATGGAAGACGTGCTTTTCGACTATCATTTGGCGCAATCTTTGGTCAATCAGAGCGGAGATAGCGCGGACTTCCGTATTCGCGTTTATGCCGAAGCGGTATTCAAAAAGCACGAGATGACAGAGGAACAATTCAACACTTCGCTCCGTTATTACCACCGCCACACCACGGAATTACATGACATTTATAAGAATATCGAAAAGCGCATGAATTTCCTTGTGGGCGACTATTCGGAAACAAGATACACTTCTGAAGGTGATACCGCAAATATTTGGCAAGGACCTGAACGTTATTTGTTGAGTGCCGCACTCGGAAACTACATTACGTTCTCTCAACCTGCTGATACGCTCCTGGAAGAAGGCGATAAGTTGGAACTCAACTTCTCTACAGGATGGATTTATAAGGAAGGACAACGCCAAGGAGTGGCGGTGTTGTACGTTCAGTACGAAGGAGATAGTGTAGCGACCTCTACGCAACAATTCTCTTCAAGCGGACCCCAACAAGTTGTGCTACGCATTGGCGCGAAGAAGAAGATTGAAGGTATCAGAGGTATGATTTATCAACAAACAACGTGGACTTCTGAACCCAAATTGTTGGTCATTTCCGACATTTCACTCATTCGCTATCATAGTTCAACCCCGAAAACGCAGAAGGAAGACTTCAAGGCACAATCAGATTCCATAAAAATGAGACGCGAGCACATCACGGATAGCGTGCGTAACACGGAGAAGCGTACACGCCAACCCTTCCGAGAAGTGACACCACAACGTGCTACACAAAAGCAATTCCACCTTGGGAATCATTGATAAAGAAAAATGAAACGCATCGCCTATGCTCAGGTGCAATTGCCTGATGGAACTATTCTAAAAAGGCAAGTGGTAGAATTTGCCAACGGTATTTACCTACGCCACTTCCCCCTCACCGAGGAACTGGCTTTTACCGAGTGGCGCAATGAAAAATACATCATTAAAGGAGAAAGCAGAAAGGAAAAAGGAGAAAGTCCATGCGGGACATAAAGTGCACAAATATCTTTCTCATTTCCCTTTTCTCATTTCCCATTTTCCCTATGGTTACAATTAAAGACGAACAACTCAGAACGGCGGCACAAGAAGGTATGGATGCCTTCGTAAAGTGCATTGCTGATGCCATAAAGCAAAGCGTTGGGGGCGAACTCAATGCCGACGCGTTCCAACGCCTCAATGGTGACCAAATTACACTTTGGGGTTACACCATCTTTCACGAAGAAGTAATGGATGGTGGGTTCATCCAACTTATCCACAATGGTTATGGTCCCTTCTTCTTCGACAATCCTTTTGCCAAGGCCATGCGTCTTTGGGGACTCAAGGACTTCTCGAAACTCATCTACAAGGCTAAGGAACTTTACGATGAGCACAAGGTCGAACTCACACGCGATTGCACCGATGAGGAATTCATGGCACTCTTCGAGCAATATCCCGCCTTCGACAATCTTGACGATGCCTTCATTGAGGATGAAGAAAACATCACGGCACGCATTGCATGCTACGTGGATGACCACCTCAACGACTTTGTGGAAATAAAGTAAGGTTTAAGGTTATATGGTCGCTTCGCTCTTAGGTTTTAAGGGCAAAACCGACCAAACGGACCTGAAGACCTCAGAACCTCGAACCTCAGAACCTAACACTACTATGGCCAAGAAACTCAAGCCAAAAAGCAATATAAGCATCAAGAATCGCCGTGCGGAATACGATTATCACATCGTTGATCGCTACACGGCGGGCATTGTGCTAACTGGTACGGAGATTAAAAGCATCCGTATCGGTAAAGCAGGACTTGTCGACACCTTCTGCTACATCCACAATGCTGAAATTTGGGTGAAAAACATGTATATTGCTGAATACGAATTCGGAAGTTATAACAACCACCTCACCCGACGCGATCGTAAACTCCTCTTGAACAAGAAGGAAATTTACGCCCTCATGAACGAAACCAAGTCACCTGGTTTCACAATCGTACCACTCAAACTCTACATCGACGAAAACGGACGCGCCAAACTCGTCATCGGGCTTTGCCGTGGTAAGAAGGAATATGACAAGCGCGTTTCCATCAAGGAAAAAGAAGACCGCCGAGAAATGGATCGCGCCATGAAGCGATAAATAATAGAGTACAACTTACAGAGTACAGAGTACAACTTACAGAGTACATTTTTTTAGAGTACAAATTTCAGAACACAGAGCACAGGAATGACACTGTGCTCTGTATTCATTTTTACGAATTGCATACCACTAACAAGTTAAACCTACTTCACATGCCATGCTTCATCAGATGACACGCTACATCCTTTTCCTTATTATCAACACCCTTTTCGTGCTTTCAACCACCGCACAATCACAAACGGACGACTCATGGATGCGCAACATCCCTGATACTACCCGCCTCTACAACCTCTCTATTCCAGGCACTCATGATAGCGGAGCGCTTGATGGAGGCGAGGCGTTTCAGACACAGGATGTAAGTATTGAAGAGCAACTCCAAATGGGAATCAGATGCTTTGACATCCGCCTAAAGGCTTGCGACAACAACCTGTTGGGAGTTTACCATAGCATCGTGTTTCAAGATGCTTATTGGGAGACGGACGTGTTGCCCACGTTCATATCTTTCCTCGAAAATCACCCGTCTGAAACCCTCATCGTCATGCTTAAAAAGGAAGGAGGAGATGGGCAAGAGTTCGCTCGTCTGCTCTCTCAATCCCTCAACGACACACTTCATTCCAAGTTCTTCATCCCCAATTTTAAGAGGGATATGAACTTAGGGGAATGCCGTGGCAAAATACTATTCATCCATCGCGACCAACTCTTAGAAAACTTTCCTGGTGCGCAATGCCACGGGTGGAAAGACAATGCCACTTGCCGCATCACGCTAAAAGATGCGCAGGGCAACACAACGGATTTAAGCGTTGAAGATGAATACCAATTTGAAGCGTTAGAAAGCGCTCCTGAAAAACTTGCCACCATTTGGCGCCATTTAACATCCATCCAGCACCACAACAATCCGCCCCACTTGTGGCACATCACGTATGCAAGTGCCACCGCTCTCCCCGAAGCTGGACCACAAGCATTTGCCACCATCGTAAACGCCCAACTCGTAAAATTCCAACAAGAACACCCCCAACAAACCTACGGCATCGTACTCATCGATTTTTCCGGAACAACCGAGGGGCGCACATGCATTTCCAACTTAATACGCGCCAACAAGAAAGAAAAAATACCCCAAACGTATTGATTTTTTATCCTTGAAATTCGTAGAGGATAAGAAATGGATGCAAATTTTATCCTTGAATTCCGTAGAGGATAAGAAATGGGTGCATTTTTTATCCTTGAAAGCCGTAGAGGATAAGAAATAGGTGCAAATTTTATCCTTGAATGTCGTAGAGGATAAGAAATAGGTGCGTTTTTTATCCTTGAAGTACGTAGAGGATAAGAAATGGGTGCTAATTTTATCCTTGAAGGTCGTAGAGGATAAGAAATAGGTACGTTTTTATCCTGGAAGGATGTAGTGGTTTTAAAAAAAATGAAAATCTTGTCCATGAAGTATGCGACCCTACAAGCGGGTGTTGATTTTTTTCATGGCGTTTAATGGCGTTCGAATCGTGTCCGAATTGCGTTCGAATTGTGTCCGAATCGTGCAAAACAATGTACGGACGGATAAACGAACGAACGGAAGAACGAACAAAACGAACGGAAGAAACGAAAACAACGTTAGCATGCAAACAAAAGGGAGGGTATGGCAAGATTCATTTGCCACACCCTCTCTTACTTTATAAAAAAACAGAAGAGCGATAAGCCGGGTTCTGTGACCTCAGGAAATTACAGGGTAATCTCCCTTAACGAGGTTGCTTATCATTTATCCGCACGCACCATCACTGATGCGCTCTATCGTTCTACCCTCCAGCGCGCCTTATTCCCTAGGGAACAAGAACTCGGACGAGCTACCCTCATTCGCTGGTATACATGAACTTTCAGCCTCCGATGTGCACGGCTCGCATGTCGCCACACGACCGGTGGGCTCTTACCCCACCTTCTCACCCTTACCCTTGCCACGAATGCCAAAGGCGGTTATTTTCTTCTACACGACTTAACCCTCACGGGCTACTTCCCATTAAGAAGCGGAGCGCTCTGTGCTGCCCGGACTTTCCTCCTGCACCACTTACATTGCACTAGGGGCAACGGGGTGCACGCGATAAGCTGCTCTTCTGTTCAAGATTTTTGTTGATGATGAGTTGAAACTTTCGCGCCTCCTGCATGGTCATACTTCCCTGAAGCGAAGCGCCTAATAACCTTCCATCTCATCCCACATTTCTATTTTTACGGTGCGAAGTTATAAAAAAATATCATTACTTTTGCACAATGAAGTGCCTTTTCCTCGCTCTCGCAATTTTATTTGGTGCCTCTGCGATTCGTGCTCAACAAACGCGAACTTTTGCACCCAACATTGTGACGCCTCGCCTGCTACATGTTGACGAGGTGAATGGTTTGCCCATATTGCCACTTCATGGCGAGGCGCGGTTGGAGTTTAGTTTTGATGACCTTGACACGAACCACGAGCGCTATTTCTACCGCGTGGAGCATTGTGATAAGCACTTTATCCCTACCGCGCATCTTCTACAGAGTAGTTATCTTCAAGCCACGGACAACACGCTCCCGATTGAAGATTATCAACCCTCGCGCAACACCACGGTGAATTATAACCACTATTCGCTCCAATTGCCCAATGCAGATATGCGCATGCTTTTGCCTGGCAATTATCGTTTGAGCATCTTGCGTGAGGCGGAAGGGGATGACTCGGAGGAGGAATTTGAAACCGTTGCCGAAACGTTTTTCATGATTGGCGAGCAACGTGTGGGCATCCAAGCGTCAATAACCACCATGACGGATGCGGATTATAACAATCGCCACCAACAACTAACCATCGACCTTGATTTTAGCGCCCTACGCTTGAGTCGCCCCGAGGAGGAATTGAGCGTGTATGTCGTTCAAAATCGCCGTTGGATGGAGATGCGCAAGTGTCCTGCGCCCACCTTTCTGACCATAAATAAGATGAAGTGGCAACATTGTCGTGACCTCATCTTTAATGCGGGCAATGAGTTTCGCAAATTTGAAACCCTCTCAACGGAATATCCCGCCCTTCATGTGGAACACATGGGGTGGAACCCAGAAAGCGAGCGCTACATGGCAACACTTTACGCCGACGAGGTGCGCAAAAATTACCTCTACGATGAGGACTTGACGGGCGGCTACATCATTCGCAACACGGATAACTATGATAACGACACGGAGAGCGATTACATTGACGTTCAGTTCCGCCTCAATGCCCCTTTGCGCTTAGATTGCCCCATTTATGTCTATGGCACATGGGCAACAAACGCCAATCGTGAGCATTATCGCATGCATTATAACGAAGAGACCAGCCTCTACGAAGCAAATATTACGCTCAAGCAAGGATATTATAATTATTACTATGACACGCCCGACGATAGCATCGAGGGCAACTATTATCAAACGCATAACGAATACCTCATCCTCGTCTACGCACACCCCATCGGAGAACGCTATGACAAATTAGTAGGATGGAAAACCGTGAATAGTTAGGAGATGGGAAAAAGGAGAAAAGGAGAAAGAAATTCCCTCCGACCTATAGGTAAACTTTCCTTAGAGACCTTAGAGACCTTAGAGACCCTTTCAAAAAAAATCCTCATCCCCCAAGACGCTAAAACCTCAAATTTTATCCTCATAATCTCAAAAATGAATATTGTATTTCTCGATAGTTTCACGCTCAACCCTGGCGATTTGAGTTGGGACGTGTTTCAATCTTTTGGCAACTTCACCACATACGACCGCACCTCGCCCTCTGAATTCTTTGAGCGCGCAAAAGATGCCGACGTGATTATCACGAATAAAGTGCGCATGGGCGAAGCTGAATTTTCCCTGCTTCCCAAGTTGAAATTAGTGCTCGTAGCGGCTACTGGGTATGACGTGATAGACACCCTTTCGGCGCGCAATCATGGTGTATGTGTATGCAATTGCGCGGGTTATAGTTCGCGCGCCGTTGCTCAGATGGTGTTTGCCCACTTGCTTGAAGTGTGCTCCTCCGTTGGCCATTACGCACGCCTCAACGCCGAGGAAAAGATGTGGGCAAAGAGTCGCGACTTTTGTTGTTGGCACAACCCTTTGACCGAACTTTGCGGAAAGCGCTTGGCTATCGTGGGGTATGGCAACATTGGGCGCGAGGTAGAGCGCTTGGCAAAGGCCTTCTACATGGAGGTTTATGCCGTAAGTTCAAAACCACAAAACGAACTCCCTGAGGGTGTTACAAAATTGAGTCTTGAAGATGCCGTAGCAACGTGCGATGTAGTGAGTCTTTGTTGCCCCCTCACGAAGGACAATGAGCGCATGATCAACGCGGCACTCCTCAAAAAGGCCAATCCCAACCTTATCATAGTCAACACGGCACGCGGAAAACTCATTGACGAACCTGCCATGGCGGAAGCGTTGCGTGAGAATCGCATAAAGGCCTTCTGTGCCGATGTGCTTTCAAGCGAACCTCCTGCGCTCGACAATCCCCTACTCTCCGCTCCTCGCACCTTTATCACGCCCCACATTGCTTGGGCTACACGCGAAGCACGCGGACGCATCATTGACATCCTTGTAGGCAATCTCAAGGCATTTATTGAAGGCTCTCCCACGAATGTGGTGAATTAAATCTGAGAACTCTGAATACTCTGAGAACTCTGAACACTCCGAACACTCCGAACACTTATACTCCCTAAACCTCACATCCCCAAATATGTTATTCGACATCAGTTTCTACTCTGCTTGCGACTACATCGGTACGCTTGCTTTCGCCATCTCTGGCGTGCGCCTGGCTTCGGCAAAGCGCTTTGACCTCTTTGGTGCTTACATTGTAGGTATTGCCACGGCTATTGGTGGTGGTACTACGCGTGACATTATGCTCAATGTGCCCATATTCTGGTTGAAGGACCCCACTTATTTGCTCATTTGCGCCTTTGCCGTATTTTGGGTTATCGTGTTCCGCAAGCACTTGGTGAAGCAGGACAACACGTGGTTCATCTTCGACACCATAGGTCTTGCCGTATTCGCCATTACGGGTATTGAGAAGACGCTCGATAATGGTTTCCCCTACTGGACGGCCATCCTTATGGGTACACTCACGGGTGCCGGAGGTGGTGTGCTCCGTGATATTTTCATCAACGTAGAGCCCCTCATTTTCCGCAAGGAGATCTATGCGCTTGCGTGCGTAATTGGTGGTATTTTCTATTGGGTGTGCCACGAGTTTTTGGGTTTCAACTACGTATGGTCGGGTATTGTTTGCGCGGGAGCGGTCATCGTTATGCGCTTGCTTGCCGTGCGCTTCCATCTCCACCTTCCCACATTGAAGGGAGAAGACTAATCGCCTCACATATTAGGATTTATGGCAAAGAAAGAACCGAATCAAACGCCACGCCTCACGCCCGAGAGCAAGGAGGACATTCGTCGCGCCATTGAAGTGATGAACAAGGGCGGCATCATCCTCTACCCCACCGACACGATTTGGGGACTTGGATGTGACGCCACGAATGCCGATGCCGTACGTCGCATCTACGAAATCAAGCAACGCACCGACGCTAAGGCGCTCATATCTCTCGTTGACTCTGAAACGAAGGTGCAATTCTATGTGAAAGAGGTGCCCGAGGTGGCATGGGATGTGATGGAACTCTCCGAGCGCCCCATGACCGTCGTTTTTGACGGAGGCAGAAATCTTGCGCCCAACCTTTTGGCGGAAGATGGTTCCGTAGCCATCCGCATCACGAAGGAGGCATTTAGCAAGGAATTATGCATGCGCATGAAGCGCGCCATCGTTTCAACGTCGGCAAACATTAGCGGACAACCCGCGCCTCGTTGCTTCTCCGAAATATCGGAAGATATCAAGGCGGCGGTAGATTATATTTGCACGTCTCGACAAGACGAACCGCCCACACAAACGGCCTCAAGCATCATTAAATTGGGAGTTGGCGGAGAAGTTACCATCATACGATAAAAAATAAAAAGGGTATTTGAGAAACTCACCTGAATTATGTTTCAGTTCTTAAGAATATGGTGTAACAAACACCTCACACCAAGGCAGTTCATCCTCGTTCTTAGCCTTTTTGTGGGCATCGGTGCGGCGCTTGCGGCTCAGGCGCTAAAGGGACTTATTCACGAAATTGAAGGGTTGCTCACGCATAGTTTTGACACGACGCAATCCAACTGGCTCTACCTCGTTTATCCCGTGGTTGGGATATTCCTTACCGCCCTGTTTATCAAGTACATTGTGCGCGATGACATCGGTCATGGTGTGACCAAGATTCTCTATGCCCTCTCGCGCAAGCAGGGTCGCATTCGTAATCACAATTGCTTCACGAGCGTCATTGCCTCGGCCATCACCATCGGTTTTGGGGGTTCGGTAGGGGCAGAATCGCCCATCGTGCTTACGGGTTCGGCCATCGGTTCTTCGCTTGGCAAGGCCTTTAAGTTAGATCATAAGACGTTAATGCTCCTCATAGGGTGTGGTGCGTCGGGTGCCGTTGCTGGTATCTTCAAGGCGCCTATTGCTGGTCTTGTCTTCACGCTTGAGGTGTTGATGATAGACCTCACCATGGGCTCGTTGCTCCCGTTGCTGGTGTCTTGTGTGACGGCAGCTACCGTGTCGTACATTCTGACGGGTACCGAGGCGATGTTCCAATTCAATATGGACGAGCCTTTCCTTATGGAGCGTATTCCGGCTGTGATGTTGCTGGGTATCCTTTGCGGACTTGTTTCCCTGTACTTCACCCGTTCCATGAACTGGTTCGAGAACATCTTCCGCCGGTATAGCAATCCGTATACCAAACTCCTGATAGGAGGGACGCTCCTCAGCATCCTCATCTTCCTGTTCCCGCCTCTCTACGGGGAAGGATACGACACCATCACGCTGCTTTTGAACGGAACCAACACACAGGAATGGGATACGGTGATGAACAACTCCATCTTCTACGGAGACGGACGCCTGTTGCTCCTGTACTTGTCGTTCATTGTGCTTCTCAAGGTGTTTGCAACTACCGCCACCAATGGGGGTGGAGGTTGCGGAGGTACTTTCGCGCCCAGCTTGTTCCTGGGATGTATCACGGGGTTTGTCTTTGCACATTTCTGCAATGGCTATAGCCTTGCGCCCATCGTGTCGGACAATTTGCCCGAAAAGAATTTCGCCCTCATGGGCATGGCGGGAGTGATGTCGGGAGTGATGCATGCCCCGCTTACGGGTGTCTTCCTCATTGCCGAACTCACGGGGGGCTACGACCTTTTCTTGCCGCTCATGATCGTGTCGGGATGTTCTTACCTGGTGATCCATTCCTTCGAACCTCATAGCATCTACGCCATGCGTCTGGCGCGCCGTGGACAACTCCTCACGCACGACAAGGATAGTTCCGTACTCACGCTCATGTCGCTCGACGAGGTGATTATTAAAGACACTCCCACACTCACGGCCGACATGAACCTCGGGCAACTCGTGCGCATCATCTCTAACGAGCGCTCCGACGTGTTTGCCGTAGTGGATAAAAAGAACATGCTCGTGGGAGTTGTCGGGCTCCGTAGCATCCGCAAAATCATCTTTAGAAGCGAACTCTACCGCCTCTATACGGTAGACCAACTCATGCACACCCCCACCATCCTCCTCTCAACGGCCGACCCCATGCAGGTGGTGATGGACAAACTCGAACAGACTACTTACTCCACCCTCCCCGTACTTAACACCGACAACACCTTCGCCGGTTTCGTATCACGCACGAAATTCTATGCCCACTACCGACAGGTGATGAAGGATTTTTCGCAAGAGTAAAATTTAGAGTACAGATAACAGAGTACAGAGTACAACTACCGTCCGGAATGGAAATCCTAAATTCTGTGTTTTTTGAAAAGAAAGTAAATATATGAACGAGCAATCTTCAATATTAACGAGCAATGACTATGTGCAATGGGTAAAAGAAATCAAACTCTATATCCGTCGCCAACAAATAAAGGCAGCCGTAAAGGTGAATGCCGAGTTGCTAAAGGTTTATTGGCGCCTCGGACGTGATATTAAAGAGCACAAAGCAGAAGCACAATGGGGGAGCAAGTTCTATGAGACATTAAGTCGTGACCTAAAGGGCGAATTTCCCGACATGAAGGGATTCTCGGTGACCAATCTGAAGTATTGTTGTAGATTCTATAAACTTTATAATCAGTCAGATATAATTCGTCAACAAGTTATTGACGAATTGAGCGATTCTTACCACCATCAAGTTGGACACGATTCCCAAGTGCCAATATTCTCCATTCCTTGGGGGCATCATACGGAGATTATAACCAAATGTAAAACGGTTGACGAAGCATTATTCTATGTGAATAAGACCATTGAGAATGGTTGGAGTCGTGCCATGCTGCTAAATTTTCTTGATGCTCAACTCTACCTAAGTGAAGGGAAAGCTATCACCAATTTTTCACGTCTGTTGCCAACACCAATGAGCGACTTAGCACAACAGACGCTTAAGGACCCATACAACTTTGATTTCTTGACCATTCGGCAAGATTATGATGAGCGTGAACTTCAATCAGCACTAACCGCAAACTTGACAAGTTTTTTGTTGGAATTAGGTAGCGGGTTTGCTTATGTAGGACAGCAATATCGATTGCAAGTAGGCAAACAGGAATTCTTTGCTGACTTATTATTCTATCATCTAAAATTGCGTTGTTACGTAGTTGTGGAATTAAAAGTCGAAAGATTCAAACCTGAACATTTGGGACAACTCGGATTCTATATTTCTGCCATTGACAAGGATTTAAAGACCGAATTTGATAACCCCACCATCGGGTTGCTCATCTGCAAAACTAAGGATTCCATAGTGGCCGAATATGCTTTGGGAAGCACATCTTTGCCTATAGGAATTTCTGAGTACGAGTTGAAGCGCATTATGCCAAAAGACTTCAAAGGCTCACTTCCTACAATTGAGGAAATCGAAGCGAAACTAAGTCACGAGTTATAGACAATTTTCTAACTCCTATACAATGACCAAACAAGACCTACGCATCATCTATATGGGCACTCCCGAATTTGCCGTGGAGAGCCTTCGTGCCCTCGTTGAGGGCGGTTATAACGTGGTGGCGGTTGTCACCATGCCCGACAAACCCATTGGACGCCACCAAACGGAACTCCAAGCCTCGCCCGTGAAGCAATACGCCGTGTCGCAAGGCCTACGTGTGCTCCAACCCGAGCGCTTGAAGGATGAGGACTTCGTGAGCGAACTTCGCGAACTCCGTGCCGACCTCCAAATCGTGGTGGCCTTCCGCATGCTCCCCGAAGTGGTGTGGAACATGCCTCCCCTCGGCACCTTCAACCTCCACGCCTCGCTCCTGCCCCAATATCGCGGTGCGGCACCCATCAACTGGGCGGTCATCAATGGCGATACGGAAACGGGCATTACCACCTTCTTCCTACAACACGAGATTGACACGGGCAACGTCATCCAGCAAGTGCGTGTGCCTATTGCCGATACGGACAACGTAGAAATCGTATACGACAAACTCATGCGCCTCGGTGGAACGCTCGTGACGGAAACCGTGGACAACATCCTGGCGGGCACCGTTCGCCCCATTCCGCAAGAGGAAATGGCACCCTGTGGGGAACTCCGCCCTGCACCCAAAATCTTTAAGGAAACGTGCCGCATCAATTGGCAAGCGGGCGTAAAGCGTTGCTACGACTTCGTACGCGGACTCTCACCCTACCCCGCCGCATGGACGGAACTCACCACGGCGGGCAAAACGCAGGTGCTCAAGGTGTATGAAACCGAAAAGGAATTCACCTCCCACCAACATCCCCTCGGATCCCTCCACACCGACGGAAAGACCTTCCTCAAAGTGGCCCTCACCGATGGCTACCTCCACCTACGCCAAATCCAATTGGCAGGCAAAAAGCGCATGGCCATCACCGACTTCCTACGCGGATTTAAGGCGGATGGAGACATGAAGGTGGAATGATTTTTAGAGTACAGAGTACAACTAACAGAGTACAACTCATTTTAAAGATGATTTTAGATCTTTATGGCCTTGGGGAACAAAACATTTACCCTTTATTAAAAATTTAGAAATACTCGAGTTAATAAGAGGTAATCCTTTTACAGTAGTACATAAATTAAAACAACCTGATTACGAAGCGTTTACAATTGATTAATATGGGTTATATAGTAATGTTGTTTTTTTTACCGTATTATTTATTACGAAATGAAAAAGATTGTAATAATACTGTTGTCAGGGATAATATTAATCCCTATATTGATTTTGATTTTAATATTTAAAAATATTAGAATTAAAGTCTGGAAGTATTTAAACACTAAAACAAAGATTTATACAACAATTCCAAATAATAAAATAGATCAACTATTTACATTATGTGTAAATTATTTGATATTAATAGCTAATTATATCAATATGACATATAATGAAATTAATATTTGGATATTTTGTATTATTTGGCCATTAATTACTTTAGTATTATTTATATTAGCAATCATTTAAAATGAAAATGATTACAAAAGATTGGGAAATTCTTCATTCTTTTGATGATTTTGAAACCTTTGATAAACTATCAGATACAGAGAAAAGAATTTATTATTTAGTAGATAATAAAAATTTACCCTATAGAGTTTTTATAGAGGCTAATTATAAAACTCTTGCTACTGTAACTCCTAAAAGAATTTATTGCGATTTTTGTTTGAACATTATGGGCGCACCGTTTGTGCGTCCTTTTTTGTTTCCTCTCAAATTCCATCTTTTCGTGGTTAATCAAGGTCGACGCGCACATAGCATCCCCACCTTGATTATCCTCCCTTTATAGACAAACCCTATACATCCATAATTTTTATATGTTTGCAGAATCCAAAATCCCTGCTTACCTTTGCATCAGATAACAAGAAAAAAATAGAAATTGATATGCTAAACATTGGAGATAAAATTCCCGAAGTATTCGGCATGAACGAAGCGGGAGCAGAAGTGACACGCGCACAATTTAGTGGTCAGAAACTCGTGATTTATTTCTACCCCAAGGATAACACATCGGGGTGCACGGCGCAAGCATGTAGTCTTCGTGACGACTATCACGAACTTGCGGCACTCGGTTACAACGTCATCGGCGTGAGTAGCAACTCGGCGGCTTCGCATCAGAAGTTTATTGAGAAAAACGCCCTACCCTTCACCCTCATTGCCGACACCGACCTCCGCCTACATGAAATCTTTGGCACATGGGGCGAAAAATCAATGTGCGGACGCAAGTACATGGGCACCCTTCGCACCACCTTCATAGCCGACGAAACGGGCACCATCACCCACATCTTTACCCCCAAGCAAATCAACACCAAGACGCATGCGCAACAAGTGCTTAAAGCGGTGAAGAATTAAGGGGAAAGGAAAAAGGAGAACCGACGCCAAACCGAGGGCAATAAAACTTGCTTGAATTGCCGAGGTGCGACTTGCGAAGCTTGATGAGCGTCAGCGAATAAGGAGGAAAAGACCGCAAAGCGGGATTAAAGGAGAAACCATCCGGAATGACAATCTAGAACATCTAGAGTATCTAGAACATCTAGTTCATCTAGAAAATCTAGAATATCTACCTCAAATCTATCCAAAGAAAAGATAGCAAACACCTATCGCAGCAATAATTCCGCAAAGGTCTGCTAACAACCCACAAGTCACAGCATGGCGGGTATAACGAATACCCACACTACCGAAATAAACGGCAAGAACATAGAAGGTGGTATCTGTGCTTCCTTGGAAGATACACGAAAGTCGCCCAACGAAGGAGTCTGCACCGTAAGTGGTCATTGCGTCAACCATCATTCCGCGCGCACCGCTTCCGCTTAGAGGTTTCATCAAAGCTGTGGGCAACGCTCCAACCCAATCAGCATTAAAACCGAGAGAATGAATCAACCACGTTACGCCATCAATCAACCAAGTCATAGCCCCTGAAGCGCGAAAGACGCCAATACCAACTAACATAGCTACCAAAAAGGGAATGATGCGAACAGCAGTATTGAACCCATCTTTAGCTCCTTCAACAAAGGCATCATAAACATTAACGCTGCGGCGCATCGCACACAGGATAAAGGCGATAATGATACTCAAGAGCAAAACGTTTGCTGTTGTCGTTCCCACAAGGTTCATCATCACAGAGTCCATCTGACTAAATCCCCAAATCAAGGCCGCAACAGCAACAGACATTCCTCCTAACACGAACAGAAGCGTGCGATCGAGAAGATTGATACGCTGAAACAAACTCGTTACAATGACACCTGCAAGGGTAGAGACGAAGGTTGCCAACAAAATAGGCACAAAAATATCCGTAGGATTTGCCGCCCCCATTTGTGCACGATACACCATGATGCTTACAGGAATAATTGTAAGACCTGAAGTATTGATTACTAGAAACATAATCATACTATTCGTGGCTGTATCTTTCTTTTCATTTAGATCTTGCAGGCGCTCCATGGCCTTCAGACCTAGTGGTGTCGCTGCATTATCAAGTCCCAACATATTCGCTGAGATGTTCATAAAGATGTTACCAACAACAGGATGACCTTTAGGAACTTCTGGGAACAATTTACAAAACACAGGACTCAACCACCTTGCCAGAATATCCACAACACCACCCTTTTCACCAATCTTCATCACCCCGAGCCACAACGAAAGCACCCCTGTTAAACCCAGAGATATTTCAAATGCCGTCTTTGAGGTTTCAAACGTAGAATTGATTATCGCAGGAAACACCTCAGTGTCTCCCAAGAACACCAACTTCACCACAGCAATGGTAAAGGCTATCAGAAAAAAGGCGATCCAAATGTAATTAAGAACCATAGATTAGAGAGGAGAAAGATGAAAGGAGAAAGGAGAAAGATGAAACCATCCGGCACGAAAATCTAGAGCACCTAGAACGCCTAGAATATCTAGATTTCTCCCAAAAACCAAGGAGGTTTTAAGCCTACAAGGCATAAAACCTTATAACCTTAAAACCTCCCACCTAAAAAATCCCTTACGCATCAATTTCTGCGTAAGCTGCATTTGCTTCAATGAAGTCGCGACGCGGACCCACATCTTCCCCCATGAGCATAGAGAAGATATAGTCTGCTTCAGCAGCATTTTCAATTGTTATTTGCTTGAGCATACGACGCTCAGGGTCCATAGTTGTTTCCCAAAGTTGCTCAGGATTCATTTCACCAAGACCTTTATAGCGCTGAAGTGTGATAGAATTTTCATTACCATCACCATACTCACGAATGAAAGCATCACGTTCTTCATCCGTATAACAATACTTATCTATCTTACCCTTCTTACAACGATAGAGCGGAGGCATTGCCAAATACAAGTGACCCGCACGGATAAGTTGTGGGAAATAGCGATAGAACAGCGTCATCACGAGCGTTTCAATATGGTGACCGTCAACGTCGGCATCGGCCATGATTATCACCTTATGATAACGCAATTTTTCGATATTTGCCTCCTTGGAATCTTCACCATCGACGCCGAAGCGGATACCCAGCGCTGTAATGATATTATTCACTTCATCACTCTCAAACGCCTTGTGCCACATCGACTTTTCTACATTCAAAATCTTACCACGGAGGGGAAGAATCGCTTGTGTTGCACGACTACGTCCTGACTTTGCTGAACCACCTGCTGAGTCTCCTTCGACAAGGAAGAGTTCACATTGTTCTGGTTTACGAGAAGAACAATCGGCCAACTTACCTGGCAAACCACCGCCTCCCAAAGGACTCTTACGTTGCACGCTTTCACGAGCCTTACGAGCCGCCACACGCGCTGTTGCTGCAAGAATAACCTTATCAACAATCAACTTTGCCTGCTTGGGATTCTCCTCAAGATAATTCGAAAGCGCTTCACCTACCGCTTGATTTACAGCACCTGCCGCTTCAGAGTTA
>CALCHM010000009.1 GCA_937901345.1 uncultured Prevotella sp. | reverse complement strand
GACGGCCGAAAATGGTCATTTTGAGCAAAACCACCACGGTTGACGACCGAAAATGACCATTTTCAACTCACGCACCCCCTCCGATGTCACAAGAATCTCGGTCGGAACCGTGAGAAACGCAAAAAACGGTGCTAAAGTTGTGCGGGTGTAAAAGCGTCACCACACGCTTGCAAAATTACGGAAATTGCTGAAACAGACAAGGTTTAGGGTGGGGATAAATTTGCTGTTGCTGGGGGTAAGAATTATATGTTATGACACGCAGAGATACGACGTGTGGATGAGATTCTTCGAGGGGGGATTCCTTATTGTTTACCATTTGTTTTAGGATGCACGACCGTGCGTCCGTACCAGTCAATTGAATCACCAATTATAATTATAAAAGGTCTATAAATATAAAATGAGGGTGGCCGTTTGTACGACACACCCTCATGCGAGTTGGTTTTGTGACAAATGAATTTTTAAATATAGAGGTGAGGTTCTTACTTGACCACCTTCTTACCTCCGATGATGTAAATGCCCTTTCCGGCAACTTTTACGCGACGACCGCTAAGGTCGTAGATGGCATTGTTGTTGGGCGTGACTGCGGGGAGCGCGTCAATGCCCGTGACGTCTTCGTAGATGACGCGTACGGTGGCGTGAGCACCAACTTGTTCCATCGCTTCGGCATTTTCAATGGTCTTTACGGCATGTCCGTTAACTTCGGGGAGTACGAGTGTTACGCTCTCGCCAGCCTTTACCAACTTTGCTTGTGCGGGGGCAAGGGCAGTGCCGTCTGCCGTCACGAACTCAACAGTTACAGTGAAGTAAGGTTGTACGTAATATTCAAAGAACTTGTAGGGGTGCCCGTAGGTGTGCCAACCTGTGAAACCATCTGCTACACCGTCCCAATATTGATTGTTGGTGCCTACAACCTTCCAGGTTTCGCCGTCTGAGTTGCGCGTGAAGGTGAAGGTGTCGCCCTTGTCTGAAAGCATGATTTGACCGCTCTGTGTCAATTTGGGAATGTAGAGACCGGTGTATTCGTTTTTCACCTTAAACTTATTATCCTTGCCTTCAAAGGTCCAGGTGTAGTAGGGCGTTTGATCGTCTGCCGCATTGGCACGCACTACGCGGAGGTTTGAGGGTGCGACATTGCGGAACCCGATGCGCTCAGTGGCATTGGGAGAGGTGTCGTAGATGAGATAAGAACGACCATTCTCCAATGTGCTTACCGCCTGGCCTACACGTGCCACACCGCTCCATGCGTCGGTTGTGTAGGTGTGTACCACGAGGATGTCGGAAGTGGGAGTCAGTGTGTTGTTGTCGAGCGAAGACGATTCGTAGGTGTAATATTTATGCGCTTCGGGTGTAAGGGTTATCGTTTCGCCCACTCCGCATGGTACTTCTGTTTCGCTGATAATGCCACCGTAGTTGTCAACGGCACGAAGCAGGATGCTGTAACACTCGCGCTTATAAACGTAAACGTTGCGCGCTGCGTCATGACTCACGAAGGTGTGGTTCTTAATTTCAGGCAAAACGGGGGTGAAGTTAGCGTCATTTACGGGTTCGCTACAAGTGAAAGAGCCCAAGGCATTGCCCTGTTCGTCTTCGCACGTGTAGGTCACCACCTTTACCTCTTCAATGAACCACGCTGCCCCCTGCGGACGGATGGCGAGTCCTGTGCCATTGTCAGGATTGCCCGCACTGATGGTTCCGGCATAAGCGGGAGACGTTGTGCTTACGGGATAGAAGTTTTTGCCTCCCGCCATGAGTGTGAAGTCGCCTTCGGGGTTGATGGAGATGACCACGTCGGTAGCAGTGCTACCAATGCCAACAATATGGCCAATGCGTGATGTAGAACTAGACGCAGGTGCTGCAATGTAGCGATTGGTGCCTACGTTCTTGAGACGTACGGTCTGCGTAGAGTCAGCATTGACGACAGATTTGGTAACCTCCCATGCGTCATTCGCCCAGCGGTTTTCGGCATAGGTGAGAGTTGTTGCCTTTTTGTTATCAGCAAGCGAAACACCCTCTTTCACAGCGTTGCGGAACGCGTAGGTGCTACCTTCTTTCAACCATTTGAATCCTTGGAGTTCGGGCGTTTCGCCGAGGTCGAAGAGGGGTTGGAATTCCCAATGACCACCAGCGCCGTCGGCAGCGTTACTCCAGAGATTCACCGCCATGCCCTGACCTGCCATAGAGGCGTTGAGATACCAACCGCTGATGTTTTCGCTACGAACCGTGTAATAGTAATTAGCGCCTGAGGGACCGTAACCGCCGTCGCCAATCACGAAGGCGTAGTGCTTCACTGTTGCGTCATAGTTCCAGCGTCCAGTGTTGTTCTGAGCTGTAGGCGTGGGGTTGATAGAACCTTCGGGTTGTGCTTTACAAACAATAGCGTAGCGATCGGGGTGTTCTTCGCTCTGTTCAAAACGCCACTGCTGATAGTCGTAGTTGTCATCTCCTTCCGTTGCCTTTGCATTCGTCCAGAGGCGACCTGCAGCAGCATTCTTTCCACTATGTTCGGAAACGAGAGGCGAGGTTTCAGAAAGCAATTCCCAGCAACGACCGCTGCGTGCGTCGGTGGCCTTTGTCACAATGCGATACCAATAGGTTTCTTCAGCGGTGGACGTTTTGGGCATTACTTTGCCGTCGCCACCTTCCGCGTCATCCTTGTCCACATAGTGTTTGCCATACTCATAACCGTTGTAGTCGAGCATCTTGGTGTCGGCATTGAAACGCTTCTTGAAGTCAGCAAAATTTTTGTCCTTCTGCTGTGTCCAACCCGCTTCGGCAACGGCGAGCAGACGGGGGAGTGCAAGGTATTCCATGTACTCGCGATTGGCAACGTGTTCAGTCCAGAATGTGCCCTGCACACCGGTGTAGTATTTCAACAAAGACGCTGAAGTGTTGTTGGGGACGGGAACGTAGTTGTAAACCGTTTCCAGGTTGTCCGTTCCATAACCGGCGCCAGTAGGTTCGCCAGTTGACCATTGTTTGCGGTTGATGTAATAACCGTTGCTGTATTCGGTTACGACATTGGGGAGTCCCATCTCAGCCGCCTTCTTCGCACTTGCCTGACAGGGGGTCCAGCAGTAAACGGTGGCGCCCGTTTCGCGCATCAGGTCAAGGTCGGCACCGCCAGCAGTGATGGATTCGTTCCACATGGCCATCTTCTTGCCCTTTGATGCGAGGAATTCGCCAATCTCCTTGATGAAGTGAGATTGAAGTTGGCGATAGTTGGTCAATCCCAACTCACGGTAGCGCTGTTGACAGAGCGCATTGCCTTCCCATGCAGATGTGGGGCATTCGTCGCCACCAATATGGATTTGGTTGTAGGGGAAGAGTTCGCAGAGTTCCTCCAAGATGTTCTTAGCAAACTGAACCGCCTCGGGGTTAGCCACGTTGAGCACGTCGCTTGAGATACCGCCTGTAACCCAAAGAGCGTGACTGCCTTCGGGCCAGCAACTATACTCAGGATAAGCCGTCATTGCTGCCACAAAGTGACCGGGCATGTCGATTTCGGGGATGATTTCGATGTGGCGTTCCTTAGCGTAGGCCACAACATCCTTGATTTCTTCCTGCGTATAGAAGTACGGACCGTACGTTTCGTTCGTCCAGTAGTCACCATGATACATGTCAACTGTCCATGAGTTAGCACGCGTTGCGCCAATGGTTGTCAATTTCGGGTAGCGCTTGATTTCTACACGCCATCCTTGGTCATCGGTTAAGTGCCAGTGGAAGCGGTTCATCTTATAGACAGCCATGATGTCAATCATGCGTTTAACCTCTTCAACGGTGAAGAAGTGGCGCGCCACGTCAAGCATAAATCCGCGATACCCAAAGCGAGGTTCGTCGTTGATGTTTACGAGGGGAAGGGCATAGGTTGTAATGGTTTCGTCCTTCACGCCAGCCATCACGTTAGCGGGGAGAATCTTCTTCAATGTTTGGAAGGCATAGTAGAATCCAGCACTTGTTGTGGCTTCAATCTTTACGCCGTCTTCCTTCACAAAAAGTTTGTAACCTTCAGCGTCGAGAGCAACCGTTGGGAGCGCCATCTGAATGAGTGCTGTTGCGTCGTTGCTCGCTGTTGTAGCGTTGAGGGGAGTTGCAGCGTTGATGGCTTCTATAAACTTGGTGGCTTCGGCTGCAAGACTGTCGGCAAGGTTCGCTGTGTTTACTACGAATCCTTCAGGCAGGGGGAGTTCGCCTGCCGTTGTTGTCATCAACTTGGCCTTGGGTGTAAGATTGACAAAAGGCGTTTGCGCAGCTAGGGGCAAGAGTGTCACCAGTCCGCAAATGACAGTTAGCAATGTCTTTTTCATAGTGATGTATGGTTAAATGTTTTAGAATTATCCGTGTGGGATCTGTGGTTTAGAAAAAATCGATTCGAACAGCAATCTAACGCCATTCTAACGGTCTTCAAACGGTACTCAATTGTGCTCAAGTTAACCAGACCCGTTTTGGGGTATATAATATAAATGAGGCAAACAGATCTCGTTCGGGGAGATTACGAAATGGATTGAGGTGCTATGGTGTCTTTCCATTCCTTAAAGGGATGCAGTCGGAGGCATGAATTGTAAAAACGTCTGTCTCCCGTAACTTCCGCCCCAAGAAAATCGGGACGCTCAAAGGTTTCGTTTTCGTCATTGAGTTCGATTTCAGCCATGACCAATCCTTCGTTGTTGTCAAAAAACTCATCCACCTCAATTACGTGTTTTCCCGCAGGCACGAGCCATCGTTCCTTGTTTATCACTCCAGGTTCGCAAAGTCGGAGCAGCGAAAGGGCTTCGTCGAAGGTTATTTCCTTCTCAAACTCATAGCGTGAAAGTCCTCCGTTGAGCGAGGGACCTTTAATGGTGAGGAACCCCTGCTTGTCGCGCAGACGTACACGCACGGTTCGACCTTTCTGACTGCTGATGTAACCTTGAATGATGCGCGAATGCTCCGTGGCAAGATGTTTAAAGGGACCAACGACAAGGAATTTGCGTTCTATCTCAAGTGCCATGTGTGCAGATATAAAAGAATGAGGTTAATGACAATAAGAAGGGAGTATAGCAATCCTTAAAAACGGTTGCTACCTCCCCGTAAGTGTTTGTGAGGCAAACACAGAAGTGGTGTTAAAGCAAACTAGCTGTTGCAAGTCCCAAAAAGCTGAGGGCTACCAATACAGCGATTACTCCGAAAAGCACTCTCATGGCTTTCTTTTCTTCCTTAGCCTTGCGTGCTGCCTTTTTTGCTTGATGAAGTTTTGACATAGTTTATGAAGTTTTAGGTTATTAGTTGCTTGATTTATTTTTTTGGGGGAGGTTCTAGATGCTCTAGAATTCCTAGATGTTCTAGATATCCTAGATATCCTAGATATTCTAGAGATTCTAGAGATTTTTGGGGATATGGTTATTCTGTTCCAGTGCCACCTTCTTCCATGAGGTATGCCTTGATGAACCCATCGATCTTGCCGTCCATCACGCCGCCAACGTCACTGGTTTGATAACCTGTGCGATGGTCCTTTACGCGGCGGTCGTCAAATACATAACTGCGTATTTGAGAGCCCCATTCTATCTTTTTCTTTCCGGCCTCGAGTTTCATTTGTTCTTCCATACGGTGTTTCAGTTCTCTGTCGTATAGTTGCGAACGCAATAGCCGAAGTGCTTTTTCTTTATTTTTGGGTTGGTCGCGAGTTTCGGTGTTTTCTATAAGTATCTCTTCTTCTTCGCTTGTGTAAGGGTCTTTGTACTGGTAGCGTAGGCGTACCCCACTCTCTACTTTGTTTACGTTTTGTCCGCCGGCACCACCGCTACGGAAGGTATCCCAACTTAAGCGCGACTGTTCTACTACCACTTCTATACTATCGTCGATAAGTGGTGTTACAAACACTGATGCAAACGAAGTCATTCGCTTGCCTTGAGCGTTGAACGGACTTACACGTACCAACCTATGTACTCCATTTTCTCCTTTTAGAAATCCGTAGGCAAATTCACCTTCTATTTGCAATGTTGCTGATTTTATGCCGGCACCATCGCCTTCTAATATATTGCTTACTGTTACCTTATATTTATGAGCTTCGGCATAGCGTATGTACATTCGCATAAGCATCTCGGCCCAATCTAACGCCTCTGTACCACCAGCACCAGGGTGAAAAGAAATAATAGCATTGTTTTTATCATATTCACCTGTTGCAAAGAAATCAAATAATAATATAAGTTGCATATTACAATGATAATATGCAACTTTTTTGATATTTTTTTTCATAAGTATTTCCTTCATCATTTTCCGAATCATAAAATAAGTAAACCCATTATAGCATGCATCGCTTTAAATTGACAGAATGAAAATCTCTGTCCGCATCGCTTGCCGGGTAGACATTTTGAGAAAACCATACTATACTATAGAACATTGTTATGATTTTTTACTGTAAAAGCTCCAGCAATTGCTGAAAAAGCAAAAGCAGGACAATTCTTAGAGATTAAAGTTTCTAAAACAGGAGCACCATTTTTAAGAAGACCAATTAGTATTTATAAGATTTGTAAAGCAGAAGGTTTAGTTGAGTTTATTTTCCAAGTAAAAGGAGAAGGGACAAAATTAT
>CALCHM010000008.1 GCA_937901345.1 uncultured Prevotella sp. | reverse complement strand
GTCTTTGCTGAATCTCCCATAGTATGCCTCCTGTAGATCCTTTACTGATTATTTTGTTTCCTTGTGTAATGTGTGAGTCTTACAGAATCTACAATATTTCTTGATTTCCATTCTCCAACCCGCAGCATCGGTTAGGTGGAGGTGGAGCGTGTTCATTTTGTGGCGCGCAAGGATATCAATCTGTTTTTTCAGATAAGTCATGGGGAAGAAGTGGCGCGAAACGTCCAGCATGATGCCACGCCAGGCATATGCGGGTGCATCAGTAATGGTGACGCAAGGGAGCGTCCCTTTCTCCGACGTCAACTGCATCAGGGTGGCGGCAGCACACGTAACACCGCCTTCGGTCTGTGCATAAATCAGCAACGAGTCAGGCGTGATGCGCAATTGGTAGGCTTCGGCATTGGGAGCAGCAGGGTAGGGTAGGATGAGGCAGGTGTTGCCCGCTTTTGAGGAAACTTCACTCCGTAATGCTTCTTGAAGCAGAAGCGTCGGGGCAGGTGCTCCCGCCATCGTTTGAGGTTGCAAACCTTGGTGAAGTTCAAACTGTTTCTTCGAGGTATATTCCAAGTGTTGAGGCGCTGGGAGCAACGTCTGTGCGTTGCCTCCTAACGTTGCCGTGCAGAGCAGGGCGAGCAGCATGCGTTTCATGATGAATGATTGTTGATGATGTAGGATGTTTGATTGCTTGCAAATTTACACGTTTTTTAAGAACTCCTCCGTGGTAGGTTGTGGGAAATATTTTTTTACTTGAATATACTAATACGTAGTTTGATGCGTTTTAAGAATAAACACTCACAAATATCATCTGCCTATGACTGATTCTACTCCTCTTTCTTCTCATCCCAGTCCGCGTGTACTTCACAATTTGCGTGCTTTCGCTCGTGCCTATCGTCCTCAGCAACCCGAATTAGAGGCCATCCATTTCACAACAGAGCAGGGCCCCGCGTCCGTAGTCATTTTAAAGAGTGAAGTTAACCGTGGTAATTAACGTTCAACTCGTTTTTTATTTATAATTTTGCAACGCAGTGACTTGCGTTGCTTTTATTTTTAATTAAAGAAACTTACGTTATAAAAATGTGGGTTGTAGAGACTCACGATATGGACTTATGAAAAAAATCCTCCTTCTTGGTAGCGGTGAACTCGGTAAGGAATTCACCATTGCGGCTCAGCGATTGGGTCAACACGTTATCGCATGTGATTCTTACCCCGGTGCTCCCGCAATGCAGGTGGCCGATGCGTTTGAAGTATTCTCGATGCTCGATGGTGAAGCGCTTGAAAATGCTGTTCGCAAACATCGCCCCGACATTATCGTACCTGAAATTGAAGCCATCCGCACAGAGCGCCTTTACGACTTTGAAGCAGAAGGCATACAGGTTACGCCCTCAGCGCGTGCCGTAAACTTTACGATGAACCGCAAGGCCATTCGCGACCTTGCCGCTAAGGAGTTGGGATTGAAAACGGCAAAGTATTTCTATGCCACAACCTTCGAAGAACTTCAGGAGGCCGCTGGAAAGATTGGTTTCCCCTGTGTTGTTAAACCTTTGATGTCGTCATCGGGTAAAGGTCAGAGCGTGGTGAAAAGCGCTGCCGACTTGCAGCACGCTTGGGAATATGGCATCTCAGGTAGTCGTGGCGACCTTAAGGAACTCATCATTGAAGAATTTATCCAGTTCGATAGCGAAATCACCTTGCTTACGGTGACTCAGAAAAACGGTCCCACACTCTTCTGTCCGCCCATCGGACACGTACAAAAGGGTGGTGACTACCGCGAAAGTTTCCAACCCGCTGCTATCGCTCCCGAACACTTGAAGGAAGCGCAGGAAATGGCGGCAAAGGTGACTGAAGCACTCACCGGTGCCGGACTTTGGGGTGTGGAATTCTTCTTGTCTCACGAAAACGGTGTGTACTTCTCAGAATTGTCTCCCCGCCCTCACGACACAGGTATGGTGACACTTGCTGGCACGCAAAACTTTAACGAATTTGAACTCCACCTTCGTGCTGCACTCGGTTTGCCCATCCCCTGCATCAAGCAGATGCGTATTGGTGCAAGTGCTGTAATCCTCTCTACATTTGCAAGCGAAAACGCACCCGCTTACAAGGGATTGGAACTCACTTGTGAGGAAGATGCTGACGTACGCATCTTTGGCAAACCCACAACACGCGTTGGCCGACGCATGGGTGTTGTAGTGGTTAACGCAGCGCTTGATGGCAATCTTGACGACGTACGCGACAAAGCAAAGCGTCTTGCCGACTGTGTTGAAGTCGTTGAACAATAACTTCTTTTTGAGGCACGACCTTATATAAATGTATGAGAGTAGCGCAGAAAGTTCATTCAGTGCTACTCTCACTTTTTTAATCCTATCCACACTCATGACTCCTCAAACTCAGTTGCTCAAATCTCGCGGCATTCGCCCCACACCCGTAAGAATATTGGTGTTGCGTGCCTTGCAGAAAAAGGATTGCGCCTTGTCGCTCATGGCGCTTGAGACCGAACTCGAAACGGTAGACCGTTCGTCCATCTTCCGCACCCTAAATCTCTTTTTGGATCAGCATATCGTGCATCAGGTGGAGGACGGCAGCGGGCAGACCAAGTTTGCGCTTTGCGAAGAACACTGTCGATGTGGCGAGGAACACGAACACGAGCTCTCTGACTTCCATGTGCACTTTTATTGCGAGCGCTGCCAACGCACCCTCTGCCTTCATGATGTGGCTATTCCTGACGTGAGTTTACCCGCAGGATTTCTGCTCTCATCAGCAAACTTCGTGCTCAAGGGTATTTGTGCCGAATGCCAACCGCAACCTAACGATTAAAACGAAACGACTATCACTATGAAACGCATACAATATCTCCTTATCATCCTCATCACATTGGCATGGGCAAGTTGTAACACGAAGCATAACACGATTGAAGACCATTGGAATGACGCCATGGAGCAGGTGGAAGACCTTGCTGATGCTACGGAAGATGCGGTTGATGATGCTGCCGATTTTGTGGAGGACGCCTATGAAGACGTTGAAGACGCTGCAAAGAAGGTGGTCAAAGATGCAAAGAAGGCCAAGAAGAAAGTAGCGAAACAACTCCAACAGCAGGCAGCATCGGTTCAAACCGCCGTGAAATCAATGGGGCGCAAACTCGAACTTCCTGGACGCTTGAAGCATACCCCTGAACGCATCGTGGAGCATACGGGATACACCCTTTCGTTTAATCGCGAGCACAACAATCCCAACTGGGTGGCATGGGAACTTACGGCTGAAGAGGCACAGGGAAACTTGCCACGCGAAGATAATTTTCAACCCGACCCGATGCTTCCGGAAAATCATCAAGTACGTCATGCCGACTACACCCGCTCCGGATATGACCGTGGTCACATGGTGCCAGCAGCGGATATGAAGTGGAGTTCAAAGGCGATGAACGATTGCTTTTACATGAGCAATATTTGTCCGCAAACGGGTACGCTCAATTCCGGAGGTTGGGAAACGTTGGAAAGTGCATGTCGCCGTTGGGCGGTGCAAGAAGGCAGTGTTTACATCGTGTGTGGACCTGTGTATAAAGGCACCAAGCACAAGACCATTGGCAAAGACCTACAGATAACTGTGCCTGAAGGTTTCTTTAAGGTGGTCCTCTCCATGCGCAAGGGTGCAGAAAAGGCAATTGGTTTCTATTATGCCAACTCCAATGCTAAACAACGCATGGAGACTACAGCAACCACCGTTGACGCCATCGAGCAACTTACGGGCATGGATTTCTTTGTGAATATCGACGACCGTCTTGAAGCGCGCATCGAAAGCACCTTTTCGCTGAAGCGATGGAAGTAATCAATAAAAAGACGTCATCTACCTTAGGGCAGATGGCGTCTTTTTTTATGTTGCTTCATACCATTGGTGTTTTATTGCTGTCCAGCAAGCTTTTTGAGAAGTAATGATCTGAAAGGCCAATAAGCATATAGACGACTCGGAAGCATGAATTTGACCGATTTCCCAGTTTCAGATTAATGGCGTTGTGTCATAATGAGCAAACTGCTGCGTTGCTCCTCAATTTCGGATTTGGTCATGTACTTCAGTACACTCCCTTCATCCTCCATTTCAGCGCCTTGCATTTTACTCACTCTTACACACCCTCATCAACTGAAAACTATTGCTTAAACAACTGTTATTGACCATAACCGACCGATGCATGCACTTAATTCTTGATGTGGTTGGAACTCAATCGTGGGGATTCCTATTATCCAAACGGTGCAACGATTGCATTTTTGCGCTGAAACAGCCTTCTGAAGTTGTTAGATGTGACTTTCATCGGGTTTTAGTTCCTGTTTAATATTTCGGAAAATCCAGAAAATGATTTTTTAGGATTTCCGAAAGTTCGGAAGGTCTTAAAAATAGATTTTGCAAAGTTCCGTAATGTCGGAAACTATAAAGAAATGGTTTTGTGATTCTCCTATTTCTCGGTATATTAAGAAATACAATTTTCTATTTTTCCGATGTTTCGGAATATTTAAAAATATGTTTTGTTATAATTTTCGGAAGTTCGGAATGTTGCAAAAATGATTTTTGTGAATTTCCGAACGTTTTCTTACCTTTGCGCACAAGATGTATGGTTCTAAATACGCGTTACATATGTTGGAAATAGAAAAATTAGATCTTCATTCGCTTCGCAATCATGCGGATTTTGACTTTCATTATCGTGTATATAATTGGGCGACTGCCCAACTCACGCGCGAAGAGGATAAAACTGCAGTTGCAACCTATGGTGAATTTGTGGAGCAACTGGGAGAAGCGTTGCGAAAAAGCAAGTCTAGTTTGCTGACACAAGACATTAAGGCTGCGCATGATTACATGCTTCGCCTTTATGTAGGGATGTCGATGGGGTTACGCTCACTCACCTATGCTCCCGATGCAGATTTAGCGCGTGAGGCACAACAGATTGTTGGGTATCTCAAAAAGTTTGATTCACCATTTAAGGGGACTTACGATTCGCAATACGCAACGTTATACCGCATTCATAATGGACTTCAAGAACTGCCCGATGCGACTCGCAGCATGTTGGAACTTGATCGTTGGCTCGGACCGCTAGATGACGCGCTAAACCAATTCATGGATCTACGCCAACAGTGTATCCTCGAACGAGCGAAGATGAAGGAAATAGATACCCTAAAGGTGCGTGCAGCAGTTGACAAGGCCTACCTGCAGTTTGCTACCGTCATTCAAGCCTACGCTCTGGTCTATGGTGACTCCTACTATGCTTCCTTCATTCAGCAACTTAACAGCATGATTTCGGAAGAAAATGCCAATATGAAGGCACGCAGCACAAGAAACCGAAATAAACGGAAGAAGGAGCAACAACAGGCGGAGGCAACACACTCCACGGAGACGTCGGCACACGATGAGGCATAAAAAGCCATGTTGCAGTTTTATAGGCACAAAAAAGCGTTGAGTGAATACCGCCATGCGATATTCACTCAACGTGTGGGCCAACTTGGGCTTGAACCAAGGACCTCCGGATTATGAGTCCGTTGCTCTAACCAACTGAGCTATAAGCCCGAATAGTTTTCTCTAACTATTTGCGTGCAAAGTTAGAAAAAAAAGTGGAAACTGCAAACCGTTTCCGTTTTTTGTTGCTTAATGGTGATGTGGGCGAAAGGTTTCCCAAAAACAACAAGTTTGCGGGAGCGAAGTGCTAGGACGGGGTGTTTACTTGATGCGTTGTGACATGATGGTGCGTTCTAGTGTGCCGAGTTCCTTGTCCAATCGCTTCGCTGTGCCTTTTCCTCCGCAAAGTTTGTCTAACTCTGCCCAAAAGGCAGGACTATGATTGAGTTCCTTGAGGTGGCACAGTTCGTGACAGATGACATAGTCAATGAGGTGAGAAGGTAAGAGCAAGAGCCAAAGACTGAGGTTGACGTTGCGCAACGACGAACAACTCCCCCAACGCGTAGAAACATCCTTTATCGTGAGGCGGTTGAATGCTATTTGGTGGGCATCGGCAATGGTGCGTAGGCGCTTGGTGAGGATGACTTGTGCGTTGTTGCGCATGGCGGTGGCCATCACCTTGTTTGCCCAGACCATGCTCGCAGGACCTTCAAACTGGAATCCGCGTGGCATGTATATCGTAGCGCTTTCGGTGGTGCGCTTTATCGTGGCATGAGGTTCGTTTCCTCGCTCAAAGCGTAACTGAAAGATGTCGGTAGTGATTTGAAAGTCGTAGTGGAGTCGGAATTGCATGTTTTAGAAAGGAGAAAGGAGAGAGGAGAAAGGAGAAATGGGATATGGGAAATGAGAAAGGAGCGATGAGAAATATGCAATGAGAAAGGAGAAAAAGAACTGGAACTTATCTATCCGCAGGTCTCTTTCTCCTTTCTGCTTTCTCATTTCTTATTTATTAAGCAATTGTTTTACCATTTCAGAGATGACCTTTCCGTCGGCCTTACCTGCCAACTTCTTTGAGGCTGCTCCCATCACTTTTCCCATTTCCTTCGGACTTGTTGCGCCCACTTCAGCAATGATTTCGGTCAGTGCTGCTCGGAGTTCGTCTTCCGTAAGCGGTTTGGGGAGGTATTCTTCAACAACGAGCACCTGTCCCATTTCCTCTTCTGCGAGGTCGGGTCGGTTTTGCTCTGTGTAGAGTGCGGCGGTGTCGCGTCCTTGCTTGGCCAATTTCGCCAAGATCTTGAGTGCATCCGCATCTGAAAGTTCGTCGTTAGCACCAGGTGCAGTTTGCGCTTCAATAAATAATTTCTTGATGTTACGAAGCGCCATGAGGCGCACCTTATCCTTGGCCTTCATTGCCACAGGAATATCTTGTGAGATTTTTTCAAAAAGCGTCATAGTGGTTTGTTGTTTATTTAGCGTGATGCTAGTCAATGGAGTAACTAGGTGTCACTAGAGTGTAGGATGTTGTGTAAATTCCTTGAGTTTGAGTAACTGTTCACGTGTGCGGCGTGCGGTTGGGATTGCTTCAATTTGGTCAATGAGCAGTTCGTTATTAAGGTCTTCGGGTTTGAAAATGTAAACGGGTGTGCGTGGTTTTGAACGGGGTTTGAAGTTCTTCCCGTAGTATCTGTTACGAAGTTCATCGCGGTTGATGTCTTCTTCCAACTCCTCTTCCATCTCTTCTTGTACGAGTCCGAATCCCGAGGCAATAATCGTCACCTTCACGTCTCCGTTGAGCGAGTCGTCCTTCGCAAGTCCCCATTTATACTCCAAGTCCTTGCGCTTAAATCCATCGATGAAGTCATTCACCTCGGCGAGTTCGTTCATCTGGAGACTTTCGTGAGTTTCGGGGAACGTGATGCACATCACCATGCGGCGCGCTGTATAGATGTCATTTTGGTTGAGCAAGGGAGAGTTTAGGGCATTGTGAATGGCCGCCGTGATGCGGTTATCTCCGTGTGCTGTTCCTGTAGAGATAATGCAAACACCACCTTCTCGAAGCACCATGCTGACATCATTGAAGTCGAGGTTAATGACTCCGTGCATTTTGATGACATCAACCACACTGCGTACGGCATTCGTTAAAGTGCGGTCGGCCGATTGGAAGGCATCTACGACACTCTTGTTGTGGTAGACGCTAAGCATGCGCTCGTTGTTGACCACAATGAGTGAGTCCACCTCCTTCGTCAATTCTTCAAGTCCATCAAGGGCTTTATCGATTTGCTTCTTCATTTCGAAAAGGAAGGGAAGCGTCACGATGCCTACGGTAAGAATGCCGCGTGCTCTCACTTCGCGTGCTACTACGGGTGCTGCCCCAGTTCCTGTGCCACCACCCATCCCGGCGGTGATGAATGCCATCTGGGTTTCCTTGTCTATGGCATCGTAAATGGCGGCAAGAGATTCTTCTTTTTCAGCCAACTGTCGGCCGATTTCAGGTTTTCCTCCCGCTCCCAACCCGGGTCCAAATTGGATGCGTGCAGGAATGGGAGAGTCGTCAAGGGCTTTCTTATCCGTGTTGCAAACCAAGAAACTCACGTCATACATCCCGTCATTATACATATTGGCTACGGCATTGCCGCCACCACCTCCCACCCCAATTACTTTAATCAAGGTGTTGGTGGCAGGAGCCGTTATTTGTATGAGTTGATCGTCTAACATGAGTCGAGTTAATAAGGAGTGTTTTTGCGCAAAAAGTAAAAATACCCCATTTTCATGAGGTCAAGAATGAAAAAATTAGCGGATGGGAGTGGTTTCTGATTCAGAAAACGGTTGCGCCATCCGCCAAACCTGAGTCTATGCTAAGGAGTTGGGCACCGTCATATCGATAGTGGTAACTTCGGGTTCTATCACTACGGTGTTGTTTACTTTTGCCTTAATGTCGTTGAGTTGCTCTTTTGTGCGTTTGTAAGTGGGTGTGATTTCCACCATGGAGATGATTTCTTCGTTATCGAGGTCTTCAATGCCAAAGAGGTACACCTTCGGACGCTTCTTAGTAGATCCGTTGCGGTCGCTAGTACCGTAGAATTGTTCGCGGCGTTCGTTGTTTTCCTCAGCCTTTTCTTCGAGTTCACGCAAGCGCTCTTGTTCCTCTTGATTCATCTTTTCCTTGATGCCAGGAACGTTTGTGATGCCGAATCCCGTTGCGAGGATAGTGATCTTAACCTTCTTGCCGAGAGTGGGATCGATAGAAAGACCGAATTTGGTTTCAACATCATCACGGAATTGTCCCATGAATTCGTGTACCTCGTTCATTTCTTCCATCATCAATGTGTCGCCTTCGTTTTCTCCACAGAAAGAGATAGAGAGTAACACCTTCTTTGAGTTAAAGATGTCGTTGCTATTAAGAAGCGGAGAGTGGAGTGCATCTTGTATAGCAGTGGTTACGCGATTTTCACCCTCGCCATAACCCGTTGACATGATTGCTACACCACCATCCTTGAGCACGGTGCAAACATCACGGAAGTCCAAGTTTATGACACCGTGCATGGTGATGATTTCAGCGATGCTTCGTGCCGCCACCGAGAGTGTGTTGTCGGCGCGTTCGAAGGCCGAAAGCACGTTGAGGTCGGGATAGATTTCGCGAAGGCGTTCGTTGTTAATGACCAAAAGGGCATCAACATGTTTTGCAATTTCTTCAACACCATCAAGCGCTTGGTCAATCTTGCGAGCCCCTTCAAAGAGGAAAGGAATGGTAACAATTCCCACGGTAAGGATGTCCATGCCCTTTGCTTCGCGTGCAATAACCGGTGCGGCTCCCGTACCCGTACCGCCACCCATACCGGCGGTAATGAATACCATTTTTGTGCCATCGTTAAGCATGTTGCGGATGCTTTCGATGCTTTCTTCGGCGGCTTTCTTCGCACGTTCGGGACGGTTACCCGCTCCGAGTCCTTCGCTACCTAATTGTAGGCGAACGGGGATGGGAGAGTCTTGAAGTGCTTTTGAGTCGGTGTTACAAATAACAAAGTTGACGTCGTGGATTCCTTCGCGATACATATAGTTCACGGCGTTACCACCACCGCCACCAACACCGATGACCTTTATGATAGAGGGGGTTGCTGTTGGCATTCCCAAGTCGATAAGAGTATCTTCGTTCATTGTTTCAGTTGTTTGCTGTAAATGGAATGACGCTTGCGTCAGTATGATTTGTTAGTAGCGGTTAATCTTCGTTTACCAAGTTGCCCAACCAACGACCTGTTTTCTTCATGAATCCGACAAAGGCGTTTGGTTTCTTCTCCTTGGGTTCTTGTTCAGTTTCGGGATCTTCGGTTTCTTCCTCAAACGTTTCTTCAGGTTCTTGTTCAGGAGTAACTTCAGGCGTTGTGGTAGTTGTTGCAGGTTCAACAAGAAGGTCAGTTTGCACTGTTGTAGTGATTTCTTCTTGTTCAAAAAGTTCGGGAGTTTCTCCGCCGATTTCCCCACCACAACAGTTTTGATCTGCTTGTTCAATAAGTGCGAGTGCTGCTGCATAATCGCCTTCACGCACGGCATCAACATTCATATTCTTATGGCCACGTACCGAGAAACGTGTGTTCTTTACCACGCGCAATTTTTCAATTCCAACAAGTTTTGCAACCACGCTTTCCATGTTCTTAAGCATGGATGCGCCACCAGTAAGGATTACCCCTGCAATGAGTTGATTCTTTTCGTAACGTGACAATTTGATTTGGTTCTCAATGTTGAGCACGATTTCCTCTACGCGTGCTTCTATGAGTCCCGCAAATTCACTGTAGGGGAATTCTCGACCATCGCTTGTTACGATAGGAGGATTTTCACCGCCATTGGTAATAGCCGCTCCCCACTTCAATTTGAGCGTTTCGGCTTCGTCTTCTTCAATCTGAAGTGATGTAATGTCTTGAGTGATATTCGCACCTCCGAGGGGGATTACCGCCAAGTGGCGCAGCATGTTGTTCTTGAAGATGGCCACGGAAGTTGTTTCTGCTCCCATGTCAACAAACAAACAACCCGTACGCTTTTCAGGTTCGGTGAGCATAACGTCAGCCAAGCGCAACACGGTAATGGGCATTTCTGCCACTTCAATACCCGCCGCGCGGAAGCAATTGCGAATCTGGTCGGACATGCTACTATTGGCCACAATATTGAGGTAGTTTGCCTCAATGGTGTCGGCAAGCATGCCTACAGGTTCGTTGGTGAATTGTGTGCCCACTTTAAATTCCTGGGGTACGGTTCCGAGGATGTGGCGTTCGGGGGTTGCTTTCTGCAAGTTTTCAACTCGCAAAGCTTCCATGATGTCTTGCGAAATGACGTGTTTTTCGCTAAACGAACGTTGGATGGTGTTGGTTACGGTATGCATCCCCATGCCTCCAATGCCAACGTAAGCTTTCGATACACGCTTGTTGAGTTTTTTCTCTAACGCTTCTTTGATATTCTTAGCACATTGCGTCATCTTGTCAATGTTGCTAATGCGTCCCTTGCGAATGAAGGCGTGTGACGGTTCTTGTGTATAGGCAAGCACTTCAATTGCGCCGTCTGGTTGCTTGCGACCTGCAATGGCGGTAACTTTCGATGATCCAAGATCGATAGCTACGAAGAACTCTTTAATTTCAGCCATGTGTTTATACGTGTTTTATTGTGATTCTGTAAGGTGTGTTCTGTTGGTTATCCGTAACCGATTGCGACTGTCGTGCGATGGTTACTTTTTGGTTTTCTTTATGCCAATCACCTGGTTGGTGTAGGCAATGTTCAGTTCGTGGTATTTATTCCACCCCACAACGGGCATCACTTTATCGTAGAAGAGTTTTAGATTGTCAAATTTCTTTTCAATCTTCTCGATAGCGCCAAATCGAATGATTTGTTGCCCTACGCGAGGATAGAGGTCTGCTTTCTTGTTGTGGTTGATGTGCACTTGTTCCAACTGATTGTTCCAAAATTCATTGCTATTAACGAACTGCGCCAGTTTTAGCAATTCGTTTCGGGCATAAGTGGTGTCGATTGCTCCTGTTGCAACGAGAAAGTTGCCGTTGTAGTTGAGTGTTGGTAGGCACAGTCCTGTTTCATCAAGATAAAATGAAGTTGCTGAGTCAGGAATGACGCGCATGATGGGGACGCGCTGTTCCACAAGAATGTTGACGTTTCCCCCTGGCGACTTGTAACAAATGACGTCGCTTATATAAGGATTCTTTCTGAGTTCGGAAACTATCACGTTGCTATTAATTTTATCCATGATTTTTCCGATGGGGTAGGTTTGCGACTCTTGTAGGATGCTGATGATTTCACTTTGCTTTACGAATCCACGTGCCTCGTTTGTAAGACTAACATTTACTGCCTTACAAATACTCTTGTCACCCTTCCCAGTTAAGTACTTAAAGGCGAAAACAAGATACCCTGTAAGAATGGCGATGGTGACAAGACGAAAGATTATTTTGAAAATTTTGAGCACGATGATAATAGTCTAAATCCCCTGGTGGAGTGTTTCTTTTTGTGTGTGGTTGTGATTTTAAAATGGTTTTTCCAAAATGGTTCGGAACTGTTCCATGTAGTCTTCCACGTCGCCAGCTCCGAGCACAACGAGCACGTCAATGTCTTCCTGCTTAATGATTGCGGGTAAGTCTTGCTTCGCGCAGAGCGATTTTTTCATGTCAGCTCTGAGGTTGTCAAAGATGAGTTGACTACTTACGCCTTCAATGGGGAGTTCGCGAGCGGGATAAATTTCCGTGAGCCACACTTCGTCAAGAAGCGAGAGCGCATCGGCAAATTCCTTGTAGAAGTCGCGAGTGCGGGTAAACAAGTGGGGTTGGAAGATGCCCGAGATTTTGCGTCCGCTAAACACTTCACGGATGGAGAGAATGCTTTGGCGAATTTCTTCGGGGTGGTGGGCATAGTCGCTGAGGAGTACGCACGTGTCGGTCTTAATTTTAAAATCGAAGCGGCGATCTACACCTCCGAAGGTTTGCATGGCTTCACGGATTTCATTCGCGCTAAGACCTGCTAATTGTGCCAGAGCACATGCCCCGATGCCATTGTCGATGTTGATGCTTACGGGAACGCCTAGTTCAATGTCCTTCACATTCTCGATGGGTGAAACGAGGTCGAAGATGATGCGTCCACCACCGATGCGAATGTTTTCGGCATGGAAGTCACCTTTATGGCGAGAGTAATCGTAGCGACGTACGCCTTCTTGCAAGCGTTCTTCAAATTGGAGACCCTTATGCACCACCAGTGCGCCACCGGGTTGTACGAGCGAGGTGTAATGACTGAAACTTTCAAGATACGCCTCTTCTGTGCCATAAATATCGAGGTGGTCGGCATCGGCCGAAGTGATGAGTGTTGCAAAGGGGCGAAGATGGTGGAATGAGCGGTCAAATTCGTCGGCCTCGATAACCACGTAGGGACTTTCGGGAGCGATGAGGTAGTTCGTGCCATAGTTTTTCGTGATGCCACCAAGAAAGGCGTTACATTTCACGTGACTACTATTGAGCAGGTGGGCCGTCATGGCTGAAGTTGTTGTCTTTCCGTGAGTGCCTGCACAACAAAGTCCCTTCATTTGTCTGGTGATGATGCCCAACACCTCTGCACGCTTTTTCATCTCAAAACCTTCGCGGCGGAAATAATTAAATTCCTCATGTGTGGCAGGGATGGCGGGAGTGTAAACAACGAGAGTCTCCGCTTTGTCTTTAAAGCAAGTGGGGATGTGTTGTTCGCCGTCTTCATAGTGAATCGTTGCGCCTTCTTCACACAACTTTTTCGTGAGTGGCGTTTCCACGCGGTCGTAACCACCAACGTTATAACCTTGTGAAAGAAAGTAACGCACGAGTGCGCTCATACCGATGCCTCCGGCACCAAGGAAATAAATATTTTGCATTTGAGAAGTCTGAAAGTGTTGAGTTAGCACCCTGCTAATGCGAGTACTTCACGGGCGATGTCCATTGCCGCGTTGGGTTTTGCAAGGGTGAGAATGTTGTCGCTGAGTTCCTTTAGTTGCAGCGGTTCTTGTACGAGGGCGATGGCACGGGGCAGGAGTGTTTGTTGTGCTTCATCGTCCTTGATGTAAATGGCTGCATTCTTTTTCACTAGGGCTAAGGCATTCTTCGTTTGATGGTCTTCAGCCACATTGGGTGAAGGCACCAAAATGACGGGTTTGCCAAGGAGGCAGAATTCAGAGATGCTTCCGGCACCAGCGCGTGAGATAACGAGGTCTGCTACGGCATAGGCCGAGGCCATATCTGAGATAAAGTCGGTCACCACCAAGTTTTCCGGACATCCCGCACGGCGCAGGGTTTCCGTAATCTCGGCATGATAGAAACCGCCCGTTTGCCAGATGAATTGCACTTCGTCTTGCTGGCGGATGAGTTCTAGGCAAGAGAGTACACTCTCGTTGATGGTGCGTGCGCCGAGTGAACCGCCTACAATCAGCACGGTGCGCTTCTTGTCGTCTAACCCAAACTGCTCAATAGCGTCTTTGTAGACGATGGTGGCATCCTTAAGGTTCTGTCGAACGGGGTTTCCGGTGAACACAATGTTTTCAGCGGGGAAGAAGCGCTCCATGCCTTCGTAGGCCACACATATTTTCTTTGCCGAACGCGCAAGTAACTTGTTGGTCACTCCGGCATAAGAGTTTTGCTCTTGGATGAGCGTGGGGATTCCTGCTTGTGCCGCCATGTTGAGGGTCGGACCGCTGGCATAACCGCCAACGCCAACCACTACATTGGGTTTGAAGTCGGTGATGATGCGCTTTGCCATACGGCGACTCTTCATCAACTTCCAAAGCACACTGATGTTCTTGAAAATGTTTTTGCGGTCAAACCCCTGAACGGGTAACCCTACGATTTCATAACCTGCTGCTGGAACGCGCTTCATCTCCATGCGCCCCTCGGCTCCGACAAAAAGGATTTTAGCATCCGGACGCAATTCGCGCACCGCATTGGCAATGGAAATTGCGGGAAAAATGTGGCCGCCTGTGCCGCCACCGCTTACGATTATTTTTAATTCGCCCATAGGTACTCTTCTAAGGTTGTTAAAATCCCGTTCAACTAGCCCTTTTTGGGGTGTATTACAGGATTTTGCAAAGTTAGTAAAATAATTCGCATTTGTCGCGCGCCGCTACGCTTAATTTGTAAATGTTTTTTTAACAATTTTCAGACATAAAAACTTCATGCACAACAGCAAGCGTGGAATTGCGTGAATAAGGCATGTAAGAAGGCATTTGTCGCACCATGAAATTCAGCTAATTGGACGGTAGGGATTGGAGGACTGTCTTGAATGTTTTGCAACCTCCCGATTCGTTGAGGCGCTCTAGAATTTTCAGTGTCAAGAGGGTGTGGGGAATGTGAATATATGCTGCGCTTTTAGTGTAGAAAATCAACCGGAAATGGTTTCATTTTTTGTCATAAAAACGTCACATTGGAGCGCGAATTCGAAGGTCATTCGGATGGCATTCGAACGGTGTTAGAACACCATTATTTCGTAGTTGAATGATGGAGACAAAGGTGGATGAAGGCAATACGCAATATCTTGAAGTCCCGCACGACAAGTCATCTCATTTTTCCTGATTTTAGTCTCTCAATTGCCGTTTTAGATGCAATTTGATGTGTTTTACGCTTAAATTCCGTTTGTTGCTAATGAAACGCCCCCTCCTCTTAGCATTTGCCAAAAGGAGGGGTCAACTCAACATTATTTCTTTGCGTCCTAACGTGTGGACGTTGGTTTACGGATACAGATGGGGGTTAGATTCGTACGGCGGTGCCAGAGCACACTACCATCAGCATGGAACCACTCTGACCAACGGTTTCGTAACTGAAATCTACGCCAACCACGGCGTTTGCGCCCAGAGCTTCTGCGCGTTCAGAGAGTTCACGGAGTGCTTCTTCTTTTGCCTTGAGCAACACTTCTTCATACGAGCGACTACGTCCGCCAATAAAGTCGCGAACAGAGGCAAAAATGTCGCGAAATACGTTGGTACCAAAGATGGTTTCGGCAGTAACAATGCCCAAATACTGCAGTACGGGGCGACCTTCAATTGTAGGGGTTGTGGTGAGTAATAACATAAATTTATGATTTGAATGTAAATGATGATAAAACGATCTTTAAACGATGGTTACGAGATGGAAAAATCGTAGATGGATTCTAGTATGAGTTATTGAATTTGCTGAAATCTGAACCCGTTCCCCTAAAGTGTGGAATGAGCTCAGATTATTAGCAATTTAGGTGAATAATATATGCAACCTAAGAACCCCAGTAGTTGAGTTTATTCGTACATCTCCTCGATTAATTCCGGAGTGTATTCTTTAAGCATTTCTTCGCAGAGACTATCTACTTTCGTCATAAACTCCTCATTCAACTCGGGACTTTCAATGGGTGCGGATGTAAACTGCTTGCGGTCAAAAGTTCCCTCTGAAATGTGAACCATGGGATAAATGGCATTACCCTTTTTATGAATGGTGACGATTTCTTTCACCGTCTTGGCATCGCCTAAGATGTAACTTTGTTGAATTGTGCCGTCGTTCGTGGGGCGTTCAACCAGTTCGAAACCATTATCCTTGAGTTTTTGGAGTTCAAGGTCCAGTTGTTTGCAAAATTCCGGAGCATTGGTTTCGGACGTAACGATGCGCATCTTCTTATATTTCGCTTTGCCCGTCATTCCCTTATTCATTATCTTTAAAATAAAGGAGGGAAATTTCACGGCTTCAGTACCAGATACTTTTTTCATGTTTTCATAAAAAACTTTTGTATTCTGCGCAAAAGTAAACTGACTAACGAGTGCAATGGCGAGGGTTAAAATAAGATTTTTCATAGTATTAGATTTTAAATTTAGAATTAGTTTTTAGATTGATTTTAGGTTTAGATAAGGTTCTTAGGTTGCTAGGTGTGGGATTTAGTATCTGAAGGTCAAACCAACGTAAAATCCGTTGTAGTTTGAGATAAAGTTGTTGTGCGAATTGTAGTGTCGAAAACCAAGGTTGAGACCCACCCAGTCGAGTTCTTCGGTAGGCATGATGGTCATCCCCGCGTCGTAGTAAGTATAGTTATACGTGGCATTTCCGACGGTGCTACCCATTGTTGCCGTAACGTGGAAGCGCAAGGATTGCTTCGTGTCTTCGTCGATAAGGAGGTCGCCCAAACGGAAGGTAAGACCGCCGCCAAGCGTTAATGCGTCATCCCAATCTTTAACGCCATCCACGTTGCTCAACATGAGGTTGCTTCCCACTTCTCCGATGACGCCCAAGCGCCATGTGGGAGTGTAAGACAAGCGGAAGGCAGAATTGATAAAATGTTTGCCTTTGTGTTCTGAACTTCCGTTGATGGAGAAGTCAGCGGCAAAGGGGGCAATCTTTTTCTCGGGTGTTTTATCTGCCGAACTTTGGGCAAATACACTGGGTGCTACGAAGCACATGAGTGCGAGAATCTGTTTCTTCATAATCTTAAGTGTTAAATGGTGGTTAGTTTCAATTCTAAGTGCGTGTAGTTTCAATTCTTGTGTTTAAAACATTTTGCTTGCTATTTCTTCCGCCCGCTTCAAAAAGTTAGCGTCGATGGTGGGTTGCTTACTGAGATCGCCCTTTAGATTTTCGTACTCAATTTTTCCCTTTAGGGTGATAATCATCGGGATTGCTCCCTTGCCAACTAAGCGGTAGATCACTTCGTAAGCAAATTGCTCGTCGCCCATGATGTAACTCTGCATGGTGTCACCTTCTGCGGTGGGGAATTCTTTTAGTTTGTAACCGTTATCCAAGAGCTTCTGGAGTTCAACTTCCAATTGCTTTCTAAATTCATTGGGGTGGGTTTCGTTCGTAATAATCGTTTGATTCTTGATTTTTGTTTTTCCCTTCCAACCTTTGTTCATCATCTTTACGATTATTGATGGAAATTCAAAGACTTCGGTCTTCTCAATTCTTCCTAAAGCCTGAGTCAATGAGTCGGTGGTTTGCGCAAATGTGAGTTGCGAAACGAGTAGGAGTGCGAGTGTTACAAGAATGTGTTTCATAGTTTCTGAGATGGTTGTGTATGCGTTAGTTATTTATGTCTTTATTGAGAATCTCGATAACCTCCGCAAGCGAGATGCCGAGTTGTTTCATCTTCTGTGCAATGCGGGGCGCTTCGGTTTCAAAGAAATGTTGGCGTCGGTTGTCCAGGATGATTTGTTTTGCTTCTGGAGCAACAAAATATCCCAATCCGCGCTTGCTATACAATACACCGCGCTGCGCCAACAACTCGTATGCCTTAACCGTAGTGTTTACGTTGACTTCAAGCAACATCGAGTAATCTCTAACTCCTGGAATGCGATTGTCTGCCTTATAGATGTCGGCTAAAATCTCATCACACATGCGCTCGGCTATCTGAATATAGATGGCTTGTCCTGCTATAAAATTCATAGTGGTCGAGTTTTAAGGGGTGTATATTAAAGAACCTGCAAACGGCAATAACGGCGGTAGGCAAGATAAAGCGCAACCACAGACAATGCCAAGATAATGAAGGCATATGTCATTGTTACCCAAGTATACTCAAAGCACCCATCGTGGTATTTGGCTAAAGGACTGAGAAGCAATCCAGGATTGAGGATAAACATAATGAGCATTACCTTTATAAATGCCTTCTTGCGGAAAAAGGCGCTGCCCAAGGTGAACAAACTTGTGGCGAGAGTGTGTACACTCAGAAGAACCCAAGGCATGGCTTTTGTAAATTCGTCGAGTCTGGGTAGGTGTGTGGTGTATTTAAACAACTCGATGAGGTTTGCCAACAAACTATGTTTCGCCACTTCTGTCCATCCTTGACTTACTGTAATGTAAAATGCTTGAATAACTTCAGAACAGAGGTAACTCGCCAAGTAGATTCCCCAAAAACCAACGATAGCAAGCAGATGGCGCACTAAGGCCTTCTCAAAGTTGGAGGCAGGCAACATGAAGTTTGAGATGCGGTGCTCCTTTGAATCAATGTGGGCATAGATGAGACTCATCGCATAGCAAGACCCCAACACAAAGACGCCGCAATTAAAGAACATCTGCAAAGTGAAACGCTCTAGGGGAGGCGCTGGTTCGTTAATTAAATTACCAAAAAAGTGGATGAGCGTGTGAGCAATGACCAGAATGCCAAAGAAGGCAAGGTAGGTGCGACGATGTTCTGCCAAATCACGACGCAAAACGTGGCAAAAGCGAGAGTATGAAAAGTCTGTCATGTTCAGAATGTTTAATGAGGATAATAAACCATTTCTTTCTTCATCTTGCGTGCTGTTTCCAATAAATTCGGTACGGCATGTACGGCGTTGAAGAGTAGTTCTAAGTTCAAAGGCGTTTCCTCATTTTCCGTGTTGGTGCGCACGATAAGATGACCGCCAATGTAGGGGTAAGCATAGAGTGCATCGTCTGTTGGTACGCCCATAGGTCGTTGCTCGAAACATAGAAGTTCAGAAATCTCTGCCGTAGAACAGTTTGCAAGTAAACTACTGCGCTCAATAATGGTAACATAGTCTAAAAGCACGTTCACATCGCCCACTTGGTGGGTAGAGATGAGTATGGTGCGTTCGTCGTTCATGCTTGATGAAATCACCTTTCTGAATTGTCCCTTTGCAGGTATGTCAAGTCCGTTGGTGGGTTCGTCCATAAGGAGCAACTTTGTGTTAGTTGCGAGCGCAAAACTCATATACACCTTCTTCTTCTGCCCCATGGAGAGTGCGCCTAGGTTGAGTGTTGTGGGTAATTCAAAGTCGCGTAGATTTCTCTCTAAGTCTTCCCAACTGAATCGGGGATAAAAAGGTGCATTGATGCGCACGTATTGTTCTAGCGTCATCTTGGGCAATTCAAATTCTTCGGGCACGATGAACACGTCTTGCAACGTCTCGGTTAAGCGTCGTTGTGTGGCTATTCCGTCTATCGTAACAGCTCCCTTAAAGGGGCGAAGCAGACCTGCAATAAGGTAAAGTAGTGTTGATTTCCCCGTTCCGTTTTTGCCTAATAAACCATAAATTCTTCCCGGTTCTATCGTGAGCGAAAAGTCTTTAAACACGGAATTTAGCTTGCCTCCGTATCCAAAAGAAATGTTTTTAATTTCAATCATAACTGTTACTGCGTTTTGGTGTAATAGTTGAATAATACACTGCAAAAGTACGTAATTTTTATTTCCATCCAAATGATTTGAAAGAATTTTTAGAAAAAAGTAGTAATTTTGTCAAAGTTGAGCGGATTTATGATGAAGATTTGGGTGAAGATGGTTGGGAATCCCATTGTTGAATAGTTGTGTTTGAGAAATATCCTGCTGTGCATCGTTTTCTTCGCTTTTTCTGTCATAATTACTGCTTTTCTTATTTTCTTTCTCATTTTTTTTCTCTCATTCTTTTTTAGTTCTCTATCCTTTTTTTCTTGCACATGCTTTTATTTCACACTGCCGATTGGCACCTCGGTAATATTTTTCATCGCCACGATCGTCAGGCGGAGCACCGCCATTTCTTCAGTTGGTTGATAGCGCAACTTAAGGAGCACCAACCTGATGTGATGGTTATTTCGGGCGATATTTTTGACACGGCAAATCCTTCGGCTGCGGCAGAACACCTCTTTTATGAAGTGCTGAAGGAAGCGACTCTTGCGGTTAGTGGTTTGCAAATTGTTATCATAGCAGGGAATCATGACTCCGCCCATCGCCTGGAAGCGCCTTCGCCTTTCTTGAAGGCCAATAATATATATGTCCGTGGCTATGTGAAGCGTACGGAGGCTGGGACTCCCGATTTTGAGGATTTGTTGTTGCCGTTAAGTTCGCGTCTGAATAACGAGGCGCAAATGGTTTGTTTAGCGCTCCCCTTCTTGCGTAGTTCTGACTATCCTTCAGGTTTGTCTGTGGGAGAAGGTATAAAATATTATGTCGATGGCATGCTAAAAGCGCTTGGACGTACGGAATTCAAGCGACTCCCGATTATAGCGGCGGCGCATTTTTATGCGGCGGGTGCAGCGGTTTCGGAGGAGCATAGCGAGCGACTCGTGGTGGGCGGACAAGACGCCGTGTTAACCAAAAACATGGACAAAGTTGTGCGCTATACGGCATTGGGGCATATTCACCGTCGTCAATGTGTGGATTACGATCGTCAGATGTGGTATTCTGGAAGTGTGCTTCCTCTTTCCTTTAGTGAGAAGCACTACAATCACGGCATCAATTGCGTGAAAATTTCGGAGGAAGGCAAGTGTTCCGTTGAGCAATTGCAGTATACGCCTTTGCGCAAGTTGCGCTCTATTCCAGAAAAGGGAGCGGCAAGCACGGCGGCGGTGATGGAAGCGCTTGCGCAGTTGCCCAATGCCAACGAAGTGCCCAATCGCGACTCGTGGGATTATCTTGAAATTCGTGTGCTGGAACAACAACCCGAACCCACCTTCCTGTCGGAGGTTACGGAGATATTGCGTGAGAAGGCGGTTCACTTCTGCCGTATTGTCAGAGAACTTTCCGCACGCAGCAATGATGACCAAGATGTTGTTGTAAGCAATGCCGCCCTCCACATTACTCCGGAGAAAATGGCACAACGTTATTACCAGCAGCGTTATAACGAAGAGATGCCTAAGGAAATGATGGATCGTTTTATTTTAGCAATGAATTAGTAGTTGACCCAAGATTTTTAACAGACCCCCTCCGCAACTAAAGTTGCTCGTCCCCCTAACTTTTGGGGACAATTTTAGTTAGTCTACCTCGCTTGACTTTCCAATTAGGAATTATAAGCGTAAGGAAGTATATAAAATTCCTCCCCAAAGTTAGGGGAGGTGCCCAAAGGGCGGAGGGGTCTGTGGTATTGGGTCAACTCCTATATTGTTACCTTTATTTTAGCAATGAATTAGTAGCTATGGTTATTACCAAAATTATTATACGAAACTTAACGTCGCTTGCAGGCGAGCATGTTATCGATTTCACTCAAGAACCCTTGCGCTCGGCAGGGCTTTTTGCGATTACGGGCGACACGGGCGCCGGAAAATCCACGATTCTTGACGCTATTTGCCTTGCTCTCTACAACAAAGCGCCCCGATTTGACAATGTGCAACGCTTGAAAAGTGAGGATGTAGAGAAGAATGACATCAACACCTCTGACGTGCGCAACTATTTGCGCCGTGGCGAAAAAGAGGGTGCTGCTATTGTTGAATTCACAGCAACTTCGGGTGCCAAGTATCGCGCCGCATGTTTTCTGAGAATCCGTCGCACCGGAACCTACGACAATGTGACGCATACGTTAGAACAACTCTCGCCCAATAAGCGCGTGTACGAAAAGGGTGAAGTCAAGGAGCGCATCATTCAGGCAGTGGGTTTGGATTACGCTCAGTTCTCGCGTACGGTAATGCTTGCGCAAAATAGTTTCTCCAACTTTTTGAATGCGAAGATTGAAGAGAAGTCTGCGTTGTTGGAAAAACTAACTGGTACGGAAATCTACGGCACGATTTCCATGCGCATCCATGAAGAAAAGTCTAAGGCTGAAGTTGCGCTTAAGGAATTACAAGTAGAAAAGGAAACCGTTTTGCGCGACCATTTGCAAGAAGAGGACGTCCGCGACTATGAGCGACAAATCGCTTTGCTTGAAACGACCCTCAAGGATCTTGACAACCAATGCCGAATCACGCGCCAGCAACTCAAGTGGTTGGATGATTACGACAAGGCAATGGCTGAAGTGGAGCGTTGTGATGCTGCTTATGCCGAAGCCTACAAGGAATTTCTCGGACTTACGAATGAGCGCAACCTTCTTGAGCGCTATGACGATGTGTTGTGTCAGCAGTCGCTCTTCAACGAGATTGTCAATCACCGAACGAATATTGAGAAGTGTAAGCAAGAGCGCACGTTAGTAGAGGTGCAGTTGAAGGAGGCGAATGCCAAGGTGCAGGATATGCGTGTGGCTTACGACCTTGCTACATCCCGCCTTTCTGAAGCCATGAAGCAGATGGAGCAACGTCGCCCCGACATTCAGCGTGGTTTGACCATTCAGGGAGAAATCAAGGAGAAAATGGCGCTGTGGGAAACGCGCGAGATGGAAATGCAGAAGGCGCAACGCGATTTTGACGAACGCAAGGAGGAACTCTCCATCAAGAAGAAGGAACTTGAAGACTTGGGGCATAACATCGATTCCTTGCAATATTCGCTTCAGGGACTTTCGATTTACCGCACCATGTTTGAGAAGTTTGACACGGTAAAGAGCAAACTTACGGACTTGGAAAAGGAGAGTGTGGCAAATGCGAGTTTGCATCGCGAAAACCAAGAGCAACAGGTGGCCGAACAGCGCATCAACCAACTGCTTGAAAAGGGCAGTCGAGAAGTCCAGCGTTCGAGCGACGTGCTGAGTGCCCGTAAGGCTGAGGTGGCTGTTTACGAACAGCAAAATCGAATGGTCAACATCAACCAACTGCAACAGAATATTTCGTCAAACACTGCGCGCTTGGCGGCGCTTCGTTCGGCGCGAAATTTATGGAATCGCCTTGTAAAGATTTATGACGAGGTTGAAGAGGCTCAGGTTCAGGTGAATGCTTCGCGCATCGTTATTGACCAACTTACGAAGGACCTCGTCCGCATGGACCAGGATATTGACGTTGCCACACTGCATTTCAAAGAGGCGCAGGAGAACTACTCTTATCACAACAGTCAGAGCATCGAGGCCATGCGCCGCAATTTGAAGGAAGGTTCGCCCTGTCCCGTCTGTGGCGGTACGCACCACCCTTATCATACGGAGAGCGCGCGCGAGTTGGGCAAAATCTTTGAAACCATCGAACTGCGCTATAAAGAGGCGAGTGAACATCTCGAAGACCTCAAAACTAAGGCGCGAAATTTGCGTGCTACGTTGGCGAATAAGCAGGGGATGTATGAAGTTGAAAAGCGCAACTATGAGCGCCTGGAGCAATCGCTACAAAGCAGTCAGGAGGAGTGGCGCGAGTTTGCCACGCTTGACTCTACCTTCAAGGACTGTTCGGCTTCGGTCAACCGACAGGCGCGCATGATTACGCTCGAGCAGTTGATTGACAACACCGAGAGCGCGCTCAACCGTCAGCAGGAGGAGTTGCAAACGTTTACGAGCAACCAAGAGAATATTAATGCGCTCAACCAACTCATTCGCTCGCTTGCCGAACGTGTGGCTGAAGAGACCGCGCATACCTCACAACTGGATGCGCAACTAAAAATCATACGCTCCAAGCAGCACGATTACAAACAGCGCATCAATCTCTCTGACCGCAGATTGAAGGAAATCTATTCCGACCTCGACCTGATGATTACCGATTCGGGATGGATGGCAAAGTGGCGCGCAAATCCTGATCACTATTCGGCACATCTCTCTGCGCTTTTCCACGAATGGATTGATACGTCTAAGAAGTTGGACGAGGCGCTACAGAAACGTGACCTCATCACCAACTTCGTGAATCAGCAGGAAAAGGAATTGCAAGTGGCACAACAGAGCATCAATGCCACACGAGACTTCCGCGATGCTGCGCGCGAACTCATGCGCATCAAGCAAGATGAACTCACGGCCCTCTTCGGTAGCAGAACGCCCGAGCAGGTGGACGAAGACCTCAGAGAGATTGTGCGTAGCGTGACCGAGCAACAACTCGAAACGAAAGTGCGCTACGACAATGCGCAAAACGAACTCTCTGAAATCACAGGGTCGAAGCGCAAACTGGAGGAAGACTTCTTACACTTCACGCAACAATATACTCAGCAGTCTTCACAACTTGACTATTGGATGCACAATTACAATCGCGACCATTCGCCTCTACGCTTTTCCGAACTCGAGCGCATCTTCACCGACAAGCGCGATTGGAATGCTTTGCGCCGACAGATTGCGGCATGCAAGGAGCAACTCACCGTGACGCAGAACACGCGCAACCTCGCTGAGCAACACCTTAACCAAGTGCGCCAAGACACGATGCGACCCGACAGCACTCAGGGAGAAACGCGCGAGTCGCTCACCGAACTCTTGACACGCACCGAACAGCACGTTAAGGAAACGACAGAGCGCTACGGACGCATCAATGACAAACTGAAACTACACCAAAAGGCATTGCATGATGTCGCTTTGATGCAGAAGCGCTTTGACGATGTCGAAGACAACCTGCGTTGGTGGATGAAACTCTACACCCTCTTCGGTAGTGCTGACGGAAAGAAGTTCCGCGAAATCGCGCAAAGTTACACCTTCGAATATCTTGTGGCGCAAGCCAATGCGCAGTTGCGCCAACTTTCACCACGCTACCGCTTGCGCACGGTGGAAGGTACGCTGGCGTTGCAAATCATTGACTGTGAAATGTTCGACCAGCAACGCTACGTCAGTTCGCTCTCCGGAGGCGAAACCTTCGTGGTGAGTTTGGCGCTTGCGTTGAGTTTGGCAAACCTCTCCTCCGAGGGGCTCAGTATTGGCAGTTTGTTTATCGATGAAGGTTTTGGAAATCTTGACCAAGATTCTCTCAATCTCGTCATGCAGGCGCTGGCAAACCTGCAAAGCAAACAGGGTAGAAAGGTGGGCATCATCAGCCACACGGAAACCATCCGCTCGCAAATATCGCCCCGAATCAATGTTATCAAAAAGGCGATAGGCGGCGAAAGTTTCATACGCGTTGAGGCATAACGGAGGTGCTCAACAGCATGCGCTCTTCCCCTGTTCATAGGGTGAGGGGGCATTCATATTCAAGAGAGGCAAGCAAAGTGCCAAAAGCAATATCAAACTGAGGATGTGTCCCAATCACGGTGACACATCCTCAGTCGTGCTATTTGGATGGTGTCGAACACGTTTCGAACCGTCTTCGAACGTTATTCGAATCGTCTTCGCATCCTTCACGGCGCAGGATGCAACCTCAAAGGTGCTTCCGCCCACCATTATGCGTGACGCCCCTTCTCTGTTTGTAATCCCTCAAATACCCCCCTTGCAGCGTCCATTTTTGAGCGCGAAAACTATCCGTGACGGTCGTAGAGGATAACTTTTGGGTGCGAAAATTGTCCGTGACGGTCGTGAAGGATCATTTTATGAGGAAAAAGTCCCCATACCCACCAGTTTGATACCTTTCAAAAATGAAGGAAATGATATAGCAGTTGACCCAAGCGTGCTATAGACGCTGAAGGCGTCTCCG
>CALCHM010000007.1 GCA_937901345.1 uncultured Prevotella sp. | reverse complement strand
TCCAGACCCGACAACCAACGGCAACAAGGGCGGAAACATCCAGACCCGAAAAGGGCGGAAACATCCAGACCCGACAACCAACGGCAACAAGGGCGGAAACATCCAGACCCGAAAAGGGCGGAAACATCCAGACCCGAAAAAGGGCGGAAACATCCAGACCCGAAAAAGGGCGGAAACATCCAGACGGCGACCGCCCGTGTATATAGGGGTGGGTGGTCGGGGGGTCGTGCGGTGGAGAGCGTGGGAGAGCGGGGGATAACGCCTTGCCCTTGCCCCGCCTTTGTGCGTGGGATAATCCCGCCTTTTGCCCCTGCCCCCTGGCGACCCCGAGCACGACCGAACCGCCACCGAGCGGGGGCATGAGCGGGGGAAAGGGGGGCGGGCGGGCGAGTCGCAGGGGGCGGCGCTCTGCGCAAGGGGGCAGGGGCTTAAGGCGGGATGTGCGGGGGATAAAGGCGGGGTTTGGGCAAGGCGTGTGCGGGGGAGAGCGAGGGAGAGCGCTGGAGGACGGCGGGCACGCTTCAAGGGCAGAGACAACCAGACCCGACAAAGGGCGGAGGAAAGGGGGGAAAACCCCCGTAATACTTAACGGGGGATAACAACCAACGGCAACAAGGGCGGTTACAAATGTAAACATCCGTTACAACTGTAAACAAGGGCGGTTACAAATGTACTCGCCCCCGCCCTGCCCCTGCCCTTTTTGTGTGTGGGAATCCCCGCCCCCCTGCCCCGTCTTTGTGCGTGGGATAATCCCCGCCCCCTCCCCCGTCTTTGTGCGTGGGATAATCCCGCCTTTTGCCCCTGCCCCCTGGCGACCCCGAGCACGACCGAACCGCCACCGAGCGGGGGCATGAGCGGGGGAAAGGGGGGCGGGCGGGCGAGTCGCAGGGGGCGGCGCTCTGCGCAAGGGGGCAGGGGCTTAAGGCGGGATGTGCGGGGGGAAAAAGGCGGGGGAGGGGGCGGGGATTGTGCGTGGGGAAAAAGGCGGGGCAGGGGGGCGGGGATTGTGCGTGGGAAAAAAAGGGCAGGGGCAGGGCGGGGGCGCAACCCCACCCCTCAAGGGAGTTTTTTTTCTAGGCGTTCCACCTCAGAGCAGTTTATAAAATATTGGAAATGATACTCTTTCAGTTCCTGCGATACATGTCACCCTTGCAAATCCGCTCATTTTGTATTCTTTCATAGTCCTGTAAATCAACGCCTTAGCATCAAATAACGTGTTCGGCCGTTGAAATTTCCAAGTGCATAAATGTTGCCACTTGCTATCCCAAAAATCAATAATATATTCCATGGTCATAGTATTAATCAAAAAATCTGTCAAATTGCGGGTCGACGTCAAAAGTACCCATACCCGCCTGCCGATTGTCAAAGAACGTTTCCACGTCATCCCCGTAATGGTTAATAAAGTAACTTTCAAGGCGACCCCGATAAACTACATCTGATACCATTATCCTATAACGTTCAAATAACCGAACATCAACCATGATAATTGGGTTGTCGCATAACTGCATAAGTTTTCGTAATACCTTTATCCTCTCGGGTATTTCCATAGTCTCTATAGGTTCTTTCCTACAAATACTCGCAGGGCGTAAATCGGGCATTCTCAAGAAAGATACTATAGGGTCGTTGTTATGGTGACCCTTACGCCTGCCCAAGTTCCTACGGACAACAAAACGCTTATCATACAAATCAATGAACATTCGAGTTAAGAAATAATCATCATGTGCCTGCGATAGTGATAACGCCTTTTTCTGATACTGAAACATCCCCACATCATTAAGAGAAAACTCCAATCTCCACACCTTGGTAATATCCATATCAACCCATGAATTAACAATCCATGGTTTTTCGGGAATCCCGTCAGGTTGCAAAACCCCCTGCTCCCTGCTTTTGTTGTATAACTTGCAACGTATAGATGTAGTCTTGCTTCCCCATGAAAGACAGTGTGACTGCATTTTATAATTCTCATGTTCCCCACTAGCATCATGCCACCAATTCGACCCCTCCTTTTTCCCCTGCACGTACATCGCAGATGACGCTAAGGCATGTATGATATTAATCTTCTCTTCTGATGCGACGAAGTCGCAACAGATATCCAAGCGGGAGATTGTATTAAAATCACAATCACACATAGCCCTCAATACACCTAGACTGAATCCTATCCCCCCGTTATAGAGGTAGTAATTGTTAACTTGTACAGTCATGATGAATTTTGAAATTCTTGGCGAATACGGCGACCAAAGGAGCGTTAGGTATTTATTCCCCGTCGCATCATATAAAATCGCCCTATGTCTAAAAATGTTATTCCCCTGCATCCGTTCAAGTCGATATCCATACGGTGCTTTCAAATCGGGTTCGGGGTCGTACAGACGTACAGAGTACGCCAACCAATCGCAGGAGAAAACGTATTTCTCCCCTTTTACGTTCTTTGTTTGCATAGACTAACGTTTAAAATTAACCTGCCCGAAAAAGGCATAAAAACCTCCAAATTTTTATTGCCTTTTTCGTTTCGGCAGAGCCGAAAGGGAGTTTTTTTTCAGGCGTTCCACCTCAGAGCAGTTAAAATAATAAAGGGTGCAAATTCATCACCTGCACCCTTTCTTCGTCATTCAAACGCTCAATCTATGCGCTCCGAAGTGGTCTTGATACCCCTTGAGGACTCGACAAACTCCCTAATAAGTCTATCCTCTCCGTCTCTCAAGACACCCATAAAACGACAAGGGAGAGCAAATATTGCCCTCCCTTGAAGATTTAACATTTTTTAACGAAATGTCGTTTCGAACCTCTGACCTACTAGAATTAGATAGTCAGACTGCCCAGATAGAATGAAAGACTTGTTTCTCTCGTATCGGGATTGACACAAAAGATATAAGTCTCTGCGGCGTCGCCTGTCCAAGCGGTAGGCACGGAGATTTGTGCGTTACGGTCAGAGCGTACACCCTCTTCCGAATAAATTGCCTGATTCTTGACAGAGTTATACATGCAGAAGCACATTTTGTCAGTTGCTCTAGCATTTCCAAGTCCGCTATTGTCTGACCATGATACCTGCAATGTACCGCTATCGATACTGGCGGTGGGGTTGAAAGGTAGTTCGACTGTACCCTCCGAAATTACTGTATTGTTGTAAGCAATACTGAGATTCGGATAAGTGCCCGTAACTGCATTACGCTTAAGGTTGTAACCTACTGCAGAAGAGTAGGCAGAACCCATTTTGTAACCATCGAGGTTTTTGAAACCTACCTGCACGGCGGAGATGATTACACTAAAAAACTGAGACAACAGTTTGAATTTTAAGCGGGCGGTCTGTTGTCCGACTGTCTGAGGATTTGAAACTATTGGTTGATAAATCGCCAACACGGTGCGACCCTCACGGATGCGACCAACGACATTGCCAACCTTACCGCTCCAATTTCCAAAAACGCCCTGATACTCTTTTCCCATTGTTTTTGGTATTAAAAGATTCCGCAGTTGTAGAAAACTGTCAAAATGGCACAACAGACAACTGCCATAACTGTTAATACCACCGTCGCAAGTAACTTGTATTTCAGTTCTTTACGCATATTTAAAGAATCACTTTATATCAGAGGCAAAAATATTAACAATTGTTAACATGTGCAAATTTTTTTTCTATCTCACCTCCGTTTCATGTCCGTTTCCCCTCCGTATACTTATCACATCCTGCCCGTCTCTCTCCGTTGTCATGATATCGGTTTTTGACCTGTCAAGATATCGGCGGGCGGGCGGTGATGATATCGGTTTTGTTGTGCAGGGGCGGTTTACCGCCCCTGCACAACCCGACAACCAACAGAGAAAAAATAGATATCGCTATTGATATCGCCAAACCACCCCAGATTAAAGGCGGGGGCGACCCGCCAGAGCGGGGCGCACCCGCCTAAATTCCAGACCCGACAACCAACGGCAACAAGGGCGGAAACATCCAGACCCGAAAAGGG
>CALCHM010000006.1 GCA_937901345.1 uncultured Prevotella sp. | reverse complement strand
TCGCACCCGCGGTTACTGAGCGGAGACGCCTTCAGCGTCTATAGCACGCTTGGGTTAACTGCTATATCATTTCCTTTTGTTATATGTATATAGCATTATATGGTTGAAAAAATGTGGTTCTCAAGAAAATTATATTTTTTTTGAAAAAAAATACGGCGTACCTCTTGCAGGTATAAAAAAAAGACGTACCTTTGCACTCGTTAAAAGAAACCAACTCACGAAGGTCTCTTGGAGAGATGGTAGAGTGGTCGATTACAGCAGTCTTGAAAACTGCCGTACCGAGAGGTACCGGGGGTTCGAATCCCTCTCTCTCCGCTTAAAAGGTGTGAATCTTCAATAATAAGGTTCGCACCTTTTTGTTTTTCCTTCGTGCAACTATCTTCAAAGCATGATTACTACCAAACGCATTCAAATAAAGGATTACAATTACAACCTTCCCGATGAACGTATTGCAAAATATCCCAAGGCAGAGCGCGATAGTTCTAAACTCTTGGTGTATCGTGGGGGCAAAATCTCAGAACACGTTTTCAAGTCGCTCCCTGAACAACTGCCAGAGGGAATGCTGATGGTTTTTAATAATACCAAAGTGATTCAGGCGCGACTTCATTTTCAAAAGACCACAGGTGCGAATATCGAAATCTTTTGTCTTGAACCGCATACTCCTCTTGACTATCAGCAATCATTTGCGCAAACACGACGTGTAACATGGACTTGCCTTGTGGGAAACCTTAAAAAATGGAAAGAGGGAAGTTTGGAACGCAAGATTCAAGTGGGAAGTACTGAAATAATTCTTACCGCAGAGCGTATTGGTGAATGTGGTACAGGTTTTGAAATTGCTTTTGATTGGAATGATGATAAGATTACTTTTGCTGAGGTGCTTGATGCTATAGGTGAATTGCCTATTCCGCCTTATCTCAATCGTGAGACGGAAGAAAGTGATCTGAAAACCTATCAAACGGTTTATTCAAAAATTAAAGGTTCGGTGGCTGCTCCAACAGCTGGACTTCATTTTACGCCTAATGTGCTTGAGGCTCTTGATTCTCGTGGTATTGAGCGCAATGAAGTGACGCTTCATGTTGGTGCAGGTACGTTTAAACCCGTAAAGAGTGAACATATTGAAGGTCACACGATGCATGCCGAATGGATAGCTGTAGAGCGCCGTACTCTTGAGCGCCTCCTTGCTCACGGTGCTTCGTGTGTTGCTGTTGGGACTACTTCTGTGCGCACACTTGAAAGTCTATATTATATTGGTGTGTTGATTCACAAAAATCCCCATGTGGCGCCAGAAGATATTCATGTGTCACAATGGATGCCCTACGAATATGCCGCTGAAGCGGGTGATAAACTTACGGCATCTGAATCGCTTCGGATTATTCTTGACTATATGGATCGCAATGGTATGCAAGTGATTCATACAACCACTCAAATAATCATCGCTCCTGGTTATAAATATAATATTGTGCGTGCCGTTGTCACAAACTTCCATCAACCACAAAGCACACTGCTTCTGCTCGTCTCTGCGCTTATTGGTGAGGATTGGAAACGTGTTTATGACTACGCCCTTCAGCATGATTTCCGCTTCTTGAGTTATGGTGATAGTTCGTTGTTAATTCCATGAGGAATTAGTGAGGAGAGAGGAGTCCGTTCGGACATATTTACCCATCAAGAAAAAAATCCCCCATCCCATGGCTGAAAGTATCATCCTGAAGAAAAGCAAATCTTTTGCGCTTAGAATCATTAAGTTATATAAATATTTAACTGAAGAGAAAAGTAGTTTGTATTATCCAAGCAACTCCTACGTAGCGGTACAAGCATTGGCGCCAACGCTAAGGAAGGAGTTTATGGACAATCCAAAGCAGATTTATGCGCTCGACTTTTTGTAGCCCAAAAAGAATGCGCTGAAACAGAGTATTGGCTTGAACTTCTTTATGAAAGCAATTACATCAATCAGTCCGAATTTGATAGCATCTACAAAGATTGCCAAGAACTCATGCGCCTAATCGTAGCATCCACGAAGACCTTACAAGGTAAGAATTAACGCCGGATTTTAACGCCGGATGGTCTACTCACTCCTCTCTACTCACTCCTCTCTACTCACTACTCTCTTTTTTTTCACATGCACGACAATCAAAACGAACTTCTTCCCCTTGTTGATGAGGAAGGTAATATCATAGGTAGCGCTACGCGCCGTGAGTGTCATGACGGGAGTCATTTATTACATCCCGTTGTGCACCTTCATGTATTTAATACGAAGGGAGAACTCTATCTGCAACATCGCCCAGAATGGAAAGATATTCAGCCCGACAAGTGGGATACAGCGGTAGGCGGACATGTAGATTTAGGAGAGTGTGTGGGTGATGCGCTTCGTCGTGAAGTGCGTGAAGAAATTGGGTTGACGGATTTTGAACCCGAATATGTATGCACTTATGTATTTGAGAGTGCACGAGATCGAGAACTTGTTTACGTATTTAAAACAACCACAGATCAAACTCCCACACCTTCAGCGGAACTTGCGGGTGGCGCATTTTTCTCTATTGAAGAGATTCGTCAAAGAATGAATACTGGGTTCTTTACGCCTAATTTTGAGAGTGAATATCAGCGTTGTTTTGGAAAGTAAGGGATTTTTATCGACTTAAATACTCTTTTTTTTAAAAAAAAGTTGCAAAGACTTTGGAGATTCAAAATATATTTCTAATTTTGCACTCGCAAACAAGGAACGACATCCTACTTGCGGAATGGCGAGATAGCTCAGTTGGTTAGAGCGTCGGATTCATAATCCGGAGGTCGTGGGATCATGCCCCACTCTCGCTACCTGATAAGCACCTGCACACATGTGTGGGTGTTTTTTTGTTTTTCAAAGTGATTTGCTTTATTATTTTGTGATTCTTTCAGAGGTTCATGCGATACGTTAATTGGTGGCAAAATAATAGCAGAGATATGGTGATTGAGTAGAATTTTACTTATAAGCATTTCATATTGTTAAGTGGCACAGGGAAGGATAGGAATCATATTGTTATAATTTTGTTGTGTTTAATTGTAAAAACATATCATTTGTCTCATAATTGGTGAAAAATACATACAAAAAGTAAGATTTTTATCTAGTGCATCTATGTTTTAGATTTTAAACAATAAATTTGCGACACACCAACAAACTATCCATTTATATGAAGGAGACAGTTCATCACAAGTTCGACCAAAAGAATCTCAATCAACTTGAGCGTCTGCACACACTTATGGAAGAATACAAACTGTACCTCAATCCGAAATTCTCGATTATTGATTTGACGAAACTTTTAGGCACCAATCGCACGTATGTTTCAGTTTACCTGAATGATGTGATGGGCAAATCTTTTTTTGATTTCGTGAATGAGTACCGACTCGTTGTGGCAGAAAAGTTAGTTTGCGAAACCGATTTGAACTTTAGTAAAATTGCAGAGAAATCAGGGTTTAATTCGCTCTGCACTTTTCGTCGTGCGTTTGTGAAGAAGCATAGTATCACTCCAGGACAATATCGTGAGCGTTACGGCGCACAATACGCATCGTGTTATGGCAAATAAGTGCCCATCCTGTTGTTGCAACATAAATGTCCTTAGTGTTATTGCAAAATAATGCTCAGCGTGATATGCCATTTTAAAAAAAGAATCCGTTGACTTTTTTATCTAATTTCACCCTCGAAAAAACGTTTTCGGGGGTGTTTCTTTTTTAGGAAAATACTAAAAACTTGAGTGTCGCGAATGCGAAAACAATGGGTCTGGAGATTGATGGATGTTTTTAGACGGGTGAAAGAAGGATTCGGGTGTTTGCAGGTATTTGCGAATGGGGGAGAAAGTGGGTGGAGAAGAATGAGGAGAAGCGGAATGTATGGGAAGCACGTGGTGTAGTAGGTAGTTTTCGGGTGTTCTGATAATATTTGATATTCTTAGTTGTGTTAAATTACCTGAATATTCACGTGTTTTCTTTAACAATCTGAACCAACCTTTCGTATCTTTATTGTAATTTTGCTGACATTATGGGAAATAGTCCTCATATTGTATTGCATACGTAAGTTCTCATAGCGTGTGTCTCAGGTCTCGGTATCGCTCCGTTGGGGGTTGCAGAGATGTGCCATTCGCACTTAATAACTTAAAATTACAACTATGAAAAAGTCATTTATCTCTTTTGCACTGATGCTTATTAGTTGTCTATGTGCTAATGCTCAATTTGAGCAAGGTAAAAAGTATATTGGGGCGTCGCTCTCCAATATTTCAATGAATTATAGCAAGGCAAATGACTCCAGTTTCGGACTTAACCTGAATGGAGGTTACTTCCTGGATAATGAATTCCTGGTTAAGGGAGAAGTAGGTTATAATAATGTCGGTAAGACAAGTGCATTCAACTTTACGGCAGGTGCACGCTATTATTTCGAACGCAACGGGATTTTTGTCGGTGCTGCTGGAGAATTGCAGTGGCGTGAGCACTTTGGAGAACGTAATCATGGAAAGACATTGTTATACATGCCTGTAGAAGTGGGTTACGCTTTCTTTATCAATCGTCATGTAACGGTAGAACCCTCTGTATATTATAAAGTGTGCTACAATGAATTTAAGAACTTCAGTGAAGCAGGCTTTAAGATTGGATTTGGTGTATATTTCTAACAAGATAAAAAATAGACGAGTGAATAAGTAAATGAGTGGACAAGTGTAAAACGTCTTGTCGATTCGTACCTATCCACTCGTCTATTAACAACAAACTTATGCAACTTTCAGAACTTGGCGAATTTGCCCTTATTGAACGTCTGACGAAAGATATTCCCCTTTCACAACCCTCTAGCGTTAAGGGTGTGGGAGATGATGCCGCCGTGCTTGCACCATCGGCTAATCAGCGTATGCTTATAACTTCCGACATGCTCATGGAGGGCATTCATTTTGACCTTGTCTATACGCCGCTCAAGCATCTTGGATATAAGGCCGCGATGGTGAATTTCTCAGATATTTATGCGATGAATGGCAAACCCACGCAATTGGTTGTAAATATTGCAGTAGGGCGTCGTATCGAAGTGGAGCATCTTGACGATTTGTATGCAGGACTTCGTTTGGCATGTGAGCGTCATGGGGTTGACCTTGTTGGAGGTGATACAACGAGTTCGAAGACAGGACTTGCGCTCTCGCTTACATGTATCGGTGAAGTTTCGCCTGAACAGATCACACTCCGAAATGGGGCAAAGGATACCGACCTTATTTGTGTGAGCGGAAATCTGGGTGCTGCTTATATGGGCATGCAACTTATGGAGCGCGAAAAAGCCATTTTCGAAAGTCAGCAACACGGTCAAGCAGAAGCTGCGCAACCTGACTTTAGCGGACGCGAATACCTGCTTGAACGCTATCTCAAACCGGAAGCGCGTAAAGATATTGTGGAGCGAATTGCAGCAGCAGGGTTGCAACCCACTTCAATGATAGACGTTAGCGACGGGCTGGCTTCTGAACTCAAGCATCTTTGCAAACAGGGGCAGGTTGGATGTCGCATTTATGAAGAACGCATCCCCATTGATTATCTCACCGCTGTAACTGCCGAAGAGTTCAATATGAATCTCACTACTTGCGCTCTTAATGGCGGAGAAGACTACGAATTGCTCTTCACTGTGCCTTTAACCGACCATGATCGTGTGGCACAATTGGAGGATGTGAAAATAATAGGTTACATCACGCGTCCCGAACTCGGTGCTGCGCTTATCACGCGAGATGGGCAAGAGTTCTTGCTTAAAGCACAAGGATGGAGAGAAGAAGAACTTTAGAAAATGAGAAAGGAACGATGAGAAGAGAGCGATGAGAAATAGGTTGGCACGATGAGTGCTTGTCAAATCTCCTCAAGTTGAAGGTGGCCAAAAGTGTTGCACGCCTACGCATTTCTCATTTATTCGCTGTTCGCATTGCAGCGTTTATTTTTTCATTCTTTTCACGTCTTACCTCTCTCGCTTCTCATTCTTCTTAGGTTTCACATTTCTCACGTCTCCATTTATGATTTTAACCATAGATATTGGCAATACTAGCGCAAAGGTTGCGGTGTTCCAAGACAATGAAATTCTATTCAGCGAGCGTGTAGCAACGGATTGGCACACGGAGATCGGAAAACTCCGAACGTCTTTTCCCCTTACGGCTTGCGCTGTTTCCAATGTTGCGGGACCCAACGAAGCGCTGGATCATGCGCTCGAATTACTTCCCTGCTCGGTGTTGCGATTAACCTATACATCGCCTTGCGCTCAACCCTATTTCGAACGTATTCCAGACGGACTGGGTGCTGATCGACTTGCTGCCGATATTGCTGCAGTAACGCAAATGCCTCATACTCCATTGCTTGTTATTGATGCGGGCACTTGCCTTACTTTTGACGTTATCGATGAGGCGCATCGTTTTGCAGGAGGGAATATTTCCCCAGGAGTTGAACTTCGCTTGAAGGCGATGCATGAACACACGGCAGCGTTACCTCTTGTCGCTGCAGAAGGCGAACTTCCCGATCTGGGATACGACACGGCAACGGCTATTCGTGGTGGTGCTATTAATGGTGTGAAATTTGAAATTGAAGGTTATATCCGTATGTGCCGAAAGCGCTTTCCTAACCTGCATGTGTTTTACACTGGAGGTAATCAATTTGAATTTTCAACCGACGTTGCGCCCTGCATTACTCACGATCCACACCTCGTGTTGCGAGGGCTCAACGAATTGGCAAAACTTAACGAACAGGCACAATAAGGGGCGAACGAGGCAACCCTATTTTCAACTCATACGCACACGATGCGGTTCCCCTCTACACATATTTTATTTCTCATTACAACAAACTGATGTTTAAAAAGATTATACTTTCCGCTTTTCTCCTTGGAACGCTTGGAGCAGCTGCGCAAACCAATGGTTCTAACTCTCCTTACTCGCGCTACGGGTATGGTTTGCAGAACGACCAAGCGCAGGGGTTTAACAAGGGTATGGCAGGACTTGCTTATGGTATGAATCATGCCAAGCAATTGAACTTTAAGAATCCTGCGTCATACGCCTCTATTGACTCTCTTACGCTGATTTTTGATATCGGCTTTTCGTTGCAATTGGCCAATCTTGAACAAGGTGGCGCTAAGAAGAATGCGAACAATTCTTCCATTGACTATGTTATGGCGGGTATGCGCCTTGCTCCCAATCTGGGGATGACGCTTGGGATGATGCCTTTCACGACGATTGGCTACAACATGAATACGACATCGAAAATCATGCAGAGCACAGGTGAGGTCACTCAGACAGAAACCTATAAAGGTGACGGAGGACTTCACGAAGTGTTTGTAGGATTGGGTTATCGTCCGATGCCGCAACTTTCGGTGGGTGCCAATGTTGGCTATCTCTGGGGCACCATGGAGAACAGTGTTTATGCCTCTTACGACAACAGTAACATTAGTGCGCGTCGCCGTATGTATGCTTCCGACATTCGTACGTATAAATTAGATTTCGGTGCACAATACGAACAGCGCATCAATCGCAACAATACGCTCACCATTGGGGCTACTTATGGTTTAGGACACGAGGTCAATCGTCCTGCTTTCTACATTGACCAACGCATTACGTCCAATCAAGGTTCGGTGGGCGATACTACACGCATTGCCAATGCCTTTGAATTGCCTCACACGTTTGGTGTGGGTGCAGCATGGAATCATCGCGGAAAGTTGCGCGTGGGTGTGGATTACACGTTGCAACTCTGGGACGGTTGTCGCACGCCTGAGTTGGTAAACAATGTTTATCAAGTTACAACGAATAGTTTTCAGAACAGTCACACCGTGACGCTTGGTGGCGAATACGTTCCCAAACCTCATAGCGCCTATTGGCACCAACAGATTCGTTACCGCTTCGGACTTTCTATGTCCACTCCTTACACTAAGGTCCAAGGTGCAGATGGTCCCCGTCGTTATAACGCCTCGCTCGGTGTTTCTATTCCTATTCAGAATGGATGGAGCAACCGCAGTGTTGTAAATATTGCGGCACAATATGAACGTGTGGAACCGAAGTACAGCGGTATGATTACCGAAAATTACTTCCGTCTCTGCTTAGGTATTACGTTCAACGAAATGTGGTTTAGCAAGTGGAAGGTTAGATAACCTTCGTCTGCGCATGATTCCTGACGCTACTGCCGAACCATTCCTAATTTAACAATAACGATATCTCAAATTCCTAAAACCTCTCCCATGCGATATCTTTTTCTTTTCTTACTGTTTCTTCCTTTGGCATGCACGTCTGATGCCCCTCCTATGGGACCGCAGGTGGAATGTCGCGACTCGCTTCCGGTTATGGCAACAAGGGGAGTGTCAAAACTCATCTCTGACTCGGGGATTGTGAGGTATAAAATTATTGCTGAAGAATGGTTGGTTTACGACAAAACGCAACCGCAACGTCAAGAGTTTCCCAAGGGGGTGTATCTCGAACGCTATGACAACCACCAAAGTGTGAACCTACACATCACGGCCGACACTGCTTACTGTTACGATCAGTATCTCTGGAACCTGCGTGGCAGAGTCTTGATGAACGACCGCGAAAAGCAAACCACTTATAGGTCGGAAGAACTCTACTGGGACATGCGCAAGCACATTTTCTATTCCACAGTGCCGATGACCATCCAAGAACCCGACCGCCTCATCCAAGGTGACAGGTTCGAGAGCGACGAGCAAATGACGTCATACAAGGTGAGCAACTCTAGCGGATATATGCCCGTTAAGACTTCTAGCGCAACGGCTGACTCTACCACTACCACTGCCGCTCCGGCTCCAATGACCAATTCTCCAATAATCCCTTTGAAGAAAGAGCTGCAGAAATCAGCTGGAAAACCTCAGTTGCCGAAACCTCAGAAACAACTTCAGAAGACTGCACCGCAGAAGCGTGTGCCTATTGATATCAAGCAACGACCCACTTTGAATACAGGAAGGGTAAAGGCATAACAACCTTGTCGCCATCGATAGACAGAGACGAGATAAACTAACGAATGATACAGAACATTGCTGTAGGGTAAGCTACATAACAAAACATGAAATGTATCCACATTGCCAATAAAATGGTGATGTGGATACATTTTTTTTGGAGTAATTCAAATTTTGCTACCTCTTGAAAGTGCTCGTGCAAGTTGCACAGGGAAAATGGACCCCTCCGAAATGCTCGTGCAAGTTGCACAGGGAAAATGGACCCCTCCGAAATGCTTGTGCAAGTTGCACAGGGAAAATGGACCCCTCCGAAATGCTCGTGCAGGTTGCACAGGGAAAATGGACCCCTCCGAAATGCTCGTGCAAGTTGCACAGGAGTTTTGAACCCCTCCGAAAATGCTCTTGCAGGTTGCAAGAGGGAAATCGGTCTTCCGAAAATGCTCTTGCAAGTTGCAAGAGAGAAATCGGTCTTCTGAAAACGCTCTTGCAAGTTGCAAGAGGAAAAATCCACCTTGGAAAATGCTCTTGCAAGTTGCAAGAGGAAAATTCCACCTCGGAAAATGCTCTTGCAGGTTGCAAGAGGAAAATTCCACCTTGGAAAATGTTCTTGCAGGTTGCAAGAGATTCAGCGATGTCTGGGAAATGCTGGTTCCTACAGTTGTTTGCTTCGCCTGAGCAAATCGGCATAGAGCGAATTGCGAGAGAGCAAATCGCGGTTGCCCACGAGGAAGAACTGTTTGCGGGCGCGGGTGATGGCCACGTTGAGTTTGCGGTCCACTTCCGTTGTGCCCACTTGCTGACATACGGAGAGAATGTCCATCTGGTATGGGCGCGAAATGGTGGTGGTGAAGATGATGTAGTCGCGCTGGGAACCTTGAAAACACTCTACGGTGTCTATCGTGATGTTGTCAACATCGGGGATTCCGCGTGTGCGCAGACTGGCGCGCACCATGCTGATTTGATTGCGGAAGGGCACGATGATGCCCAGATGCTTAGGCAAGACTAAGGGTGTGCCACTACGTTCGTTCAAGTCAACGAGTGCAGCGACGATGTTTGCCACGACTTCTGCTTCCGCCTTGTTGGCTTTCACGTTGTCTGAAACTTCTGGTGCAGGCACGTGGATGAACCCCATGCGCGTTGAGGCAACAAACTGCTCCATCGGTGTTTGCAGGGTGGTGCTATAGTGCAACTCCTCTTCTTGATGGTCGAGGGGAACAACCGAGAGGTGTCCTTCATAGAAACGCTCGTTTACGAAGGCAGCAATGTCGCGGTGCATGCGTCCTTGATGGGAGAGCATGCCTGCGGCAAGAGTTGCCACCTTGGGAGTTTGAGCAACAAATCCATGCAAGCGCTCGAATAGGGAATAGCGAAGGTCGGTAAGACCGATGCGGCGTAGCGCTTCGTCGTGTACGAGGGTCTGCTCCGTGCGTTGCATGACCACGGCAGGAAGTTGTTTGTGGTCGCCAATCATCACAAAACGTCGCACCGCAGTAGGGTGGGCAAGGAGCGCCATGATTTGCGGTTCGAGCACTTGAGAGGCCTCGTCCAAAATGGCCAAGTCAAATTGTTTGATGTTGAAGAGTTCGGTGTGTGAGGTCAGCGTTGCCACTGTTCCTACAATCACTTGAGCGTTGAGTAGCAAGTTGCTCACTTCTGCACGATTCGTCAGTGTGGCAGCACGATTGACAAACAGGTTGGGGTGAACTTCTGCTGTACACGTTTGCGCAATGCCGAGGCGCAAGAAGTCGATGCCTGCAAGTTGTAGCATTTGGCAGATCTCGTCTACAGCACGGTTGGTGTAGGCAGCGAGGAGCAAGTTGGGGCGTTCGCCTCTGAGGCATGCTGAGGTAAGAAACTCTTGCACCATGGATCGCAGTGCCACGTTCGTTTTTCCCGTTCCTGGAGGTCCAACAAGCAGGTAGAAGTCCTGCGCCTGCATAGCGGGAAGTACGATGGCATTGGTTCGCGCTCCGTAGTCGCCAGCAAGTTGAATGCTCGTGTCAAAGCGTGGTAAACGCTGACAGAGCAAGAGGTTGCGTCGCTCTTTGGGTGCTGTGAGTAGGGCAAAGAGTCCACGACGTGCCGACTGCATGCCGCTATCTGTGCTGTCCTTCTCAATGGCGTAGGTGGTTTCTTTTGAGAAGAAGTCGCGGTTGCGCTGCTTGTACGAGAGATGCAGGTGGAGTTCGGTGTCGGTAAGGCGCACAATGTAGGCGCGCACCAATTGTCGGTTACATACGGTATCGACTGCCGATTGGCGCTCGTAGAGTTGTACCATCGCCCCCTCGTTAAAGTCGGCAATGAACTTTTCACCATAATCGGGCACATCGAAAATAATCTCTTCCACACCTCCTTCGCCCAAGAGTTCGCGAATGCGCAGGTTGATGAGAATCTCGCCAGAAAGGAGTTTTGAGGTGTAGTCGGCGTTCCAAACACGGGCGAATCCGCGAGTGGAGTCAGGGCGAGGTTCGCCCATCTTGGAGAGAAACTGCTCGCGCGAGAGAAACGTCATGAAGTGGTTGAAATAACTGCGCTCCAGGGGCGATGCATTTGCCAAGGGTTCGACAACGGCCTGAATGGGGGGCAGAATCGCCTTGAGAAAATTGGGGTGAAGTCCCTGCTTTTGGATGATGTTATTATAGGTGAGTTCTGCTAAAACATCGGCAACTTCTCCATTGCGCATGCGCATTTCCATCCGTACAATTTCGTTTCGCAGATGCATGACCTCCTTAATCTTGCTGCGCGGAATGCGTTCGTCAAGTAGGGTGGGGTAGCGGGAATAGAGCAGAAAGGAAGCGATAGCGTCGCGAGGAATGGAGAAATTGTAGTGTAACATCTCCTTATAAAGTGCCATCTGCAAGACATGTTCCTCCCTGGGGCGCACGGGTTGACGGAAATCGTCTGCCTTGCCGCTTTTGAGTTCTACAATGCAGCGATGATCGGCCGTCATCACGTCAAGGCGTCCTCTAAGTCCGAGCGTGGCACAGATAAAGGCGGGTTCGAGCAACACTTGATCGAGCGCAATGCCCACTTCGGGCGAAGCGTAAGCCTTGTTTACGATGTGCTGAATATGCTCAAAATGTCGGCGTGCCTCTGTGAAGTAATCTACATTGATTTCTTCAGGAGTGTCATAGCAAGCATAGTCAAGTAGCGCCTGCTTGAAGTGTGTCTGCATGCTTTGCGCAAAGGTTACGTCGGCAGTGTTTGTGCAGTCATCCATAAACTGATTGGCAGCATTACCAAGGAGAATGGCACGCGTGGTTTGGCGCGGTTGGAGTTGGGCAAGGAGGTAATTTAATGCCGAGGTGCCATAAGGTTTCACACATGCTGTGAGTGCACTCACGTCGACCAAGAAATCGGGTTCAAGAATGACAAGTTCGCCACCATTCACCACGTTCACGCGCACGCCTTCCTCTAGTAATTCAAGGGTGGCTTTGTCTGTCGGAACGAGTATTTCGCCAGCATTGTCTTGAAGCAGCAGGGTGAACCCCACTTCCTCCACAAATCCCGACACGAGTCCGCGTGCTACGTTGAGTTGCGCAACAAGTGGAGTCGTATTTATAGGGGTGGATGCTTCGGTGATGGTTTCGCCATGCTCTAATGACTCTAAAAACGTGCGTAAGTCTGCTACGTCCTTTGCAAAAAGTGCTTCGCTTGCTTCACGCTGCCCGCGCAAAGTCTGAAGGGCGTTACGGCGAAATCTGTCTGCCGCGGCGTGTGGCAGATTATAATGTTTACACACCGCATAAAGGCGCGCAAACAGTCCGGAGAAATCCGTTGTGAAGTCTTTCGTCTTTTCGATACACACACGCTTCAACAAGGAGTAGAGCAACGTGTAGCGCACACGTATTTTCAATTGCTCGTTACACGCTGAAGCAAGTTCTTCATCATACATCATGGCGAAAAATAGGGGAAATGGGTGGTTGTGTTTCTCAGAGAAGCACAAAAGAACATAAGACCAAACCAATTTTGTTGTTGTGCTCTTATGTCAAGAATCCAATAAAATCTTTAACTTTGTGCGAAGTTACTAAAATTTAAGAACTATATGCTGAAACATATCGTACTCTTTCAACTCAAACCCGAACTCACGGAAGCACAACGCCAATCCGTGATGGACAATTTCAAGCAGGGCATCATGGCGCTTCCTGCCATCATTCCTGAAATACAAGCTATCGCAGTAAACTTCAATTGCAATCCTGCTGAACAGTGGGACATTTGCCTAGAAAGCACCTTTGCCTCGCTCGAAGCACTTGATGTTTACGCACAACATCCCGCCCACAAGGCAGTAGGCGCTGAATTGCGCCCCAACATTTGTGGACGTAGTTGTGTAGATTACCTCCTTTAAAATTCAGTGCGTACTTCACTCCGCAAGGCGCTCTCCCCCTGTTTATAGGGGGAGGGGACCGCTCCGCGGTGAGGGGGTGCAAAGAATCCGTTTCAAAATTCTCAACCGTTAACCTTTCAACGTTAACCTCATAACCTCAACACCTTATAACCTCTTATTCCTATGACACACGAATGGTTTGAATGCAAAATCAAATACGAAAAGCAACAAGACAATGGCGCCCTTAAAAAAGTGTGTGAACCTTACCTCGTAGACGCCCTTAATTTTACAGAAGCAGAACGCCGAATTACAGAAGAAATCGCTCCCTTTATGAGTGGCGAATTTCAAGTATCGGACATCAAGCGCGCCCGCTTTGCCGAACTCTTTGAAGCAACGGAAGAAAGTGCTGACAAATGGTATAAGGCAAAACTCATCTACCTCACTATTGACGAATCAAAGGGCGTAGAAAAGAAAACTTCACAAACAATTCTCGTGCAGGCGGGTTCGTTCCACGACGCCCTCAAAAACTTGGACAAGGGCATGGAAAACTATATGGGAGATTACACCATTGCCTCCATTCAGGAAACACCCATTATGGACATCTTCCGCTATAAACCTGCAACAGAATAACTTGCAACAGAGTAACCTACTGTAGAATAACCTACTGTAGAGTAGTTGTCCGCACTTTTTTATGAATTTTCCGTATGGGATACATCGCTAAAAACATATCTGAAATCTGTGCAACACTGCCACCAATGACTCAATTAGTGGCAGTGTCAAAATATCATCCCATAGAAGCAGTCGCCGAAGCCTATGCCGCAGGACAACGTGTCTTTGGAGAAAGTCGCGCTCAAGAATTGCGGGAAAAAGCTGAGGCTTTGCCCAAGGATATTGAGTGGCACTTTATTGGGCATCTCCAACCCAACAAGGTGAAATACATTGCCCCGTTCATCAGTCTCATTCATGCAGTGGACACTCCCAAACTTCTTGCAGAAATCAACCGACAAGCTGAAAAGTGTGGGAGAATAATTCCTTGCTTGCTTCAACTCCATGTGGCGGCAGAGGAAACGAAATATGGTTTTACCCCAGATGAAGCGTGGCAATTTCTTGAATCTGGTGAGTGGCGCAATTATCCCAACGCGCAAATCTCGGGCGTGATGTGTATGGCAACGAATACAGACGACGAAAATCGTATTCGTCACGACTTCCAAGTGGCACACAATTTCTTCCTCCGCGCCAAATCTGAGTTCTTCGCCACGACATCCCATTTCTCCCACTGTTCTTGGGGTATGTCTGATGATTATCCCATCGCAATTTCCGAAGGTAGCACTCTTGTGCGTATAGGTTCCAAAATCTTCTGCGAATCCTAATTCTATCTTCTGCGAATCCTAATTTATCTTCTGTAAATTCTAAAATATGCAAGTAATACCTCTTTAATTGCTCTCGGATTACCCAAAATTAGATAAAGTAAGCAACTTTTCCTTAAAAAGTCTTTGCTGTTACAGAAAAAGTACATACCTTTGCACTCGCAATTCAGAAAGGTGCCATAGCTCAGTTGGTAGAGCAAAGGACTGAAAATCCTTGTGTCCCCGG
>CALCHM010000005.1 GCA_937901345.1 uncultured Prevotella sp. | reverse complement strand
AACGAGTTCACCGAAGTAGTGATCCTTAATGTACTTAGAAGAATCCCATTCGTAATCAAATCTAATCAAGCTTGTAACATCAGAGAGCTTAGTTACACCGAGAGTACCGTTGTTCATGTTTGTAGTGATGTTGTCCATATCGGGATCGATAGAAACATAAGCACCAGAATTCAAACCATAGTAACGATAGTAGTTAGAACCAATGAGGTCGTTATCTACGAACTTATGATCACGCCAGTCAATGAATTCGAAGTGAACGAGAGCACGTGAACCATTAGTCTGAGCATCTTCAAATTCTGCAGTACCTTCAGTTACGCTTACGGGACGGAGAATCTTCACATAGAATGTGTTGTTTTCAAGAGCTACTGTGTTAACGGGAGCACAAGTAGTGTATTCGAAACCAACCTTTGCAGTGAGAGTTTCCTTATCGCCGAGCTTGTTGTGGATTTCGTTGTTCAACAAATCCTTAGCTTCAGCTGTTTGAGCTACAGTAATAACACCATCAGCAGTGATAGAAGCAACTTCAACATCGACACCAGTGAGCAACTTAGAACCATCTGCAGATACGTAGAGGTTATAGAGCTGACCAGAAGCACCAGGAACGTTAGTGTAAAGAGCAGTTTCTTCAACAAATACAGTCTTGATCTGACCTACACCAGTAGCAGCGAGGTGTTCGTAAACTTCAGCGAGACCAGAAATTGCGGGCAATTCGTTCTTAACGAATGTGTTCTTCAAGTCTGTTGTGAATTCACAGTCTGAGTTTTGCTGACCAGGAACTTCAACATTGATGTGAACATCGCTGTAACCAGAACCAGCTTCAATGCTATTCTTAGCGTACCAGTATTCCTTAATCTTAGATTCGTTAGCGATCTGAGCTACGGGAGTAATGTTGATAGCAGAAGGAGTCCAAGTGAGAGCAACATAAACGTAGTCGTTCTTAGCTCTCATACCAGCCTTCAACTGATAACGAACATATACTGTTACAGAGTTAGCCTGCTTGAAGATTTCGTAAGCTTCATTGTTTGTAAGAGTCCAAAGAATAACTTCAGTTTCGTGACCATCAACGTCAACCTTAGTCTGTTCTACAACACCTGCAGGGAGAAGAGGAGTTGTGGGTGTGAGACCGTCTGTAGCATACTGGTCAAATACGTAAGAAGTACCGTCGATTTCGTAAGTAGCTTCAAATACATCCTTAGACATGTTAACGAGAGCAAGGATCTTTTCTTCAACCTGCCACCATGTCAACTTGTTCTTGAATACATCACCACCACAATTTACAGTGTAAGCGTCGTTCCAGTAGGGGAACTGAACTGTTACGAACTTAGGATCAGCGGGAGTAGGTGTAGTTGCTTCTTCAACAATAACAAACTTGATGTAACCTACAGCAGCCTTATAGTTAACACCACCCTTAGTGTAAGTCAATGTAACACGTACGAGGGGTTGACGGTCGATAGAAGCCTTGTTCTGTTCTGCTTCAAATGAGCTCTGCCACTTACCATCCTTAGGCATCTGAGCGCGAACGCGGTTGTTTTCAGTGTTGTAACCGAGGTGAGCAGTTTCAGAAGTAGCGTTTGCACCATCGTGCCAACCTACGAGATCGTAAGAGTATACGAAACCGAGCTTCGCAGCTGTACCATCAGCAGCCATAGCATCAAGGCTCTGGTGAGCACCTGTATTGTCATCGAAGTGAGTATTTACCAATTCATCGAGGTCAAGACCATCATTGTCATTCCAAACGATTTCTACCTGAGGATCGTTTTGGATAGCTTCAGCAGCAGTCTGGTAGAGGTGTGTACAAGTTGTACCTGCGAAGTTAAGAACGAGGTCCTTATACTCAACGGCACGAACAGCAGCATAGTCAGAAGTGATAACAGTATCTTCTGCTTCAGCAGCAACGCCCTTGTTGTACTGGAGTGCCAAAACTGTAACCTGACCATCAGCCTCGATATCCTTGATTTCTTCAGCGTTAGGTACGTTAGCAAGAACAGTGAGCATACCATCTTCTACAGAAGCACTTTCAACAACAGGAGCGAAAGTTTCACCAGTTGCCTTAACATAGTTGCGATCGAGAACTACGAAGTTGAACTTGCTAGCATCTTCTGTATCAACAGCAGCGTTAGAAGGATTGAGGTGATAAGTTGCAGAAAGAACAGGCATTACCTTCTTAGCAACAAAGTCATAAGGAGCGTCGGTACTGAAATCATCATCAGGATTTACAGCATAAGTGCTCTTTGACTCGAAGTTGTAAGAAACAGCAGCCATAGCTTCGATACCGTGGTAGTAGTACTGAGGTTCGAACACCATAGACTTGAGTTCTGCACGGAGCAACATACCGAGGATTTCCATTTCAGCAGCCAAAGCGTCAACGCTTGCAACTACGTTCTGAACACCAGTCTTAACTGCGGTGATTTCGTTCTGCAATTCAGTTGTAGCAGTGTTGAAAGACTTCTGAAGGTTAGCAACTGTTGTTTCGAGACCGTCAACTTCAGCCTGAACCTTAGCTACAGCGTTAGCGATAACCTTTTCAAGATCAGTCTTCTGATCAGCGATAGCCTTAGCGAGCTTAGCCAATTCACCGTTTACAGTCTCACCAGCTTTTTCGAGAGCAGCGATCTGAGCAGAAACAGCAGCATCAGCCTTAGCGAGCTTTGCAAGTTCTTCAACGAGCTTAGCGTCGAGAGCTGTAATCTGATCTTCGAGAGATTTCTTTACAGTTGCCAAATCATCCAAAGCTTTCTGAGCCTTAGCGTCAGCAGCCTCTGCCAATGTGTAAGCAGCGTCAGCCTTAGCCTGAGCAGCTTCAATAGCAGTCTGGAGCTTTGCATCAGCAGCAACGAGATCTGCGATAGAAGCAGCGTTACCCTTAACCATTTCAACTACAGCCTGCATAGAACCCATCAATTCTCCAGCAGCCTGCTGAATGAGCGACTGAGCAGCAGCCATAGTAGCAGCATCAGCTTCTTCGAGGTCAGCGAGCTGAGCTTCGATAGTAGCGTCAGCAGCTTCGAGATTAGCGATTACAGCTTCAACAGCAGTAATCTTGTCAGAAACAAGTGTTCCCATCTCTGACTTGTTAGCATTGATCTGTGCCTGGAGATTATCGATTTCATCATCGTAATCAGAGCAAGATACAAAAGTGCTAGTGGGCGCAACGAGGAGCGCACCAAACAAGAGAGCACCAATAAATTTTCTTCTCATAAAAAAAATATTAAATTAATAAATAGGTTTTAAATGTTTGTATTAAGTTTTGGTACCACTTTCCAAAGATGATAAAACGCCCATCACGACTCTGGCGACTCGTCACCTGCCAGCATACGCTGGAAGCGCTGAGGACTCATCCCCATTCGTTTCTGAAAGGCATCATAAAAAGAACTTTTTGCCAAGTACCCACACAAGGTGTGCAACTCGGTTCTTTTCTCACCATTCTTCAACAGTTCTACAACATATCGGATACGATAGTCGTTAATAAGGGTATGAAAATTTTTGCCAAACCTGTCATTAATTGTATTAGACAAGTATGTCGTATTGGTTCCTATCATTGCGCTGAAGCGCGCAAGCGACAGATTGGGATCAAGATACACCTTTCGAGTTTCTAAGCACTCGCATACTTTGGTGTAAATTTCCTCATGTGATTGTCGCATCATAGAAGTTACATCAAAACTTAGTTTTCTCCTCCCAGGTTCCACACATACACCGCTGTCACGTCTAACTTTAGTGTATCAATAACTTAGTGAAGGAGTTTACGCCTTCAAAATCTGCTGCAAAGTTAAATAAACGGAAAAGTAAAATAATAAGGATTTCATGCAATTATCCGAATATTTTGCAAATATTTTAAGTTTTCGGAATGAAAATCAAATTTTGCTATATTTTTTGATAATCAGACTTCACCAAAATATCACTTTTTTCACTTTTTCCTGATTTATCGCAACCAGCGCTTTTTGAACGACGTAAGTTTTTAATTTGTTAAAGACTAGACCTTGATTTCAACTTCAACGCCGCAAGGAAGTTCGAGCTTCATAAGCGCGTCAACAGTCTTAGGAGTTGAACTGTAGATGTCGATGAGACGCTTGAATGTTGATACTTCGAACTGTTCGCGTGACTTCTTGTTAACGAATGTAGAACGGTTAACAGTGATGATACGCTTGCGAGTAGGGAGAGGAATTGGACCGCTAACTACCGCACCTGTAGCCTTAACTGATGCCACAATCTTAGCTGCTGACTTGTCAACGAGCGTGTGGTCGTAAGACTTCAACTTGATACGAATTTTTTGACTCATTATATTAATTGTGTTTTTAAACTTTCCGAGCAGTACAGGCTAAGAGTCATTCGTTAGCCTGCCTGCACGCAAAGTAGTGATTGTTTTAGAGGATGTGAATTACTTCACGAGATCTACGCGACCCTTAACTTCTTCGAGCACTTCGCGAGCGATGTTAGAAGAGAGTGCGATGTGGCTGTGGTAAACCATTGAAGAAGTAGCACGACCAGAAGTGATAGTACGGAGTGCAGTTACATAACCGAACATTTCTGCGAGGGGCACCTTAGCCTTAACGATACGTGCACCAGAACGGCTGCTTTCCATACCTTCAACCTGACCACGACGCTTGTTCAAGTCACCGATAACGTCACCCATGTTTTCTTCGGGAGTAACAACTTCCAACTTCATGAGAGGTTCCATCAATACGGGACCAGCCTGAGCACATGCGTTCTTGTAAGCCTGGAGCGCTGCGATTTCGAAAGACAACTGGTCAGAGTCAACGGGGTGGAATGAACCATCGAGCAATTCTACCTTGAGGCTGTCAAGGGGATAACCACCGAGCACACCGCTCTTCATAGCGTTTTCGAAGCCCTTCTGTACAGAGGGGATGAATTCCTTAGGAATGTTACCACCAGTTACCTTGTTTACAAACTGGAGACCACCCTGAGTGAAGTCTTCATCAACAGGACCAACATTAACGATGATATCAGCGAACTTACCGCGACCACCAGACTGCTTCTTGTAAACTTCGCGGAGGTTAACAGTCTTCGTAATAGCTTCCTTGTAGTTAACCTGGGGCTTACCCTGGTTACATTCTACCTTGAATTCACGCTTAAGACGGTCGATGATGATATCGAGGTGAAGTTCACCCATACCAGAGATCACTGTCTGACCAGACTGTTCGTCAGTCTTAACTGTAAATGTGGGGTCTTCTTCAGCGAGCTTAGCGAGACCGTTAGAAAGCTTATCGAGGTCCTTCTGAGTCTTGGGTTCAACTGCAATACCGATAACGGGATCGGGGAAGTCCATAGATTCGAGTACGAGGGGAGCATCTTCAGAAGAGAGCGTGTCACCAGTACGGATATCCTTGAAACCTACACCAGCACCGATATCACCAGCAGCGATCAAGTCAACAGGATTCTGCTTGCTTGAGTGCATCTGGAAGAGGCGAGATACGCGTTCCTTCTTACCTGAACGAACGTTGTAGATGTAAGAACCAGCTTCAACCTTACCAGAGTAAACGCGGAAGAATGTCAAGCGACCAACATAGGGGTCAGTAGCAATCTTAAACGCAAGAGCAGAAGTCTTTTCATCTTCAGAAGGCATACGACTTTCTTCTTCACCAGTTTCGGGGTTTGTACCGATTGTAGCACCACCATCCATAGGAGAGGGAAGGAACATACAAACGTAGTCGAGCAACTTCTGCACACCCTTGTTCTTAAATGAAGAACCACAAGTCATAGGAACGATATCCATTGCGAGTGTAGCCTTACGGATAGCAGCAACGAGTTCTTCCTTAGTGATTGAAGAAGGATCTTCGAAGAACTTTTCCATGAGCGCTTCGTCAGTTTCAGCAGCAGATTCAACGAGCTTTGCACGCCATTCTTCAGCTTCGTCAACGAGGTTAGCAGGAATTTCTTCTACGCTGTAGTCAGCACCCATTGTTTCATCGTGCCAGAAGATCGCCTTCATGTCGATGAGGTCAACGATACCCTTGAAAGTTTCTTCAGCACCGATAGGAATTGCGATGGGAGCAGGATTTGCACCGAGCACCGCCTTCATCTGGCGTACTACTTCAAAGAAGTCAGCACCAGAACGGTCCATCTTATTTACGTATGCAATACGGGGAACATTGTACTTATCAGCCTGGCGCCATACAGTTTCAGACTGAGGTTCAACACCACCTACAGCACAATAAGCAGCAACAGCACCATCAAGTACACGGAGCGAACGTTCTACTTCAGCAGTAAAGTCAACGTGTCCCGGAGTGTCGATGAGGTTGATCTTATACTGAGTATTAGCGTAGTTCCAGTAAGTAGTTGTAGCAGCAGAAGTGATAGTAATACCACGTTCCTGTTCCTGCTCCATCCAGTCCATTGTAGCGCCACCTTCGTGTACTTCACCGATCTTGTGAGTCTTACCTGTGTAGAAAAGGATACGCTCAGACGTTGTAGTCTTACCGGCATCGATGTGAGCCATGATACCGATGTTACGCGTCAAGTGCAAATCATTTTTTGCCATGTCTTTCAGTATTAAAAGGGATTAGAATCTGAAGTGAGCGAACGCACGGTTAGCTTCAGCCATACGGTGCATATCTTCCTTACGCTTGAATGCACCACCCTGTTCGTTGTATGCATCCATAATTTCAGCTGCGAGCTTGTCAGCCATAGTCTTACCACCACGCTTACGTGCGTAACCAATCATGTTCTTCATAGAAACAGATTCCTTGCGGTCGGGGCGGATTTCTGTGGGCACCTGGAAAGTAGCACCACCGATACGGCGAGACTTAACTTCAACCTGGGGAGTAATCTTAGCAAGCGCTTCCTTCCAGATTTCGAGAGCAGACTTTTCAGAGTCCTTCATCTTTTCACCTACGATAGCGAGGGCGCTATAGAAGATTTCGTAAGAAACATTCTTCTTACCATCGTACATAAGGTGGTTAACGAACTTAGAAACCTTCTGGTCTCCATAAACAGGATCGGGAAGAACCAAACGCTTTTTAGGTTTTGCTTTTCTCATTGTAGAAAATTGGTTTTTGTAGGCTGCATCATACGTCTTCAACTCCACGCTTGGAGTTTACTCAACCCTTGTGCAAACCAAAGATTTATAAAATTGAAAAAGATGCAGGACACGAAGTCCTGCCAAGTTTCTTTTCAGTTACTAACGCCAAAAGATTACTTCTTAGCAGCCTTAGGACGCTTAGCACCGTACTTAGAACGACGCTGTGTGCGGTTAGCAACACCTGCAGTATCGAGCGTACCGCGAACGATGTGGTAACGTACACCAGGAAGGTCCTTTACACGACCACCACGAACAAGAACGATAGAGTGTTCCTGAAGGTTGTGACCTTCACCGGGGATGTAAGAGTTAACTTCCTTAGAGTTTGTCAAACGAACACGAGCAACTTTACGCATTGCTGAGTTAGGCTTCTTAGGTGTAGTAGTGTACACACGAACACAAACGCCACGACGCTGAGGGCATGAATCCAACGCAGGAGACTTAGACTTGTCTGCAGCTACGCTTCTACCCTTTCTTACCAATTGTGAAATAGTAGGCATTTTGTTTTAATTTTTTTGTTTGTTATATATTATATTTTGTATTCAAACTGAGGAAGTTTTGCAGTGTTTTCCGCTTGTCATAAGCGCACACTACACCTTTTGGGGTGCAAAGTTACAAAAATTTCATTAACAAACAACACAACACCTACCTAAATTTTACTTTTTTCCACTGATTTACCCTCAAACCGTAGTTTACACAAAGTCCGCCTCCGCGATAGCAAGCACTTTTGTTACCAATAACTGACAAATTGAGATTATAAACAACAACAAGGCATTCATGTCTCCACGAATCACACGAATCACAAGTATAAATCCGCGCAAATCCGTGAGATCCTCCGGAAATGAAAGTTCCACGGATCACGAGGATCACAAGGATCTTGCAAAACAGTATAATCCGTGTAATCACGTTGACAAATAAACAACCCGCAAGGCAGTTGTACTCCATACTCTATTTCAAATCCGCGCAAATCCGTGAGATCCCCTGGAAATGAAAACTCCACGAATCACAAGGAACTAGCAAAACAATACAATCAATGCAATCACGTTGACAATAAAAAATCAACTGATTAAACAGATGACACAGATTTCTTTTCCTGCATAGCAAAACCGTAGAATCAGTATAATCACGTTGACGAATAAAGTAACCCGCACGGCATTCGTGCAATTCGAGCGATTCGTGTTCCAAGGAAAAGAAACGCAAGTACACGTTGGATATTATTTTTGAACACGAATTTCACAGATCTCACGAATTTCACCATTTCTCGTTACCATATCTCCTAGACTAAGACAATCTGAGCAGATACGAGAGATACCCCGGAAGCAAACCTCCACGAATCACGAGGATCACAAGGATAAATCCGCGCAGATCCGTGAGATCCTCTGGAGTCAAATATTCTCCACGGATCACGAGAATCACAAGGATCTAAGCAGAACCATCCGTGTAAATCACCGAAATACGCTGGAAATGAAAACTCCACGAATCACGAGAATCACAAGGATAAATCTGCGGAAATCCGAGAGACCTCCGGAAATGAAAGCTCCACGGATCACGAGGATCACGAGGATCACGAGGATTTAAGCAGAACTATACGTAAACCCCCGAGATACGCGGTAAAAAAATCCCCGACACCACAAGATGCCGAGGATATTAGTAATGCGAATAGTCTTAGTCAACGACGAACATTGAAAGTTGAAAGAATTGACAACGGAAATGAACATCAGAACATCAGAACCTCAGAACCTTTCAACTTTAATCGTTAATCGTTCAACTTTAATCGTTAACCGTTCCCCCTATACAGTAACACTTACTTATCATCGTAGTGTCCATAAGCAGAAAGGACATCAACACGAACCTCATGATTTACGATTTCATAAATCAAGCGATGCTTCTTGGTTACAACACGAGACCACGGCCCCGATCGGTTACCTTTTAACTGTTCTGGATGTCCAGTTCCTACAGTCGGATGAATCTTGAGTTCTTCTATTAATTTTCCGACCTTCCTGTATGCCGAAGGTTCTGACTTTCGCAAACGCAAAATGTCTTGTATTGCTTTTTCAGAGAAAACAACTTCATACATAACCATTGCGTTCTAAAAAATCATCCAAACTTTCATGCTGAAGCATTTTCTTACTATTCCCGACACGAATTTGTTCACGTGCTTTGTCAACCTCTTCAAAAAACTCCTTCTCACTCATCAACGTCTCGTCCTTTTTCATGGAGGCAAGGCGCTTCAATGAGCGAGCCGCTTTTTTCAGCAACGATTCATCCTGAGCAATAATGCTCAATGCCTCATATATTTCTGCATTCAACTGAAGTGTAGTCATAGTCTCAATATATTAAATGTGTTTACCCTAGCAAAATTACAGATATTTGCGGACACCCCAAAATATTCTTATCAAATTGCTCGCCAGCATCACGTTGATAAAATGAATCAAACTGGATAGTTCATCTGTTGTCCGTTGACCGCTTCCCCTCTCAACGTCAATCGTTCACTTCAGAACTTCAGAACCATCATTCGTTCAACTCTCAACGTTAATCGTTCAACGTTCAACCCTCAACGTTAAACTCTCAACTTTAATCGCTCAACTTCCCCCTCGGTCCAACAATCCCTAACATACGCCCATTCCATTTTATTCTATCATACAAATAGCGTACAAATAAGGTATCAACAGACTTCACTAACAAACGAGACGTTTGATATAATTGTTCCATAATTCCAAGTTTAAATTATCTTTCACTTGCAAATACACAAAATTTGCACTACGAAAGTGCAGATTTATCAACAAAACCGCACATTCATAGTGCAAATTCAAAATATCACAGCCCCGTTGTTCGTAGACAAGATAAAATCAATAGCACAGACAATACTGTTTATCCTCATGATACTTGTGATACGTGGAGACAAGAACACGCACCGCAGGTCAACCATAAAATCTGTCTAATCCGTACAATCACGTTGATTAAATGAATCATACTGGATAGTCCAACAGTTGTCTGTTGTCCGTTAACCGCGTCCCCTCTCAACGTCAATCGTTCACTTCAGTACTTCAGAACTTCAGAGCCTCAGAACCGTTAACCCTTAACCGTTCAACTTTAACTTCAGAACTTCAGAACATCAGAACATCAGAACCGTTCAACCCTCAACGTTCAACCCTCAACGTTAATCGTTAATTATCGCCTCCTTAATGCAATCCACAATGTAACGCACATCGTCATCTGTCACATAAGGACCAGCGGGGAGACAGAAACCAACCTTAAAGATTTCTTCTGAAACCCCATTGATATAGGCAACGCTCTTTGCAGAAGTCTGACGCACAATTCCGCCAGGCAAACTACTCACTTCTAACTCCTCACTACTAACACCCATGTACACCGGCTGCTTGTGCATAGGTTTCCAAACAGGACGGCATTCCACCTTCTTTGCGAGCATAAACACACGGAGCGCCTCAACATTATCATTAGGTTGACAGTCTGTCGTAGCCGAATCTACAGCCTTAATCACACCAGCCGCACCGCCCACAGCACTCTTAATAACTTCCTTGTAAGCATTTTCCTGTTCCACAATCTTCACCGAAGGGTCTAAGGTTGCGGCACAAAGCCAGAAATTACTGTCGTAGCGCGAATCCGCAGGATGATCATGGAGCGTCACACCCTTTACATCCTCCAGTAACTCACGATACAACTCCTGCACATGCTTATGATGTGCAATATGAGCATCAAGCACCGTCATCTGTCCGCGACCGATACCCGCACACACATTACTCATGCGGTAGTTGTAACCAATCGCCGTATGTTCATAATAAGGATACGCATCACGCGCCTGAGTGGCATACCACATAATCTCGTTGGCATCCTCAGCATTTTGACAAATCAGCGCACCACCTCCAGAAGTCGTAATCATCTTATTACCATTGAAGGAGAGCACACCGAAGCGACCAAACGTCCCAAGCACCTGACCGTCGAAGCGAGAACCCATACCTTCCGCAGCATCTTCAATCACGGGGATACCATATTTATTAGCCACTGCCATAATCTTTTCACAGTCGTAAGGCATACCATAAAGCGCCACCGGCACGATCGCCTTCGGCTTCTTTCCAGTCTTCGCGATACGATCCTTGATCGCCTCCTCCAGAAGCTCCGGATCCATATTCCATGTCTCTGGTTCAGAACCAATAAAAACCGGTTTTGCTCCAAGATATGTGATTGGATGAGACGACGCACAAAAAGTGAATGACTGTACCAACACCTCATCACCAGGTTGGACACCACAGCCAAGCAATGCAAGATGCACAGCAGCTGTACCTGCACTCAACGCCACAACTTCATTTTTTCCGCCATAGAATGACTTCAAGTCTTCCTCAAAAGCATTCACATTAGGTCCTAGAGGCACAACCCAATTCGTATCAAATGCCTCTTTTACATATTTCTGTTCCGCTCCACTTTCCGACATGTGAGCCAAACAAAGATATATCATCTTTTCAGGAACGTATGACATATTTTTTCTTTTTTATTTCAAATTTCAAGGAAGAAACGGAATCGAATTTCTTCTTTTTTCTTTTCTTCCTATCTTCTTGCTGAGAGATAACTCAAATGCAAACTCCTTTTTCCTCTTCAATTTTTCAAAAAACAGAAGATTTCCTACGATCATCCCGATCTGGATGACTTCTTGAATTAAAGCTATGGAACGGTAAATGATTGTTTACTTATCATCGAACTCGCGTTATTTTAAGTTTTTTTCTTTTTCGTCAATACGATTATTATCGTCTAAATAAAATTTTGGCAAATCAATTGCTGTCATTTTTTTTAACCGTCCTCTTTCAAAATATAGGTTTAATTTACTGCTTTCTCCAATATTCACTCCTGTAAGTTTTTTTGTTTTTTTATCTTCTTCCCAAAAATAAAAAATACTCTTTACTTGATGTTCTATTTCAGCATACTTTATTCTATTTTTTGAAAAATCTGCTTTAAATTTTCTACCACTTATTTGATTGAAATATTGTTTTGTTGTTGTATCTGAATTTTGTGCTATTATAACATTTGGATACATAAACATTTCTCTAACAGAATTTTCAATCACTTTTAGACTTATTGTATCGGCAGTAAATTGATTATTTTCATTCCAAAGAATTGGTCGTCCAAGAAAATATACCAAAGAATCTTTTATATCATAAAATAGCGTATCTGCTACACCTTGCATATCTATTCTATAAAATTTCACGTGATTATAAGCATACATTTCCTCTGCTCGCATAGTTGTATCAAAATATATCCAAATACTATCACAATGTAAATGAAGTGTATCTTGTTCTTCTACTTGTTGAAGGAGTATTTCCTTTGTTAAAAAAACGTATGGAATAGAATCTTTTTTATCCTTTTCTAAATATTGAGAGTAAGCAATAATTTGATTTACACTGTCTGTAAGACATATATTACGATAAGCTTTTGAATTTTCTGTTTTAGTGTTATAAAATATACTATCAGCAACTAACTGTTTACTATCGTTAATAATATGATTATCTTTATAGAGAGTAGCATCATCTGTTTTTGTATCATAAAAACCTTTTGAAGTACTGATTTTCACACTGTCTTTTGTAGTAATATAAGTCTTTGAAAAAAAATACGCAATCTTTGATTTACTGTCGTAAAAGAGTGAATCGGAAATTAGATTGAGTGAATTATTTTCTAATAACACTTCATCGGTAAATTCAAACACTTTTGTATCGATTAAATACGTTCCAAAATTACTTTCAAGCGTATTTTCTTCATCCCAAATATCTGCATGAGTTGTATAACGCACTGTTTGAGCAACTCTATCCATTACCATATAGTCTGTTTGAAGGTTTATTTTCCCATCATATAAAGTTACAGTATCACCAAAAACTTCTGCTACTTTTATATTTGCATCATAAAAGAACTCATCACCATATAAATGAAGAGTATCTTGATAAATATGGATATTATTGTATGCGTTTATAAGATTTTCTTCTGTATTGAATATTGCAGAATCACAAGTCATTGTCATATTTTCATGAACAAAGACAACATTTGATTTTAATATTAAGTGATTGGGGAAAGATGGTAATTTCTCTCCCCAATCAGAACTATAATATACTTGCTTCTGTGCTGAAACTGTTTGATATAAAGATGTAATCGAAAGCATTAGCACTACGACTACATACTTTATAATTTTAATCTTCGTATTCATCAGTAGAACCTACTAATCCTTGATATCTAAATGACTTGTCATAGGTTAGCTTTATATATTTCTTATCTTTTTTGCCTTTTATTTTTTCTGATAATTCAATATAGAAATAAGTTTCCAATTTTCTATCTGTTATAGTCTTTCTATACTTAACATCATACTCTACTTTTTGGAATTTTTCTATTTTAGCATCTGGATAACGCTCATCTAAATCTTGCATTATCAATCTTGGATAACGATCTTTCTCTACTTGCTTTGTTGTTGTCATTAACATTCCATCAGGTTTATAACACAACTCTGTTGGAAT
>CALCHM010000004.1 GCA_937901345.1 uncultured Prevotella sp. | reverse complement strand
GGAGGAGGAAGACCGAGGTTGCGAGGTCAAATGCCCAAAGGGCGGAGGGGTCTGTAGTAGAGGGTAAACTGCTATATTGTTGCCATTATATTTTATAAAGAATCACGAAGCATACTTACTACTTCAACATCTGCAGGTAACCATGTAACGTCGTGTAATTCTTGTTTGGAAAGCCAACGGGAGGATTTATGTTCCAAGAGTTGAGGCGTTCCTTCTGTTATGTGGCACCAATAACAGTGCATAACGAGGTGGAAAGTGGGGTAGGTATATTCCGTGGTGCAGAGTAGGGAATCTACAGTAATAGTTATGGCCAATTCTTCGCGGATTTCGCGATGTAGGGCTTCCTCAGGGGATTCTCCTGGTTCGATTTTGCCGCCTGGAAATTCCCACATGCCTTCAAACGCTCCGTATCCGCGTTGGGTAGCGAGAATGGTGTCGTCTTTTCGGATGATGGCGGCAACGACTTCAATGGTTTTCATGAGGTTTGATGTTCTGAAGTTTGATGTTCTGAAGATCTGAGGTTCAGATGTTCTGAGGTTATCTTACTTTACGAGTTGGGCAACTTTTTCCAACCATAGCGCATCTGTTTCGTCAAATGTGTTGAGGTGCTCGCTATCTACATCAAGCACGCCCATCACCATTCCGTCTCTGATAATCGGCACTACGATTTCCGAACGTGAGGCACTGCTACACGCTATGTGTCCCGGAAACTGCTCTACGTCGGGCACAATGACCGTGCGCGCTTCTGCCCATGACGTGCCACAAACGCCACGCCCTTTGCGGATGCGACTGCAAGCAAGCGGACCTTGGAAGGGACCGAGGACTAGTTCATTATCCACAACGCGATAAAAACCTACCCACCAAAAGTGGAACGTCTCCCAAAGGCAAGCGGCAATGTTTGCCATGTTGGCTATGGTGTCGGTTTCGCCCGAAACGATGGTTTCAAGTTGGGGAAGCAAGCAGGCATAACGTTCGCTCTTATTTCCCGAATGGATGGTAAGTTGTTCTGACATATTCTAAACGAACGCCCCACGTCGGGTTGACGCAGGGCGCAAAGTTATGGTGTTGCGTATTCTTTTATCTAACAGCTACAAGAGGAGTCGTGGGGTTCATTACGTGCTGAACCTGTTGCAACCCTTGTGCATCGTTGGTCACGTCCATGGTTTCGCCAGAGGGGAGATAGACGGTGAGTGTGTTGTCGGCATTTACGCGGAGCAAGTTGTTCACTTCACCGTTTGCCTCGTAACTCCATGTCTTATTGGTTTTGTCAAACTTCAAGTAAGTCGTTTCCTTAGTGGTTTCATTACTGATGCGGTAACCATCCACAATCGTCGTGATGAGATAGAAGTTTCCGTCTCTGCCCATGAAGGGTTGTGTCTTGCCCACGTCGGAAAGGAGTTGCTCGCCAGTCCAGAACTCTACGGAATTAAGAATAAATGAGTCGGCAAACATACAGATTCCGTATGCTGGAGAAATAACGACACCGATAATGGCGTTGAGATATTTGTTGCCTGTAGCGTTGACGTTCCACGCAGCCAACTTGTTGAACAAAGCGTAAGACCCAATGCATGAACTAAAGAGGGTTGAACCAGCGAGCGCGATGAGTGCGCTCTTCAAATAAATTTTTCTCATAGCGGTTGTGTTGTTTATTTCGAGGCGCGTCTGCTTGTTGTCGCCTCAGAGGGTTAGTAATGTATCCGTGGCAAAGGTGAAACTTTATTTCGGAATGGCAATACAGAATATTACTTTTTTTAGCGTTTGCGCTTCATTATTTCTTTAAAAATCGACGTTTTGCTTTCGAAATCCTGCTTTCTTTGCGCTTTCTTGTTTCTTTTTGTTGTAGAATGAGAGTTGATGCTGTAAAAATGTTACCTTTGTCGCCGAAGTCGCCTACGGCTTCGAATTCAGATAAACTTGTCAATCTTTATACACTATGAATATCGCAATTATCGGAGCAGGCAATATGGGCGGTGCTGTTGCGCGTGGCGTTTTGAAGAACTCCTCTGCTCATGCTATATATGTATCAAATCCGTCAACAGCAAAGTTAGAAGCGTTGAAGCGTGATTTCCCGCAGGTGTACACGACTACCGACAATCGGGAAGTGATTTCCCGTGCAGACTTGGTCATCCTTGCCGTAAAACCATGGTTGGTGGCGCAGGTAATTACCGAAATCGGTGATGTTTTGGACGCGAAGCAACACGTTCTGGCTTCGTTGGCGGGCGGAATTAGTTTGAACGACCTTGATGCGCTATTGCCTCATGAATTGGTAGCGGAGGGGTTGCCCGTTTGTCGTTTGATGCCCAATACCGCCATTGCGCACGGTAGCAGTATGACCTTTATTTCAACCCTTCGCACTACGACCGAAATCGATAACGCGCTGCTGCAACTCTTTGCTGCCATGGGTAAAGCAATGCTCATTAATGACACGCTCATGCCTGCCGCAACCTCCTTGGCTTCATGCGGCATCGCCTTTGCGTTGCGTTACATTCGTGCTGCTCAGGAAGGCGGGGTAGAATTAGGATTCCGTCCGCATGAGGCACAGGAAATTATCTGTCAAACCTTGCAAGGGGCGATTGATTTACTCTCGCAAGAAGGGGCACATCCCGAAGCGGAAATTGATAAAGTAACAACCCCTGGTGGACTAACCATACGCGGACTCAACGCAATGGAGGCCTGCGGATTTACACACAGTGTGCAACAGGGATTACGCGCTTCGCTGAAACAATGATGTAGGTTAAAACATGCTAACGAATTATGACAATCCAAACTCCATATAAACGTATTGCCGTGAAGGTGGGTAGCAATGTGCTGACGCGCCAGGATGGCACGCTTGATGTTACGCGCATGTCGGCACTCGTTGATCAAATTGCAAATCTGCGCAACCGCGGGATTGAAGTCATCTTGATTTCTTCGGGAGCCGTGGCTTGCGGACGTAGTGAATTGCGCCACATGACGCTGAGTGAACTCGATACCGTAGATCAGCGACAACTCTTTTCTGCTGTAGGGCAGGCAAAGTTGATGAACCGCTATTATGAACTTTTCAAGGAATACGGTATCAGTGTTGGGCAAGTGCTTACGCTGAAGGAAAGTTTCAGCACCGAGCGCCATTATCAAAATCAGCGCAACTGCATGCGTGTGATGCTTCAGAATGGAGTGCTTCCCATTGTGAATGAAAACGACACCGTAAGCATCACGGAATTGATGTTTACCGACAATGACGAACTTTCAGGACTGATTGCCACGATGATGGACGTACAGGCGCTCTTTTTGCTCAGCAATGTCGATGGCATTTATAACGGTCCGCTTGATGCGCCCGATTCTGAGATTATTCGTCACGTGGCGCCTGGACGTTCGCTCGAGAGTTACATTCAGACGTCCCAATCCACCTTTGGTCGAGGAGGCATGCAAACAAAGTGTGCCATTGCGCGCAAGGTGGCCGATTCGGGTATTGCCGTTTGGATAGCCAACGGCAAGCGTGAGGAAATCCTCACCGCGTTAATGACGGATGCCACCTCCGTTCCTGCCACTTATTTTGAACCTTAGGCGATAATAAAGTCGTTGCCCAGGAACTTAAACAGTCTCCCTCCGCAGCCATAAAAAAGTAGGTCATGTTCACAACGACATGACCTACTTTTTTTCGATTTATGTAGTACCGAGGTTCTTATTCCTCGCCTTCTAATTTAATTTCATCGGCACCTTCGCTCATAAGGTCTTGTCCCCAGTGAGAGTCGGCAAGGCGCTGTTCACGGTCGCGCACTTCCTTCGCCTTTTTAGCGTAAACGATGAGGCGGAGTGATTGGTTGTAACTGAAGTAGTTCCACATCCAGTTGAAGAGAACGATGAGTTTGTTGCGCACACCGAGAATGGAGCGCAAGTGAACCACGAGCCACATGATCCATGCGAAGAAACCAGCCATCTTGACGTTCTTAAACTCTGCAACGGCACGATTTCTGCCCACCGTAGCCATCGTTCCGAGGTTAAGATAGCGGAAGGGTTTCAAGTCTTTACCCTTTTCAAGGCGCTTCAGGTTTTTTGCAAGTAGTCTGCCCTGCTGAATGGCAACCTGTGCAAGTTGTGGGTGTCCGCCTTTCCATTCGGGGTCGCCTTCTTCCATGATACATTGGTCACCAATACAGAAAACGTCTTCAAGACCTTCTACGCGGTTGAAGGCATCAACCTTAATGCGGGCGCCGCGTCCGATGCTTGCTTGAGGCATGTTGCCTACGTTTTGTGCTGCAACACCGCTCACCCAAATAAAGGTGCGCGTAGCGATGCTGCTACCGTCCTTGAGCATGACGCGGTGGTCCTTGTAGTCAGTAACCATCTTGTTGAGCAACACGTTGACACCCATCTCACGAAGATACTGTTCAACGTGGGCAGAAGATTCTGGACTCATGGCAGAAAGGAGACGGGGACCTGCTTCTACGAGATATACATTGATAAGACTAGAGGGAAGGTCGGGATAGTCCTTCGGAATAATGTACTTCTTCATTTCCGAAAGCGCTCCGGCAACTTCAACACCTGTGGCACCACCACCAACGATGACTACATTGAGCAACTCCATACGTTCGCGTTCGCTGGCACAAGTGAGGGCGCGTTCCAAGTTTTCGAGAAGCGCATTTTGGAGTCCCATGGCTTCGCTCACGTTCTTCATGGGGATGGCCACTTCTTCAACATGCTTGTTGCCAAAGAAATTTGTGGTCGTACCAGCCGCGAGGATGAGGTAATCATACTTCACCTTACCGATTGAAGTCTGGATAATCTTGTGCTCGGGGAAGATGGAGCGCACCTCCGCCATACGGAAGTAGAAATCCTTGCAATTTTGGAAAATCTTGCGGAAGGGGAAGGAAATACTACTGGGTTCGATACCAGACGAAGCAATCTGATAAATCAATGGAGGAAACTGATGGTAGTTGTTGCGGTCAATCAAAACCACTTGGAAATTCGACTTACGAAGTTTGTTAGCCAATTTCAAACCACCAAATCCGCCACCAACAATGACTACTCGCTTCTTTTCCGTTTGAGGTACGTTAAAACTCATATCAAATTTAGGTTATAGGTGTGTTAGGATGAAAGGTTGTGAGGACTTGTGAGTTGGGCGCGTGCGTGTTTCGTAGTTTCTTACGATGGGTAGCATGCTTACGCCTTCAGAGCGAAGCGCCTGCATTTCCCTTTTATCCCTAATGCGTTAACTTTTCTTTGCAAAGTTACGGACTACGTCCATTTGAGCAAAGAATTTGAGTGACAAAATCCCCCAAAGGAGTTCTTTTCAGCTGCTGTCTTAAATGTTTGAAATCCACACACGGCAAAGTGAGGATAATTCCAAAATAGGCGCTATATATTGCTGAATTTCAGTTTGCTTTTATCTGCTCGCTCGGGTTGCCAATTTCTTTATCTACCTCCAAGCAAGCGTTTGTTCACGTATTCAAGCACCTTGTCTTTGTAGGTGTCAGAGATGGGCAGCGACTTATCTGCAACGAGAAGTGTGCTGCGCTCAATGGCCGTTACCGCCGCCATATTGGCGATGTACGAGCGGTGGATGCGCATAAACTGATCCGTGGGAAGGTGGTCTTCTAGGGTCTTCATCGCCGTTAACGACAGAATGGGGCGTGGGGCAGAGGCCAAGTAAATCTTGACATAATCCTTGAGTCCCTCAATATAGAGAATGTCGTTGAAGTCAATGCGCAAGAGTTTGTAGTCGCTCTTCACGAAGATGGACGTTTCGTTTGCCAGGTTCCCGTTGGTAGGTTCTACCGCTTGTTGCGCAGGATTGGCGCTTTCCGCGGCACGTTGTGCGGCAGTAAGGAAGTCTGCGTAGGAGATGGGCTTGAGCAAATAGTCGAACGCATTCACCTTATAACCTTCGATGGCATACTGACTGAAGGCTGTGGTAAAGATGATGCGTGTTGTAGATGGGATGAGTTTGGCAAACTCTAATCCGCTGAGTTCCGGCATTTGGATGTCGAGAAACAAAAGATCTACAGGCGCCTTGCTCAGTGCCGCCATGGCATCGATGGCATTGGCAAAGGTGCCACTGTGTTCTAAAAAGGGAGTTTTCTTGACGTAACTCTCCAGCAAAGCCGCGGCAAGAGGTTCGTCGTCTATGATGGCGCAAGTCATTGTTTGTGGTTTTAAAAGGTTGGGGAGACTGTGAAGACGTTTTCGCTCAGGGAGCGTTACTTTAAGATAGGGAAATGGCAAACTTCCCTTCGTCGTTCTTCTTGCGCAACGCCTTTCTGCGCTCTTGGGGTGTACAGTTATAATGACGTTGGATGAATCGGGTGAGTCCAACGCCTGAGGCAAATCCACAACGTCTGCCAATATCACGCATAGAGAGGGAGGTGTAGCGCAGCAGGTCGTCGGCCACTCGCAAACTTATCGCCAGTTGCAACTTATCATGCGTCATGCCCGTAAGTAGCAAACACAGGGTGCACAACTGTTCGGACGTCACACCAAAGCGTGCTTGAACCATTAACTGCGAATAGGCACTGGAGGTACACATAATCTGCAAATACGTATCCAGCAGATTCACGCCCGTAGGCGTCAGGTTCCGTTCCAGTGGTTCGTAATGTGTTAGACCCGATTCGGGATCAAAGAAGCGTTGATACTTGAAAGGACTGATGTATAAGTCCTCCAACTTAAACTGAGGGGGAAATTTGTATTCCATGGCACATATTTTAGTTTTACGCTGCTAAAGTACACCTTTTTCTAAACCCAACCACAATCGGAACAAATAAATTCACGCATAAATTTTATCACGGCAAGGTATGTTTGATAAAATCGGCATCCTATTTTTATCGTTGCAAGTTATTTTTGATAAATTCGGTATTCCGATTTTATTGTTGCAAGTTATATTTGATAAATTCGGTACTCCGATTTTATCGTTGCAAGTTGTATTTGATAAATTCGGTATCCCGATTTTATTGTTGCAAGTTATATTTGATAAATTCAGCATTCCGATTTTATCGTTGCAAGTTATATTTGATAAATTCGGTATCCCGATTTTATCGTTGCAAGTTATATTTGATAAATTCGGTGTCCCGATTTTATTGTTGCAGGTTGTATTTGATAAATTCGGTGTCCCGATTTTATCGTTGCAAGTTATATTTGATAAATTCGGCATCCCGATTTTATCAGTGCAAGTCGTATTTGATAAATGTGAGGTCTCCATTTTATCAGTGCGAGGTTCGTTTGATAAAATTGACGCCTTGTTTTTATCACGGCAAGGTACGTTTGATAAAAATTGGACCAGATTTGACGTCCCGAGCATGGTGTTGCTTCTAAAACGAAACGTGCTGCCATTCCGTCAGATGCGGAGATAGCAGCACGTTTGAAAACGATTTGACGACGTTTCGAATGCTGTGAAATCAAAGTCAATTGGCCTTACGCGTAGGCTGTTCAAAATCAATATTATTTCCAAGGTTAGAAAAACACAGATATATTCAGATTATTAATATTTTATAATATTATTTTCTATCTTGTCAATCTTGGTGATGATGCTGAAAGCGTCACCGCTCGGTAACACTAAGTTTGTCCCACAATTGGCGAAGCCAATAAAAGACAAACAAAAAAA
>CALCHM010000003.1 GCA_937901345.1 uncultured Prevotella sp. | reverse complement strand
ACTATGCCTTACGAGGAGGAGGAAGACCGAGTCTGCGAGGTCAAATGCCCAAAGGAGGAGGGGACCTTTATTGATACTTCTTGTTATAATTATAGTAGACCTTTGCCCTAAAGTCTCACTTAATTTTTCGTAAGTCTCACTTAGTTTTACAGTTTCATCATGTGTGCTATGAGCAGAGGTAAAACAAATGAGTTTGCCCTCCATTTAAGGTGGCAAACTCATTTGTTTCAGAGCTATCGGAAATAATTCCGTGGCTTTATGTGATAAGTTAATTCATTCCGTACAAATTGAATGAGGTGATTCTGCCGTTCTTTGCCCAGAAGTAGCCGAACTTTTTGTAATTGCCACCGAAGGCTGGGTAACCATAGATCTCGTAGCATGTTGAGTTACCGTTTGATTGTTTCATCTTGATGTCGATGGCAAGTTTACCTGAGTCGTGGAATTCCATAAGGAGGCCAACGGGCATGCCTACGATAATGATATCTGTCATTTTGGCACTAGGACGATAGAAGATATCTACATATTGTTTTCCGTATTTTTGCGTAAGAGTCGCTCTTTGCTTGACAAGAGCTTCCGCTGCTTCCTTCTTCTTTCTTTCTTCTGCTTGAATGCGTTGCGTGTAGGTGATTGATTCGATTTCGTCATATTCGCCATTAACATAAATCTTAACGCTCTTGTCCTTGCATGTTATCATGCCGTTGTAAAGAGTGCCGACTCCTTTAAGGTATAAGTTACGCTCGATCCATTGTGCTGCAGCACAATATACTTGCCATCTTCCGTCATCTTCAAGTTTGATAGAGTATTGCTTTAATCCATTGTAATAGTTGTCGAAGTCGTTTTTAATCTTTACCGTGTCTTGGTTTCCATTCACATATTTACCATTTAATTTTAAGGTGCCTTCAAATACGTCACCATTGGGCCAAATAATTCTGTATGGCTTCTCTGAATTCCACTGTTCTAAATCTCCAATTATTTCAATGGAGCATTCCTCTAATGTCTTGCAAATTCCAGCAATAATATATCCTTCTTTGTTATCAATATTATAGTATAAGTACCCCTTGTAGTCACCCTCATGTTTTTTATCTGCAATTTGAACATACCAAGGATGGATTTTGTGAGAATCATCTCCCTTAACTTTTATTTCGTCTCCATTTGCACACGTAACAGTTATGGGCTCCCATTTTCCACCTGAAAGGTATACATATCCCATATCCCAAATATCACTTTTGGGGTCAATAGGTTTATTGCCCCAATACTTTCCATTATACAGCTGTTTTAGCATGCCGTGGCGGTATACTTCATCAGTACTATACGGTTTATCCCAATTGATTGTGAATACGTCACCATTAAGAGTTGTAAAGCGTAGTATACCTAAATTCTTTATCTTGGATTTTTTTACATCTTGCTCATAATCAAAAGTAATAAGGTTGGGGAGTACCTTATGAATCTTTGCAAAACATCCGTCAACGAGTTCAAACTTGTCGTTGGCTTTCATTTCATTGTACTTTGCAAGGCGTTCCTCTTCTGTCATTTTTATGGCAGGGTTGATATGTTCGGCTAACACAAAGGACATCTTGAAAATATAGTCCTTTTGATCATAGTCAGCCTTGGGTTCTGCTTTAGCTGGAGCCTGTTGAGTTTGAGATGTTTGAGATGTTTGGGTTGTTGTTGATGATGAAGCTGAACTCTTGTAATAAGGGTTGTGCTTTTTGTGAAACTCTTCTTTGTCTACTTTAACTTCATTCCAAGCTTTTTTCAGGTTTTTAAAAAACTGTGCAGAAACGGTATCTTGCGATTGAAACAACATCGCAAGCCCTAAAACAAATAATGTTTTCTTCATAAATATGTATTGATTAATTTTGCCTACGCCCTTTGAAAGCGGTTCGGCATTCTCTTAAATTTTGTTACAAAGGAAAGCATTATTTAGTTTTTCGAATTAGTCCATTTTGTTCCTTATTGCTTATGATGTATTATTTTGTATTTGAAACGTAGGATTTGCATCGTCAATTTTAACTAACTTCGCATGAAATTTAAAAATATCCTCAAATAAACGATACACTCAATGAATAACGAGACGAAGGCACAAGAATTCTTTTTAGAACGACTGAAGCAATATGTTGAAGATACAGCTGGATTCAAAATGCACACTCCTCGTGATTTTGATTTCTTGTCAGGAGCTATATTTAACGAAACCAGAAATCATCTCTCGTCAACAACCCTCAAACGCTTGTGGGGATATCAGAAGGAAAAGGAAGTTCAAACCTCTCGATTGAGCACTTTAAATATTCTGTCAATTTATATAGGCTATCCTGATTGGGAAACCTTTTGCAAATTTCAACTGAGTGATGGTGACGTTGATAGTGAGTTCTTGAAGAACAACTGCCTTAAGACGAGCACCTTGCAAAAGGGGGATAAGTTTAAATTGATGTGGAATCCCAATCGATGTGTTACGTTGCAGTATATAGGACTTTGCATGTTTAAGGTGTTGGAAAGTAGAAACAGTAAATTGTCTGTGAATGATACGTTTATCTGTGAGCGTGTCGTTGAAAATCAACCCTTAATACTCTCAAATCTTATCCATGAGGGTGGCGACCCTGTTAATTATATATGTGGTAAGAGGGGTGGGGTGAAGTATTTAATTATAGCAGGAGTGTAAATGGATAGTGTGAATGTTTCAGATTTCTTAGGTGATAACGAATGGTTTGAGGATATAGAGCAGTTGGACAGATGCGGCGCGACTTCCCTTGCTTATAAAGTGCGCATACACAACCAACTTCTCTTCATGAAGAAGTTGCGCCCTGAGTTCAGCAAAGATGAGTCATACCGCTTGCTTTTCTACAAAGAATTCAATACGGGGAAAACGATTAAGAGTCCTTACGTAGTTGAATATGTGGAGATAAATGATGATGAAGATGGTGTGTATATCCTAATGGAATATGTCAGTGGGAGTACGCTGAAGCAGAAGATTGAGCACGAACCTGAATATTTCTTGCAAGAAGACAACGTTTGGAAATTGCTCTTGCATTTGTGTGAGGCAGTTAGGGCGCTTCATCAGAAAAATGTGCTTCATTTGGACATCTCTCCCGATAACCTCATGTTGTCACAAACGAATGGCGACCTCAAACTCTTGGACTTAGGATTTTGTTTGAGTAATTTTGATGATACCACCCCTGGATTTAAATCTGGTTTCTGTGCTCCTGAAATCAATCTGAGAGATGCAAAGGAAGTGGATGCACGCACGGACATCTATTCGGTAGGTGTCATTCTGAAATACATACAGGAGAAAAGGGGAAAGCAGTTTCGAGGTTCCTTGTGCCGCATCATGAAACGTTGCCTCTCAAATGAGAAGGCGAAACGCTATGCTACGATTGATGCCCTTCTTGTAGACGTTCATGCAAGGGGAACTTTCAAGCGAAAGGCTATGCATATAGGCTTGTTCTCACTCCTTTTCTTGCTTTTCCTTCCTTTACCTTTTGTTCTCAATCGTGGAGAAAAAGATGGAGAGCCGGAATTGATAACTGGCAGGTTTGAGGCGCAGGGTTTCCATTGTCGCGTAATTGACCCTGAAGCACGCACCGTAGCGATTACCTATAAAGGCGAAAACGAAGAAGAATTTATCTATGAATATGGCGATGGGGTTGTAGAAATACCCGCTACGATAACTTATCGCAATCAAACGTTTCGCGTGACGTCTATTGATAGTGGTGCGTTTGATAACCCTGAGACGATAAAGATTATTCTTCCTGATGGATTGGAAACGATTCAAAGTAAAGCCTTTTATAATTGTCGCATTACGGGGACGATTGTTATTCCAAAGTCCGTAAAGCAGATAGGAAGCATGGGGTATGAAGGCAATGTTTTTATTGATAGCATTCTTGTGGATAAGGACAATCGTGTGTATGATAGTCGTGACAATTGCAATGCGATTGTAGAAACAGTTACGAACACCCTTTTAACTGCTTGTCAGAATACGGTAATTCCTGCCTCCGTAACGGGTTTGGGCAATTATGCTTATATGCTTTATCAGAAGCCCAAGTTGGTGATTCCTACCAATGTAGTACGCATAGGAGACGGATGCTTCTATCAAAGTGCATTGAAAGAGATTGTTATGCATGATCGTATCGAGAAGATAGGTTCATGTGCCTTTCAAGGATGTGAGATATTATCAAGCATAAATTTACCCTTACATCTTAAGATGATAGAAAAGTATACGTTTCAAAGTAGTGGGTTACAGAGGGTTAATATTCCAGAAGATATGACGACAATAGGTTTGCGTGCATTTGCAGATTGTAAGAATTTGGAGATGGTTGAGATTGGTAAAGGCGTCAAAACGATTGAAGCTTATGCGTTTGAAAAATGTGAGCGTTTGACAAAGGTTATTTCGCACATTCCAGCTGAAGAATTAACTCCAACTGGGAGTGGGGCGTTTAACGACATTAATGAGAAATGCATCCTCTATGTTCCGCGAGGCGCTAAAAATGCATATTTGAATACGATAGGATGGAACCAGTTCTCTGAAATCCGAGAGATGGATATTTAAAATGAGAACGCAATAAATTGAGGGTGTGTCGAAAAATTTCGGCACACCCTCTAAAGTTGTGTAAGAGTGAGTAAAATGCAAGGCGCTGAAATGGAGGATGAAGGGAGTGTACTGAAGTACATGACCAAATCCGAAATTGAGGAGCAACGCAGCAGTTTGCTCATTATGACACAACGTCGTGTTTTTTATTTCGTATGTGTGGTGGAATCGTTAGCTTAATCCAAAGCTGGAAAGAGTGCAAAGGGTCATGAGTGCGTAGATGATGCTGGCAAAAATGACGATAACTCCGACTATTGTAGGTTCTATTACAATTATTTGTAAGCAAGGGATACATTCTTATTTACATTAATTTGTACCTTTTCCGATGGAATTAGAATGAAGATAGACACGCTCACTCTGTGGGGGTGTCTATCTCTTTTTTTAGGTCTATGCGCAAGTTTTTGCGCGTGACATGTGACAATGTGACAACGAAAAAATATTAATAAAATAAACGCTGAAGGTCCTGTACGTGGGCCTTCAGCGTCAAGGGTAAATTGGGATGTTGTCTCTGTGTGGTAGAGAATAGCGTTATAATTCGCTAAATAATTTTGCCACTTGTGTCGGAATGTATTCTTATTCTTTTGTTGGTGGGTCGGCAAATTCTTCTTTCTCAACCAACTGTGGTAACAACAATTCAGCGCCTAGGGGGAGGTTGTAGGGGGGCGTTAGATTGTTGTAAACAACGATGTATTTCGCGTAATCCTTATGACCATAGGTTTTACGGGCAATTTGATAAAGCGTATCACCAGGGCGGAGTATGTGGGTGGCATAGGTTCCGATGATGAGAAAACTTCCTACGCGTACTTGTTTCTGTCCCTCAGCAAGTTTATTTGCCGTTTCTCGGTCAATACCTCTAATCACCGAAAGCGTGTCAGCACCTGCGGGAAGCAGACTTTTGGGGGTTGCTGTTGTCGCAGAATCGGTAGTTTGTTGGATCGTGTCGGTGGGAGTTGCCTTTTTTACAACCGCTTTGGGGATAGGGGAGGGTTGTATATATACGCCGTGGAATTTGTGGCCAAGCGGGATGACTTTGTGATAACCTGCAAGGTAACTTATCACGACGGTGATCAACCATGTGATGCCAATAAATATCCAGCGTGATTTATTGCGTTTGTGGTGGTGATACATTTCGTAGTCTTCTGATGATGAATAAGTGGTATCTTCGTCTTGCACATCTTCGGTGTCGTCAGTCTGTGATGCTTCCAATTCCGAAGGTTCGGTGAAATTGCCTTCCGTTTCTATTACGGACATTGGTTCGGAGTTTGTCTGATCTGCTACGTCTTGGGATTCCTCCGTTATGATTTCAGTTTCAGGTGTGTGCTCCTGGATGGCGATTTCTTCTTGAATTTCAACATCTTCTTCGACTTCAGGTTGCTCCTGACAAACCGTTTGCGCTTCGGTTTTTTCTACTTGAACAGGTGAGGGTTCGGTTGTGGTTTCCACCTTTTCGTTTGAAACCTCTGTTGTTTCAGCATCTTCGTTGGCGCGGGGAACTTCAAGTGCTGTTGTTGGGACAGCATCTACGAGCGGTTCGTCCGCAATGATGGGTTCCTGCTCTAGATGAGTTTCGGGCACATCAAGCGTTTCGGTTTGGTCAATGGCTTCGAGTTCTTCGCTAGTGGTAGCATCGGGAATGATGCAGGTTTCGAAGTGACTGAAGGGGCGGTTGACGAGTTCTTTTAATGCATTGTCGGGAAGGAAGGAAACTTTGGTGTGTCCGCTGATTTGGAAGCGCTCGCCGGTGCTGATATTGACACTTTCGCGTTCGCTCACACTGACGAGTTTAAACGTTCCAAATCCTTTAATTTTAACAAAACTATCGTTTCGGAGTCCTTCTTCAATGACTTCAAAGAATGCACGAATAAAGGCCTCACTTTTTTTCTTAGTGATGCCTTGACTCTGTGCTATGATGTCAATAAAATCAGCTGGGAGAAGTTTCCTGCTCATAATGATTGCAGTTTGTCTTTGAGCACATTGCTCATTTTAAAAGAAATTGCAAGTTTGGGCGGTACGAGTTGTCGCTGCTTGGTGGTGGGGTTGACGATGATGCGTTCTAACTTCTTTCTCACCTCCAAACTACCAAAACCTTGAACGCTGAAACTATCGCCTTCGCCAAGATGGTCGGCTATGGCTTGCGATAAGGTGTTGGATAATGTTTGCGCTTCTTTAGGTGTGAGTTCCGTCCGTGCTGCTATTTCGGCAAAAAATTCTTTGCTATTCATAGTGATTATTAGCGTTTTCTCAAACAAGAGTTCCGTAAAGGTCGTATTCTTCAGCCGCCGTAATCTTAACCCTGTAGAAGGTGCCGGGGTGGAGATCGCCTTCATTTTGATGAATCAACACTTCGCAGTCAACTTCTGGCGAATCGTGCTCTGTGCGACCGATGTAATAGTCTCCTTCTTTACGGTCGATGACAACTTTATAGGTGTTGCCTACTTTTTCATTACAGAGTGTTGCCGATATGCTTTCTTGCAGGAGCATTAGACGATCGAGGCGTTCTTGCTTGACTTCTTCGGGGATATCGTCCGTGTAATTATTGGCGGCATAGGTTCCTTCTTCTTCGCAATAGGCGAAAGCTCCCATGCGGTCAAAGCGAACATTGCGTGTGAAGTCTAATAGTTCATTAAAGTCTTCTTCTGTTTCTCCAGGGAAACCTACCATCAGAGTGGTGCGAATGCATATTCCTGGAACTTCACGACGTAGGGCCTCAATGAGTTCAAGTGTTTCTTGCTTGGTGGTGTTGCGGTGCATGCGCGTCAACATGTTGTCGGAAATGTGTTGCAACGCGATGTCGAGGTATTTACACACGTTATCGTTTTCGCGCATCACTCGGAGCAAGTCCATGGGGAAGTGAGTGGGATAACCGTAGTGTAAGCGTATCCATTCTACTCCAGGAATCTTCGCCATTCGCTCGATGAGTTCAGGTAGCATCTGCTTTTGATACAAATCTATGCCATAGAAGGTAAGTTCTTGCGCAATGATGTTAAATTCCTTGACGCCTTGTTGCACCAAAAGTGTTACTTCATCCAGGATTTCCTCCATTGGGCGACTTACGTGAGCGCCAGTGATAATAGGGATGGCACAATAGGCGCATTTACGATTGCAACCCTCACTGATTTTGATGTAAGCATAGTGGGAAGGGGTGGTAAGTACGCGCTCGTTTTTAAGGGATGTATTGTACGTTTCTCCTAAATCCTGAAGCAATTCGGTCCAATTAAATTTACCATAGAACTTGTCTACTTGAGGGATTTCTTGTCCTAACTCTTCCAAATAACGTTCGCTAAGGCATCCCATGACGTATACACGATTGAGCTCGCCCTCTTCCTTGAGGTTGCACAATTCAAGAATCATGTTGATGGATTCTTCCTTGGCGTCACCGATAAATCCGCAAGTGTTCACTACTGCAATATCACCGTGAATAACGTCTGGGTTGTGATAAAGCGTATATCCTAAAGATTCAAATTGTTTCATCAAGTGCTCTGAATCGACAAGATTCTTTGAGCAACCCATGGTGATGATGTCTATAGTAGGCATTGTAAATAGTTCTGTTGTGCAGATTTATAAAGTTGAACCTTCGAAAAGAGAATTGACAAATTCAGTTCTATTGAAGGGTTGGAGGTCGGTCATCTTTTCACCGAGACCAATGTATTTAACAGGCACGTTGAGTTGGTGTGATATTCCAATAACTACACCGCCTTTTGCGGTACCGTCAAGTTTGGTGATTGCTAACGATGTAATATCAGTAGCTTTTGTAAATTGCTTGGCTTGTTCGTAAGCATTCTGACCGGTTGAACCATCTAAAACTAGGAGAACTTCATCGGGTGCATTAGTTACAACCTTCTTCATCACATTTTTAATCTTTGTAAGCTCATTCATCAAACCTACTTTATTGTGAAGTCGTCCAGCGGTATCGATAATAACCACGTCGGCATCATTTGCTACTGCTGATTTTATGGTATCAAACGCAACACTCGCAGGATCACTTCCCATTTGCTGCTTGATAACGGGTACTCCAACACGTTCTCCCCAAATAACCAATTGCTCAACGGCAGCAGCTCGGAATGTGTCTGCAGCACCTAGATAAACCTTCTTTCCAGCTTGTTTTAATTGATAGGCAAGTTTACCGATAGTAGTAGTCTTACCAACACCATTTACTCCAACCACCATTATTACATAGGGCTTGTGGTCTGCGGGAAGTTCAAACGACATGTCGTCTTCGTTACCGCTCTTGACTAACAAATCAGCAATTTCTTCCTTGAGCAGTTTGTGAAGTTCTTTAGTGCTTACATACTTATCTCTGGCAACGCGTGCTTCTATTCTTTTGATAATCTCAAGTGTGGTTTCTACACCAACGTCTGAGGTGGCAAGAACTTCTTCAAGATTATCTAAAACTTCTTCGTCTACTGTAGATTTACCCGCAATGGCGTGTGTGAGTTTATCAAACACGCTACGCTTTGTCTTTTCTAACCCTGCATCGAGAACCTCTTTGTTCTCCTTCTTATTACTAAAAAAATCAAAAAGTCCCATATTCGTATCAGTATTGTATCGTTATTGAAATGCTTATGCATCACGATAGCATCGAGATTGAATTACAATTGAATTACGATAGCATCGAGATTGAATAACGATTGTATCACTATTATTAGTGTCTGTCTGTTTGTTGATGTGTTGTTTCAAAAGTCTGAATAAGTAAACTTCGCAAGTGTGCAATAGTTTGTGTTACACAACTTTACTTGTGCAAAGTTAGAAAAAACTTTTGATACATATTGTGTTAAATAAACAAAAAAACTCCCCACCGATGGTGAGGAGTTTATATGATTTGTACGAATACAAAATCTTAAGTTTTTTAGTCCTTGAAGAAGTCCTTAACAGCTTCATTGGGAACCATTTGTTCATCGAAGATATAAGCGCCAGTCTTGGGGCTCTTTACCATCTTGATGACCTTAGTGTAAGAACGGCCGTCGTTCTGGCCAGTCTTAAGAGTTGCGACTACTTTCTTTGCCATGGCTTATTTCTTACTTGATTTCTTTATGAATTGTCATACGCTTGAGGATGGGGTTGTACTTCTTCAACTCCATACGCTCGGGAGTGTTCTTACGGTTCTTCGTAGTGATATAACGAGAAGTTCCAGGAAGACCACTTTCTTTGTGTTCGGTGCATTCGAGAATCACCTGAACGCGGTTACCTTTTGCTTTCTTTGCCATAGTTATTAATCTTAGTCGATAACTTTAATTTCTTTCCAGTCGCAATATCCCTTGGCAACTGCGCTCTTAAGGGCAGCGTCAAGACCTACTTTATTAATAAGACGGAGACCTGCTGCAGCAATCTTAAGTGAGATCCAGCAGTCCTGCTCTACATAGTAGAACTTCTTAGTAAACAAGTTAACATCAAAAGTGCGCTTAGTGCGACGCTTTGAGTGGCTAACGTTGTTGCCAATCATGGCTTTCTTTCCTGTAATTTGACAAATTTTAGACATTGCTATCTATTCTCTTTTAGGTTTCTTTTATGGTATTCTCTCAATACGGAGTGCAAAATTAGAGATTAATTTCCTAATTCGCAAATGTTTTCTGTTATTTTTTTTGTTTGCTCACTGTTTTTTAGGAAAATGCACTATTCGGTTTCAATTTCTTCTTCCTTTGGACAGTTTTCTTTGAGATATTCAAGGAGCATGTGGAGGGCGATAGATGTGGCAGAAGCAAGGTTTTTGTCTCTTCCGTTGTCTTCTTCAATCATTTTGGTGACAATATTATCCTTGCAACCTACTGCTATCCAAATGGTGCCAACTAGTACACCGCTTCTGCCTCCGTCTGGTCCTCCAGGGCCGGCAAAACCGCTAATGGCGACGGCGTAATCTGTACCAAAAAGTTCATTCGCTCCATAAACCATTTGACGAACGACTTCTTCAGATACTGGTGTCTCTTTTTCTATGACTTCTGCGTCAACCTTGAGAAGGTTTGTTTTGATTTCGTTTGCATAACAAATCAAACCACCTTTGAAATAGGTTGAACTTCCTGGCACGGCAGTTATTGCTGACGCGATGCGACCTGCAGTACAACTTTCTGCTGTTGAAAGTGTTTTGCCACATTGCCACATGATATGATTTATCTCTTTTGAGGTGAGTTTGAGGTCAAGTTCCATAGTTGTATTTTGGGTGTGTTGGGGTGAAACTCTATTTTAAGGACTCTGTTTTTAATGTGTTTAATGCGATGGAACCCTTATTTACGTTTTATGGAGTACCTTCTCCTATTTTGTGGTAAAAAATGGAGATGTAACTTCGATTGGGGGTAACAGATTCCTAGATTAACTTTTCTTACACTGTAACTCGTGCGTAAGCAGGTTTTTCAATCGGACAGAATTCTCCGTCTAGATATTTGTAATATCCGTTTATTGCAATCATTCCAGCATTGTCAGTTGTGTAACTAAATTTGGGGATGTAGATGTTCCAAATTTTGTTTTGTCCGCGAATTTTGAAAGCTTCACGAAGTCCTGTATTAGCAGATACGCCACCTGAAAGTGCAACGTGATTGATACCTGTTTCCTTTACCGCTTGTTGTAACTTCTTGATGAGAATATCTACGATAGTTTTTTCTAACGAGGCGGCCAAATCATTAAGATTGTTTTCGATGAAATTGGGGTCTTCCTTGATTTTATCTTTAAGAAAATAGAGGAAACTTGTTTTGAGTCCGCTAAAACTATAATCGAGTCCCTTAATGTTCGGTTTGCTAAATTGATATGCCTTGGGGTTTCCTTGACGTGCAAGTCGGTCAATGATGGGACCTCCGGGGTAACCTAATCCCATTACTTTAGAGCATTTGTCGATGGCTTCTCCTGCGGCATCGTCGATGGTTTGTCCTAAGATTTCCATCTTGTTGTATGCAGAGACTTTTACAATCTGACTATTGCCTCCGCTTACCAATAAGCAAAGGAAGGGGTAGGGTGGTGGATTGTGGGGTTCGCCTTCTTCTTTGATGAAATGCGCTAAAATATGACCATGTAGGTGGTTGGTTTCAATGAGTGGAATTCCAAGACTCAGCGCTAATCCTTTTGCGAAACTAACACCTACGAGAAGTGACCCCATAAGTCCTGGACCTAATGTAACTGCAATGGCAGATAATTCCTCTTTCTTAACGTTTGCTTTCTTTAATGCTTGGTCAACAACGGGAACAATGTTTACTTGATGTGCTCGTGATGCCAGTTCGGGTACAACGCCGCCATAAGCTTCGTGTATTGCCTGACTTGCTGTTACATTACTTAGGAGCACGCCATCCTTTATGACTGCAGCTGAGGTGTCATCGCAAGAAGATTCAATGCCAAGTATGATGATACTCATATTATACTTTATACTTCTGAAATGAATTAGTGGGTGAGTATTTCTAAACCTGTTTCTGTCACGAGAAGTGTGTGTTCCCATTGTGCAGAAGGTTTTTCGTCTTCTGTAACCACGGTCCATCCGTCTTCTTCATCTACAAATACTTCATAGGTGCCCATGTTAATCATGGGTTCGATGGTAAGCACCATGCCAGGAACGAGAAGCATGCCTTTTGAATGGGTGTTGTAATGGTCAACTTCGGGGTCTTCATGGAATGCTAGACCAGTTCCGTGACCTGCAAGGTCGCGCACAACGGAGTAACCATTCTTTCGTGCGTGTTTTTCGATGGCTTTTCCGATTTCTCCGACAAATCCCCATGGTTTTGCTGCTGCCATGCCTATTTCAAGGCATTCTTTGGCTACTTTTACCAGTTTCTCACACTCGGGGGTGGTTTTTCCAACGATAAACATGCGACTTGCATCTGCGTAATAACCGTCAAGAATCGTTGTTACATCCACGTTGACAATGTCGCCTTCAAAGAATTCTTCTTCGTCAGATGGGATGCCATGACACACCACTTCATTAATGCTGATGCAGCAACTTTTGGGGAAACCTTCATAACCGAGACATGCGGGAATCGCTCCGTTGCTGACGATAAAATCATGAATCATTTTATCTAGTTCAGCTGTTGTCATTCCTTCCTTTATGTGCTTTTCTGCGAGGTCAAGTGCTGCTGTATTGATGACTCCTGCTTTACGAATGCCTTCAATCTGTTCGGGAGTTTTTATAAGATTTCGGGTGGGGACTAGCGCTCCTTTGTTCTGAAATTCCAGTACGCGCTTATCGAGTTCGGTCAGGGGTTGCCCTTCGGGAACAATCCACTTGTTCTTGTGTTTTTTTGCCATATTTGGTGTCTATTTTGGCGCAAAGGTACAATTTAAATTGTATTGGTTAGGCGGTGTGCTTCAAAAAACAGAACTGTTGGAAAGAATTTTGAACTTTTTTATACGTCAATGTGTATAGGTCCATTTTTGGATGGTGTCATTGGCTTGAGCAAAGGTTTTAAGTTGCTTGCATGAGAAATCCATAACGTCTTCTAATGCCTTTTGATTGCCATCATAACAATTTATTAAAAGCAGGATGCGTTTGGTTTCTGGTGTAATCATGGTGCGTATGCTGTCGCTTGTGGGTGTGGCCATACCTCCCTCGTTGTCGCGGTAAACGGGCAGATGCTCAATGTTGAGTATGCCGCGTCCGATGCCTTCATACACTTCATCGGCGCGTCCAATACCTAGAGTTAGTGTGTCGCCACAGATTTTGTCGGCATCGAGCATGGCTGTTGAATAACCGCAATATAAGGAAATGAGGTTACCTAAGTCAACGAGTTGGTCAATGCTGTAAAGGTTTTTGCCTTGTAGGATGCGGCGTGCTAATTGCTCGCAAGCTGGGCGATAGCGACTAGGGTCTTTTCCGGCTCTTTTGTATGCCTCTCGTGTTGCAGCTATTCCGCTATGATTCTTGATAGTGTCCGTAGTGTAGGAGGTTTTGAGCACCTGTGCGATGCGCTCAATTTCTTGCCAGAGTTCACTGGTTGTAGCACAGTTACTTACCTCTGCTAGTATCGCTCCACCTATGAAGTTGGGGCAAATCTGGTGGAATTCGTTGGATACGTTAATGTTCATATTGTTTGTTTACACAGGTCTTTACTGGTTGAATGCTGATTGTTAATTCAGATGTTCTTTAAAGGCGTTAAGCATGTTATGCTTTTCCTCATCTGTTGCGGCGGCGAAGTGCGCATTTAGATGTGCTTCAAAAGCCTTTATGGCAAGGGTGCGCATTGTTGCTTTCCCTGCTCGGACACCGCTTTGATAGTTATTCGTTGCTAGTGGTGAACGACTAAAATTACCGTCTGCCATGGATAATGATGGGGTTAAAAGGGGGATGTTGGGGTTACGAGATTGTTGGGATGTGTGCAATAACCGCTGTTGGGGGACTTACGCTCTGCTTGCGTTATTTCAGGTTGCGATTAGCGCAAAGGGAGTGCGGTTGAGACATGTTATGATGATATTAGCCGCAGCCAACTTGGGAGACATCATTTCGGGGTTAAAATATGTCACAGTCAACTAGCGGGACGTTATTTCAATCTAAAATATCGCGCTGCCAACTAGCGGGACGATATTTTTAGAACAAAATGTCTCACCGACAACTAGCGGGACGTAATTTCAATCTAAAATATCGCACTGCCAACTATCGGGGCTATATTTATAGAACAAAATGTCTCACCGACAACTAGCGGGACGTTATTTCAATTCAAAATATCGTGCCGCGAACTCTTTCTAGGATTTTTGCAAGAAAGGGCGGATAGAAAAACTGAGTCCTCTTATGGGGGACTCAGTGATTCAAGTGTGACTTATTGTTTAGAATTCGCTGGTGAAATGGAAGCGAATGTTTTTAAAGTCGTTTTGTGCCATTTGCAATACATAACCCGAGTCAGCGAGGAATACGTCGCGTCCTTCGCGATCTTTGGCCATGTACTGATATTTGCGCTTCTTGAAGTTTTCTAATTCTGCGGCATCGTCGCTTTCTATCCAGCATGCCTTATAGAGCGAAACGGGTTCCCAGCGACATTTGGCATTGTATTCGTTTTCCAAGCGATACTGAATGACTTCAAATTGCAATTGTCCCACCGTACCGATAATCTTTCGTCCGTTAAATTGATTGACAAAGAGCTGTGCTACACCTTCGTCCATCAATTGCTCAATACCCTTTTGGAGTTGCTTTGTCTTCATGGGGTCGGCATTTTCAATGTATTTAAACATCTCGGGCGAGAATGAGGGAAGTCCGCGATAATGGAGGTTTTCGCCTTCGGTGAGCGTGTCACCAATCTTGAACGTTCCGTTATCGGGGAGACCTATGATATCTCCAGCCCATGCTTCGTCAACCGTGGTCTTGCGCTGTGCCATGAATTGTGTGGGCGAGGAGAAGCGCAACGTTTTGCCGTGTCTAACGTGCAGGTAGGGAGCGTTGCGCACAAATTTGCCAGAACAAACCTTACAGAAGGCTACGCAAGAACGGTGGTTAGGGTCGATGTTGGCCGTGATTTTGAAGATGAAACCTGTGAATTTCTGTTCGTCAGGCTGCACTTCGCGCTCTTCTGCCTTCACAGGGCGTGGTGATGGGGCAATTTCTACAAAGGTGTTGAGCAATTCTTCGACACCGAAATTGTTGAGTGCCGACCCGAAAAATACGGGGGCAAGACTGCCTTGCAAATAGTCTGCAACCTCAAATTCAGGATAAACACCGTCAATGAGTTCCAGTTCCGAGCGGAGTTTGTCAGCCAGAGGTGCTCCAATATGCTGGTCAAGTGCTTCGGTGTTGATGTCTACTTCAACCTTCTCAGCCACGACTTGTTTAGATGCTTGAAAGAGGTTGAGACTCTTCTCATATATATTATATACGCCCTTGAAACGAATGCCGCTTTCAATGGGCCATGTGAGGGGGCGCACTTTGATGCAGAGTTCTTCTTCAAGTTCATCCATGAGGTCAAAGGGGTCTTTTGCTTCACGGTCCATCTTGTTGACGAAGATGATAACGGGAGTGTTGCGCATGCGGCACACTTCCATCAACTTGCGCGTCTGTGTTTCCACCCCCTTCGCACCATCGACCACGATGATAACGCTATCCACGGCCGTAAGCGTGCGGTAGGTGTCTTCCGCGAAATCTTGGTGACCAGGTGTGTCAAGAATATTAATCTTGTAGTCGCGGTAATCAAACTCCATCACCGAAGTTGTGACTGAGATACCGCGTTGCTTTTCGATTTCCATCCAGTCGGATGTAGCCGTTTTCTTAATCTTGTTGCTTTTAACGGCACCAGCCACTTGGATTTGTCCCCCAAAGAGCAGGAGTTTTTCTGTAAGTGAAGTTTTACCCGCGTCTGGGTGTGCAATGATGGCAAAGGTGCGTCGACGACTGATTTCTGGATTCATGTCTTATTAACGAGTGTTTATGTTGTCGAATAATTTGCTAGGTTATAACAAGTCGAGAGGAAGATGAGAGTCTTTGTCCTTGGTTAATCCATTTCCTTCAAACATACCTTCAAACTATCTTCCCACCAAGGAATGCTAATGTTAAACACATTCTTGATTTTTGTTTTATCAAGCACCGAATAGTGGGGGCGCTTAGCGGGCGTAGGATAGTCTTCCGTGTGTATGGGTTTTACGTCGCAAGTATGAATTCCTGCGATGCGGTGAATGGCCTTTGTGAAGTCGTACCATGAGGTGGTTCCCTCGTTTGAATAGTGATAAACTCCGGGAATGATGCCTTGGCGAAGAATTTCTAGTATGGCAGCCGCCAAATCACGAGCATATGTGGGGGTGCCAACTTGATCGGCAACAACATCAAGAGTCTCGCGTTCTTTACCTAATCTAAGCATGGTTTTGACGAAGTTATTTCCGAACGTAGAGTAGAGCCAAGCCGTCCGAATCACCATAGCTCCTACGCATGAACGAATGACTCCCTCTTCGCCAGCTAACTTGGTGCGTCCGTAGACGGTTTGCGGATTGGTGATATCATCTTCGGTGTAGGGGCGGCAATGTGTGCCGTCAAAGACATAGTCGGTAGAAATCTGAATCATACTGCCACCGATACTATCAATAGCTTCGGCTAGATACGTGGGGGCTGCATGATTGAGCAACTCACATAATGCCACGTCCTCTTCTGCCTTATCTACAGCTGTGTAGGCCGCACAGTTGACGATTGTGCCAATATTATTTCTTTCAACAAAATCGTATACCGCATTACGATCGGTGATGTCTAGTTCTTCTTTGTCGGTAAAGATAAATTGAAAGTCGTCGTGGTTGAAATCTTCGGCTAATCGTTGGATTTCACTTCCAAGTTGACCCTTTGAACCAGTGATAAGTATATTCATTATGTGAGAAGTTGTAATAGTTTACGATGTTTGATGTCTAGAAATCAATAGGTTCTTTCTGATTCTTTAAATAATAGTCAGAGAGTTGACCGAGCAATGTGGAAATGTGCTTAATGGCTGTTTGTGTGTCTTCGGATATTTCCTGTTTTTTTAGTCGAAGCATCATGTAGCCATACAATGCGTTAAAGCAAACTTGCAACTCAGATTCGTTTGTATTCACTCCTTTCTTGCGAAGTTCTACAATGAAGGGCAACACGCGATAATACATTTCCTTGTAGAACGGAAATTTAGCGGAACCCAGCAATTGCTGATGTAGGTCGTCAAGATTGATGAGAATGTTTTTGCAGATTTGCAAGTGTCCCGATTCTTTTACACCTTCTTCTAACATCATGGTGCAGAGGTCGGCATACCATTGCCGTAATTGTGCCTTCTGTTCGCCTGTTACGTCGAATCGGGTGAGATACCCCTCGTCGAGGCGGTCGATATCGCACTTATAAGCACGCAAAATATCTTCTACTTGCCAGAGATAAAGTAATAACTCAGCTCGATTCGTATTTTTGAGTTGATTCGCTACAAACATTTCGTTGATGTTATGAGGTTTGGTGATTGGGAGATGGAGACGTTGGGACGTTCTGAGGTTCTGAGGTTCTGAGGTTCTGAAGTTCTGAAGTTCTGAAGTTCTGAGGTTATAGTTTCAGACGCTGTCTTCTCCTAATCTTACTTGTCAATGGCGTCCCACCATTCGGGTTGTCCTTTCAGATATTTGGCAAACCATGCAAATATGGCATTTTGCCATTCATGACGCTTTTGCCAATTTGTAATGACATGATCTTCTCCATTCACTTGGATGTATTCCACTTCCT
>CALCHM010000002.1 GCA_937901345.1 uncultured Prevotella sp. | reverse complement strand
TCTTTTGCCCGAACAAAAGAAACGAAACAAAGAAAATTCGCCGTCTGCACTTTTTGGGCTACTCCGGCAAGTGTTTCCGCTAAACAAAAAGAACTCGCTTCGCTCAAACAGCTTTTTGTTTTTAACGCTCCAACACTCACCTCCGCTTCACGCCCAAAAAGTGAGGCCGGAACTTTCTGCTTTTTTTGCAACATCGCTTCGCTCGTTGGGGTGTGGTGTTTTCTTTTTAGCTTCGCTTATTTTTTTTGTCATCCAGAGCGGAGCAAAGCGTAGTGAAGGATCTCGTGTACATCCACACCACGAGCGAAGCGATGTGCCCTCCAAGGAGGGCTATTCCGGCCTCCGTGGAAGAGCGTTAAAAAAAATCGAGTATTTTCCGTTAAGAACGAAAAGCTGTTTGAGCGAAGCGAGTTCTTTTCGTTTAGGAAAATGCGACGATTTTTTAGCTCTGGAGCGGCAGCCGGCAGTCTTTCTTTTTGTTATCTTTTTCTTTCTGATGGCAGAAAGAAAAAGTAATATTACATCTGCGCTTTCAAATGCAATTTCTTCACAAACTTCATGTCATGTTCCACCATGATGCGAACCAATTCCGGGAATGGAGTCTTGTTTGGATTCCAGCCCAAGAGAGTTTTCGCTTTGGTCGGGTCACCCAACAACTGGTCTACTTCGCACGGACGGAAATACTTCGGATCCACTTCTACCAACGAACGTCCAGTAGCTACATCGATACCCTTTTCGTTCACACCTTCGCCTTCCCAACGAAGTTTGATACCTGCTTCCTTGAAAGCCAAGGTAGCAAATTCACGTACCGTATGGTATTCACCGGTAGCGATGACAAAGTCTTCCGGAGTCTCATGCTGCAACATCAGCCACATGCATTCCACATAGTCCTTGGCATAACCCCAGTCGCGGAGTGAATCCATGTTACCCAAGTACAACTTGTCCTGATAACCCTGTGCAATGCGGGCTGCAGCCAAAGTAATCTTACGGGTAACGAATGTTTCCCCACGGCGTTCACTTTCGTGGTTGAAGAGGATACCGTTTACAGCAAACATGCCATAACTTTCGCGGTAGTTCTTGGTAATCCAGAAACCATATTGCTTAGCCACCCCGTATGGAGAGCGAGGGTAGAAAGGAGTGGTTTCCTTCTGAGGCACTTCCTGTACCTTACCAAAAAGTTCTGAAGTAGATGCCTGATAGATGCGGCAAGTTTTCTCCAAGCCGCAGATACGTACCGCTTCCAGGAGTCGGAGGGTACCCACAGCATCCGCTTCCGCTGTATATTCAGGCACATCAAAACTTACCTTCACATGGCTTTGAGCCGCGAGGTTGTAGATTTCAGTCGGATGAATGTCGCTGATGATGCGGATGAGCGAACTACTATCCGTCATATCACCCCAATGAAGGTTGATGAGACGACTTTTCTTCATGTCTCTCACCCATTCATCCAAATAAAGATGCTCGATACGTGCTGTGTTAAACGAAGAAGAACGACGGAGAATCCCGTGGACTTCATATCCCTTTTCTATTAGGAATTCTGCTAGAAAGGATCCGTCTTGTCCGGTAATGCCAGTGATTAGTGCTACTTTTCTCATGTTTTAGTTTATTTGTATAAAAAAGAAATAGGCTGTATTGTTCAGAATACAGCCTATTTTCTTAAGGTAAAACTTATCTCTTTTTACTTGTTTTCTTCCTTGCTTTCGCTTAATCCGTCCTTCACTTTCTTCCAGAGATCCACTCCAAAAAGAACCCAGGCAGCAGCGGCAGCTACGAAGAGGAATACGGTGGCAACCAAAATCATTTTTCTGCTTGTACCAGAAGGAAGTATAGGAACTGAAGCCGGTTCTACTATCGCAAAAACAGGTTTTGCTTCCTGTACCTTGGCTTTAGCCATTTGGAGCTGGGTCGCTACATTGCTATAGACTTGGTAAGCCAAGTTCATATCATTCTGTAGACGTTCCTGCTCGATACGTACACTCTTTAGAATCACATTCTGGTTGGCATCTATATATTCTGCATACAATTTCTGCTTGGCGTGATACTCGTCTCTACGCTGGTCATTCAATTGTTCCCAGTACTTACAGTCTTCTTCTGCTTTTGAAACACGATACTTGGTAATGTGTTCCTTTAGTTTCACTACTACTGTATCTGTCAAGATTGCTGCTACTAAAGGATCCTGCATAGTTACTGATACGGTTGTCACACCAGTCTTCTTGTCCACATTGGCTACAATCATCTTTTTCAAACCTTGCACGGTTCTAGATTGTTCTTTGGTTAGTTGGAAAGGATTGATTTCTTTTACTCCTTTTTCTTCCTCTTCATCCTTGAATAAGGAGATGATACCCCCCATGGCTTTGAATGGAAGAGACATGACAGTTCCTATCAAGGATTTGCTGGTATATTCTTTCAAATATCCTACCAAGGTCGTGTCCGGCTGTTCTTCATCGATTGTTTTTACCTGCGTATCCATCAAATCCAATATAAATGGGGTAGAGGATACAATGTCTGGATAGAGAGTAATGCTCAAAGCATCCGCATCACTTCCCATGCTCATGCTTCCTACTCCTAGCATAGAGGCAATACCAGAAAGTCCCCCCCCAGATTTTGTAGATTCAGGAGCTAATTTCACACTGACAGTATATTGTTTAGGGGTAGTGAAAGCGATTACTACGCCAACAATGACAGCGATACCTGCAACTTTAAACAATAACTTACGTGCAGCCCAAAGTTTACGGGCATATTCCATCAAGTCAATTTCTAGTTCATCTTCCTCTTGAGGAATAGGATTATAATTTTTATTTTCTGCCATATTCATTATTTGGTTATGATGTTAGCAATACTTGCAATCATGGTAGCCAAAGAAGCACTTGTTGTGGCAATGGACAACATGTTTTGGAGACTAAAGTTGTTTTTCTCCTTAGTTGGTACAATGATTTCACATCCCGGTTCAATCAAGTTGTTATCCCATTTTTTTGCCTTCTTCACTTGTCCGTTCATGTATACAATGTATGCACGCTTTTTCTTGGCGCTTTGTCCATAGTCACCAGCTTGTTCAATGTAATACTTTAATCCTTTGCCTTTCACATAACTGACGGTATTCGGATACATTACTTCCCCACTGATGCGTACGGTATTGTTGTATTCTGGTATAATGAGTTGATCGCCTTCACGCAATACCACGTCTGCATCGCTGCCTGGATTCTTAAGGGCAGCTACCAAGTCGATACCTACATAGTAGATATTACCCAATTCCAACTTACTTACGTCGATAGAGTCCTTTTCGTCTGCTGTACGTGCCATTTCCAGAACGGTTTCCATTCTTCTACGTTCTTCAGCATTAATCCTGCGTGCAATCTTGGCACCTTTCACGTAGGCATAAGGAGTGACACCACCTGCTTTTTCTACCAGACTGCTTACGCGTTCTGTCTTTTGAGTCAATGCATAGGTACCTTCAAACAATACTTCGCCATTAACTCTTACATTGATTTGAGTTTGGTATGCAGGACTTCTTCTGACGAAGATTTGGTCGTATGGCTTCAAAATAAATCCCGGTTCCCCGTCTATTACGAATCCGTCTTTCAGTGCAAATGTATGCATTTCGCCAATGGTGCTTGATGCTTCTGTTCCTTTGCTGTCCTTGATACGTCTGGAAACATCCACTCGAACAGAGGAAGCCGATTCTAATAAACCACCAGCTTGGATAATGATATCTTCCAATGTGGTGTTTTCTGCAAATGGGAAATTACCCGGACGAGCCACTTCACCGAAAACAGTCAATGTACCTACATCCTGCAAGTCATGGATACTAGGAATGTACAATTGGTCGTTACGCTTCAAGGCAATATCCGGCTTGGTACCGTTCAGGATATTCTTCAAGTCCACCTGGATTACTTCCTTGGTCAAGTCTTCACGTTCGCGGTGCAAAACGGCACGTCCCAAGAAAGCGTCACCCATGACACCCTCTGCCTTTTCTACCAATTGTTTCACGGTATTCAGTTGTCCGCTATACTGGTAGATACCCGGTCTGTATACGGCACCCTTGATTTCCAACTTGTTTTCAAAGCGGTCCAGCATGGCACTGATGTTCAATACGTCACCGTCCATCAATTTGAAAACGGAGTAGTCAATGTCATCGATGGTATATACTTGATATTCCTTACCGTTTTGGCGAGTAATACGCAAGTTCTTGGTATAGGCATCCGAAGTAAAGTTGCCGGCATACTCTATCAACGTCTTTACGGTTTCCCCGTTTTTCATTTCATAGAACATCGGTCTCTTCACATTTCCTTGAATATCTACCAACATATCGTAAGTAGGAACGATAATCACGTCACCTTCCTGCAATCTGATGGCATCCATGGTCTTTCCTTTCAGGATAAAGTCATATACGTCCACATCCGCTATCTTCTTACCGTTTCTCATCAATTGGATGCTACGCAAACTACCCAATTTGCCGATACCACCGGCTCTGTATAGTGCATGGAAGATATTGGAGAACGATGAAATGTTATATGTACCCGGGATAGCCACTTCCCCCATGATGTTTACCTGAATGGTACGGATCTGTCCCAAAGAAAGCTTCATTTCCGAAGTCGGGTTTTCGCCTTCAATCCCCGAGTGGATTTTATTCAATTCCTTTTTCAAGTACTTTTCTGCTTCCTTCACGGTCAGTCCGTTCAAGTAGATAGGACCGAGATTCGGGATTTTGATGCTACCTTCCGGTGAAATGGTTTCGCGGTAAGTAGCCTGGTTGTTTCCCCATACGTCGATGATTACTTCATCCCCTGCAGCCAACTGATAATTTACAGGAGTAGGGATATTCTGGCTAGGAGCGAAAGTCAAATATTGCGTCCATAGACCAATTGGGCAGCTACGTTAGTGCTTTGCTCTGCTGGGTCACTCATTTCTGCAGCGATGAGATCCATTTCTCCTTCTACCAATTCTTCCTGAGCTTCTGTGCTTCTTCGTTGTCTGTTCTTGGCAATGGCGCCCATACCTTGTTCAGATGCTTGTTGTTCTTCATAGCGTTTCTTAATTCGTTCGGCCTGTGCTCGGGACACCCCTCTGGCAGCCAGTTCCGTCATGATCTGTTTCTGCGATTTACCAGCTTCCGTAGCCGACTTCACATACTCCACTACCTGGTCGTCCGACATGGACTGAGCCCACACTTCTCCTGCGGAGAGCAAGAATGCGCATACAAGCAAGGAAATAAGTTTTTTCATCATATTTTATTGATCAATAAATGTTATTCGATGTTAATCATGTAATTGGCTGCAAAGTTAGTAATATTTATTCATATAAACTCAAAAATAAAGCAAAAGAAACTTTCTAGTCTCTTCTAAAAATATCTCTAGTATACACCTTTTCCTGTACATCATCCAATACACTGTCATAACGATTGGCTATGATAGCCTGGCTCTGTTCCTTAAAAGTCTGCAGATTGTTCACCACCCGGCTACCGAAAAACAGGGTACCGTCTTCCAATGTCGGTTCGTAGATAATGACCGTAGCTCCCTTCGCCTTGATGCGTTTCATCACGCCCTGAATGGAACTCTGTCGGAAATTGTCGCTACCTGTTTTCATGGTGAGACGGAAAACTCCAATAACTGGCAGTTGAGAGTTGATAGATGATAAATGAGAGTTATATTGATTGTTTTGTGAATAATCGTACCAACCGGCCAGTTTTAATACTTGGTCGGCAATGAAGTCCTTGCGGGTGCGGTTGCTTTCTACAATGGCACTCATCATGTTCTGAGGCACATCCTGATAGTTGGCAAGCAACTGCTTGGTGTCCTTAGGTAGACAGTAACCACCATAACCAAAGGAGGGATTATTATAATGCGTGCCGATGCGTGGATCGAGACCGATTCCTTGGATGATGGCTTGTGGATCAAGTCCTTTGACTTCGGCATAGGTATCGAGTTCGTTGAAGTAACTCACACGAAGGGCCAAATAGGTATTAGCGAAGAGTTTTACAGCTTCGGCTTCCTTGAGGCCCATAAAGAGGACGGGGATGCCTTTGGGGGAACTGGGAACGTTGAGGGTTGAACGATTAACGTTGAACGAGGAAGGTTGAACGTTGAGGGTTCTGAGGTTCTGAGGTTCTGAGGTTCTGAGGTTCTGAAGTTCTGAGGTTCTGAAGTCTCCATTCGGAACATCTCCCATTTCTTCTCCATTGCCTATGGCACCTTGGACGAGGAGGTTGGCGAAGGTGTGTGCGGCATTTTCCAATCGTTCAACATCGGCGATGGTTTTGATTGCTTCATTTTCTTCATTGTAATGTCCAATGAGTTTTGGGAAGCCTACGATGATGCGACTGGGATAAAGGTTGTCATAGAGGGCTTTGCTCTCGCGCAAGAATTCGGGTGAAAAAAGCAGGTTGAACTTCTTACCTTGTAATGCGGAGTCAGTAGCGAAGCGCTGCGCGTACTTTACATAAAGACTACGGCAATAACCTACGGGGATGGTGCTCTTAATGACCATCACAGCATCGGGATTGTATTGCAAAACGAGGTCGATGACTGCTTCTACAGCAGAGGTATCGAAGAAGTTCTTCTGACTGTCGTAGTTCGTAGGAGCAGCAATGATAACAAATTCTGCGTCTTTGTATGCTGCTTCGGCATCGAGGGTCGCTACAAGATGCAACTCCTTTACGGCAAAGAATTTTTCGATATAGTCATCCTGAATAGGCGACACACGGCGGTTGATTTTCTCTACCTTTTCAGCTATGATATCCACAGCCGTTACTTCATTGTGCTGGGCAAGAAGCGTTGCCATACTGAGACCGACATAACCGGTACCTGCTACTGCGATTTTCATATAGAGGGAGGATGAGGGTTCTGAGGGTTTTGAGGGGATGAGAGTTCTGAAGTTCTGAGGTTCTGAGGTTAAGAACGTTCTGAGGGTTTTGAGGGGATGAGAGTTCTGAAGTTCTGAGGTTCTGTGGTTAAGAGGTAACTTCATTATAGCGTGTTCCTTTATATTCAGTATTTTTAAGGGATTGGATGAATGAATTTATAGAAGAACTTAATCGTATACAGTCATTGTATAATTCGCTATATGTTTCATTATCAATAAAGCCTACATTGTAAGCACGAATAATTTGGCTTCTTGTTTCACCAGCAGAACCCTTTGCTATATAAAGAAAGTTTTTAAACTCTTTATTCCCCTGTCGTTCAAATCCCTCTGCAATATTATCCATGATTGAACCACTTGAAGAACGTATCTGTTGAACGAATCGAGTATCATACTTAAACTCACCCATCTTTGTTATTCCATAAATCTTAAGACACAATTCATTCGCCATTTGCCAGATTCGTAATTCTTCAAAATTATTTACTTTCATATGTAAAGGGAAGATTAAGGGGGAGGAAAGAGTTCTGAAGGTAAGAAGGTTCTGAGGGTAAGAAGGTTCTGAGGTTCTGAGGGTAAGAAGGTTCTGAGGGTAAGAAGGTTCTGAGGTTAAGAGGTTAAGAAGTTCTGAAGTTAGGAGGAACGTAGTCCGAATGGTACATCAGAACATCAGAACGTCAGAACATAAACACTCACTTCCTATCATACTTTTCGTACACAGAGTTTTTGGAGATGAATTCTGGGACGATTTGCTTCATATACTTTACCATTTCGGGAATTTCTACGATGCGACTGAGGTGTTCGAGTTTGTCTACTGCACTGCAAGCTTCTTCGTAGTTGTACTCGCGTACTTTGGCGATATGGATGCGCTTGTGGTCTGTGGGGATTGTGTTTTCTGCATTGGAGAGTACTTCTTCATAGAGTTTTTCTCCTGGACGAAGACCTGTGTATTCGATGTTGATGTCCTTACCCTCTACAAGACCGGCGAGTTTTATCATGCGCTTGGCGAGATCGGCTATTTTAACGCTCTCACCCATGTCGAAGACAAAGATTTGATTGCCATCGGTCATGGTTGCAGCTTCCATCACAAGGCGACATGCTTCAGGAATGGTCATAAAGAAACGTGTGATTTCAGGATGTGTCACCGTAATCGGACCTCCCTTAGCAATCTGTTCGCGGAAGCGGGGGATCACAGAACCATTGGAACCAAGCACGTTGCCAAAGCGCGTTGTTACAAACTTCGTCTTACCTGGAGTCTTACCCTGTTCCATGCTAAGACCAAGACTCTGCACATAGATTTCAGCCAAACGCTTGGTGCAACCCATGATATTCGTAGGATTCACCGCCTTGTCCGTGCTGACCATCACCATTTTCTCCACATCATACTTCAAGCAGAAGTCTGCCACATTACGCGAACCATAGACATTTACCAATACAGCCTCACATGGATTATCTTCCATCAAGGGTACATGCTTATAAGCTGCTGCATGGAATACTACCTGTGGATGATGCGTGCGGAAAGCAAAATCAAGACGTTGGGGTTGACGCACGTCTCCAATTATAGGAATAAAATTCAAGTTGGGGAAGCGTTCTTCAAACTCCAGACGTACGTTGTGCATCGGAGTTTCGGCATTGTCATACATCACGAGTTTCTTAATACCAAAGGTTGCCAACTGGCGACACAACTCTGAACCAATACTTCCGGCTGCACCTGTAACCATCACAACTTTATCTGCAAAGTTTTTCTTGATTAACTCCATGTTGATCTTGATTTCTTCACGACCAAGGAGGTCTTCAATCTTCACTTCACGAATCATCGTACGCTCAGCAGAATGCGGTTTGCCGAATTCATCCATCGGAGGAGTTATCAAGAACTTAATACCAAGTTCCATTCCATAAGCGATTAAGCGCTCACGTTCGGTAGATGCGCTATGCTGAGAAGGGAATATTATGGCATCAACCCCCCACTTCTTACAGATTGTTTGTACATCCTCCAACGAATTAAAGGAATTGGCGGGTAAGTTCTGAAGGGTGAATGTCTTTGGTTTCTTCGCATAACTGATGAATCCCTTAATGCGGTAATGCGAAGAAGTCTTGAAGCGTAAAGCTAACGATGCGGATTTTTCATCACTACCATACACCAATACGTTTTGCGCATGAGAATTGTAGGATAAACTTTTTTTCAGAAAATCGTATACCCAAAGCATCAAGACACGTACGACGATTAGCAAACCAAAAGTAAAAATGAGGTCTACAAACAAGAGATACAATCCAATAATGGGTACAGCAGCAAAACCCTCAAATAGCAACTCCGCAACTAGAGTGACACTCATACTCTTCACCCCTACAGCTACAAAAATCTTAGCAAGATCATGCAAAGTAGAGTGACGAATGATGGTGAGATTGGTTGACAGGAATTTAAAGCACAACAAAGACGCGAGCAAAGAAAATGCCACCCACCACAACATGGTATTTGGTTCTGGGTTCCAAGTACTATTCAAGGCAACCACCAAAATTGTCAAGAACGAAGCCAACATTGAACAGAAGGCATCAATCAACAAAATCACCCAAGGACTCAAATAACGCTTGGGAAACATTTTTTTCTTAAGGTCAGAAAACATAACTTATTGGTTTATTTAATTTGCTAATTAGGAAGATTTCCCCTGGCGTACGTACGCACGACAAAGAGGCCGACTTTAGCGGTCGGGACAGAGTTTCTCCACTACAGTTAAGAGCTTCTTAGATACAATTATTTCTCAATACACAACGTGTAACTTACACATTTTCAATAATCTACAACACTATCCATAGGGGGGGGTATGCTCCCCAAAAACCTATTTAAGATTTGCTAACATAAGTTACCTCGCAAAGGTATACATTATTTAATTAATGTACAAATGAAAAGTTGAAAAATCTTGTTAATTAGTTTCTTAGGAGATGGGAAGTGTTTAACGATGAACGTTTAAAGATTAACGTTGAACGATTAACGTTGAGAGAGGGTGTATTGTTCTGAAGATCTGAAGTTCTGAGGTTATGATGAACGTTGAGAGGGGAACGTTGAGGGAGGAACGATTAAGGTTGAGGGTTGAGAGAGGGGAGTTGTCTAGAGTACAGAGATCAGAGTACAGAGTACAGAGATCGAAGTCTAGAGTACAGAGAACAGAGTACAACTGCCATGCGGATTGTTGTTTTCCCTGAAAGGGATATCAGCTACCAGCGAAGGGCAACGCCCTGGACAGAGTTCAGAGTACAGAGTACAAATGGTAATCAATGATTAACGATTAAGGTTGAACGATTAACGTTGAGGGTTGAACGAGGAACGTTGAACGATGAGAGTTGAGGGTTGAGAGGGGAAGGATGAGAGGGGAAGGATGAATGATTTTACTTGGGAAAATTGCGGTGGAACCGTCGGTTTTGGATACTCACAGCTTATCATCGTCACTTTCACATCTACTCATGCTATTGCTAAAAATATATAAATAAGATTAAAGGAGTGGAAAGACTGAGAAAATATGCGTATTTTTGCCTTGCAAGGGTGGAACGGGGAAAGATTAACGTTTAACGTTGAACGATTAACGATAAACGGGGATTTCTTAGAGTACAGAGATCAGAGTACAGAGTACAACTGGTAATCAACGATTAAAGTTGAACGAGGAAAGATTAACGTTTAAAGTTGAGAGTTGAGAGATTAACGTTGAGAGAGGGCGTATTGTTCTGAGGTTCTGAGGTTCTGAAGTTCTGATGAACGTTGAACGTTTAAAGTTGAGAGGGGAACGATGGACGTTGAGAGGGGAGAATGGATAATTTATATTTTGTATGATTATGGATAAACGTATATTTCTTTTAGTCGTTTTTGTAGTGGGCAGTGGGTTACAGGCTATTGCTCAGGATGATGTTTATTTTGTACCTTCAAAGAAAAAAACTCCGGTGAAATCGGTTATTTATACATACGAGGATACTGAATTTGAAGATTGGTCAGAAGGTCGCACGGGGGTGATGGATGTAGATGCTTACAATCGTCGCGACAATCGTTCTGAGGAGTCCGATTATAACTATGAGGATCCTGCTGATAACACGGAATCTCTCACCAATCGCATCATTCGTTTCCACTCACCTGGTATTACGATTGTAAGTAGTCCTTATTATACGGATTACATTGATGTTTACACCGACCCCTGGTATTCATGGTATCGTCCCTACAGTTGGTATTCTTACAATTGGTATACTTCATGGTGGTGGCATCGTCCTTACCATTGGTATGCTTCTTGTTATGATCCTTGGTGGGGATGGCACTATCATCACTCTTATTATCCTCATTACCATCATGGTTGGTACCCCTCTTATGGTGGGCACCATCACCACTACTATCCCCAACGCGATTACAACAGACGTCCGACTGCTATTAACAGAGGTTATCGTCCCAGTACAGAACGTGGAGTACGTCCTTCTACAGATCGCAACCAACGTCCGTCTGCAAATCGTCCATCGAGCACGAAACGTGGCAGTACTTCTACAGAACGCACCAATAGACAACCAGGTCAAAGACGCGAAATGAATGCCCCCAGTCGCGATTCACGCAATAGAAACACTCCAACTACATCTCCGAGCAGGAACGAACGTTCACCTCAGAGATCTACAATGGGTGGAGGCGGAGGCAACCGTCCTCAACGCTCTATGGGTGGCGCTACAGGAGGAGGAGGCAGAAGAAGATAAAAGAGTAGTACATGAATTACAATACCATGAACTGCATATATAGGCAATAATATAGCAGTTGACCCAAGATTTTTAACAGACCCCCTCCGCAACTAAAGTTGCTCGTCCCCCTAACTTTTGGGGACAATTTTAGTTAGTCTACCTCGCTTGACTTTCCAATTAGGAATTATAAGCGTAAGGAAGTATATAAAATTCCTCCCCAAAGTTAGGGGAGGTGCCCAAAGGGCGGAGGGGTCTGTGGTATTGGGGTCAACTCCTATATTGTTACCTATATATATCAAGGCAGCAACTTTGTCAAGCAGAGGAATGCTACAAAAATCGCTAAAACACTCTCGAGGTTAAGCAACTCAAAACGAAAACTATTACCCCTAAACGTTAAACTCTCAACGTTCTTCAGAACATCTGAACTTTAAACGTTAATCGTTAAACGTTCATCGTTCACCTCTCAACGTTCTTCAAAACATCAGAACATCAGAACATCAGAACGTTAATCGTTAAACCCTCAACGTTAAACGTTCTTCATTAACCCCTCAACTTTTCACTATTATGAAACGCATATTATTCCCATTACTTTTACTTGCCTCAACGGCTACAGCACAAGATATTTACCGTCTTGAATCATTCTCAGCCAACGACCTTAATGGTACGGCTCGTTTTGTAGGGATGGGAGGTGCTATGAGTGCACTTGGTGCAGACATTTCCGTTATGAGCACCAATCCTGCAGGTATTGGTCTTTACCGCCGTAGCGACATCTCTGCAACTGTCAGTTTGAGTGCCCAACCCCATGCAGAAAAGTTCAACAGCATCGGTCGTACAAGAGCATCGTTCGACCAAATCGGTTTTGTATCCACATTAAACTTAGGTACTGACGACGGATTAAAATTCCTCAACGTGGGGGTAAACTATCAGAAGAGTCGCAATTTCAAAAACCACATCCATGTACAGGACTTCCTTACAGGAGGACTTTCGCAATCATGGCAAATGATGGATCTTGCTTATGCAGACGGTTGGTTGGATCTAGGCTACAGAGAAGATCGGGAATTAACCACACCCTTCACAAACATGGGGTATGACACACAAATGATTTACCCCACATTTGACAGTCAAGGTCGTGTGGATGGATATGAACCTTCAGATGCCGAAAGTTACACCTACCGACGTGTGCAATGGGGCGGTGCTCACGAAATTGATTTTAATTTTGCGACCAACATCAACGACCGTCTCTATGTGGGGATTACAGCAAAATATCATTTCTTGAACCAAAAGTCATATACCGACTATTCAGAAATGCTGATTAACGCTGACGACAATTCGCTTCATGAATATTTTTACCTCAACGACGAGCAAACTGAAGGTGAAGGTTATAGCGGTGCTCTAGGAGTAATCTTCCGTCCTGTTGAGGAAAGTCCTTTCCGAGTAGGATTGAGTATTCACATGCCCACCTATTATGACATTGAGACATCTTCCGAACTCTATATGGAGAGTCCGTATGCAAGTGGCAACCATTCCTATTCTTCAGCAAGCGATGCCATTTATAACAATTACGAAATGCGCACCCCCTGGCGTTTCAACGTCTCTATGGGTAGCACCGTTAGTGATTATCTCGCTTGGGGTGTTGATTACGAATATTACGATGCGGGTTCTATGCGTGTCACATACGATCACGGATTTGTAAAAGATTACGCTTTGAAACACGAATCTGATCGTTGCCTCCAAGGCGTACATACTCTGCGTGCAGGTGCAGAATTGCGAGTTGCAGGCGGACTTTATTTACGCGCAGGTTACAATTATCAGAGTTCACCATTTAAAGACAAGGCATACCTCAATCAGTTCCTCAATAGTAGCAACTATAATTATGCGACCAACACTGACTACGTTAATCTAGGCGAATTACAACGCGTCACAGGAGGTATCGGTTATCGTTCGGGAAGTTGGTATGCCGATATGGCCTACATGTATCAAACTCAAAAAGCAGACGTTTATGCCTTTCACCTCCCATCAGGAGGAGCGAATACCACCAATCGTTTACAAGCAGCAAAAGTAGATCTTAACCGCCATAATTTGCAGTTTACGGTGGGGTATAAGTTTTAATGAGGAACGGGGAACGAGGAACGATTAACGTTGAGAGTTGAGAGATGAGAGATTAACGAGGAACGGTGCTTGTTCTGAGGTTCTGATGAACGAGGAACGTTGAGAGTTGAACGTTGAACGAGGAGAGAGGGAAGGTTTTGTTCGGAGGTTCTGAAGTTCTGAGGTTCTGATGAATGAGGAACGATTAACGTTTAGAGTTGAACGTTTAAAGATGAGAGTTGAGAGATGAGAGAAGGTGTCTTGTTCTGAGGTTATGAAGTTCTGAAGTTCTGAAGTCAGGGAACGTTGAGAGTTGAACGTTTAACGATGAACGATTAAGGTTGAAAGGGAAAATAAAAAGCGGTCACAAAATGTGGCCGCTTTCTATTTTTATCTCGTTACTCTTCACACTTCATCTTACTGGCAAAATCCTCGATAAAATCGATAGTTTTTTCTATTCCTAGAACGGAGGAATTGATACAAAGGTCATACGTTTTAGCCTCTCCCCAACGTGAGGACGCATAGAAATTATAATATGCCTCACGGTTGCTATCACCATTGCGCAGGAGTCGTGCGGCTTCCTTTTCGTCCACCGCAAAACGTTGCATCATGCGCTTCACACGATCTTCCTCATTCGCAGAAATAAACACATTCAAACAATTGGGATAATCACGCAAGACGTAGTCGGCACAACGTCCGATGAAAACGCCTCCTTTTAACTTCGCAGCCGCCTTACGTATCGCCTCCGCCTGAATACGAAACAACGACTCGTCGGAGAGTTGGTTTTGATAGAATCCTGTGGTATGACCAATAACAGGAACAACCGATTCGAAGAGAGATTGAAAAAATCCCTTGTGCTCATCACTGCGTTCAAACACTTCTGTGCAGAAACCACTCTCACGAGCAGCGATATCCAACAGTTCCTTGTCGTAATAGTCCATACTCATTCGGTGAGCCAAAGCCTTGCCCACCTCACGACCGCCGCTAGCCAGTTGGCGACCTATATTAATTATTAAAGGAGCAGAAACAAGTTCCGAGAATGATAGATTTTCGACGGGAGAACCGTCAATGTTAAAGAAGTTATGCATAAGGGGAACGAGGAACGATTAACGTTTAGAGTTGAACGATTAAAGATGAGAGTTGAGAGTTGAACGAGGAACGGGGAACGAGGAAAGAGGAACGTTTAAAGTTGAACGTTGAACGAGGTGGTTCTGTTCTGAAGTTCTGAGGTTCTGAAGTTGGGAGGAATGAGGAATGGGGAACGTTGAAAGTTGAACGAGGAACGTTTAGAGTTCTGAGGTTCTGAAGTTCTGATGAACGTTGAGGGTTGAACGAGGAACGAGGTGGTTCTGTTCTGAGATTCTGAAATTGGGAGGAATGGGGAACGTTGAAAGAGGAACGTTTAAAGAGGAACGTTTAAAGTTGAGGGTTGAACGTTGAGAGATGAGAGATGAGAGATGAGATAGAGGTGGATGCGACTTGTTATGAGGTTAAGGGGTTCGTTGCCTGTTGTGCTTTGAAAAGTTTCATTTGGCGCCAAAGCATGACTACCGAAACGAAGGTTGCCATAGCATCTGAGAAGGGCATGGCATACCACACACCATCGACTTTATTTTCCATAAAGGTAGGTATTATCAAAATCGCAGGAAGCAAGAAGAGCATTTGGCGTGTAAGCGAAAGGAAAATACTCTTACCCGCATAACCTATACTTTGGAAGAATGCCGTAGAAACAATCTGGAAACCAATCAACGGGAAGCACATCACATAGATACGCAATCCATGAGCGGCAGCGTCGATAAGTTCCTGAGAATCTTTAGCAAACGGAGTTACACAGATTTCTGCAAAGAATGTACCAACAACAAATCCAGCTGTCGTAATAAGCGTTGCGAATATTACAGATAATTTCAGCACCCGCATTATTCTATCATACTTACGCGCACCGAAATTATACCCCGCAATTGGTTGCATACCTTGGTTCAAACCAATAACAACCATTACAACAAAAATTGCCAGACGGTTGACAACTCCAAACGCACCAACGGCAATATCACCACCGTAACTCGTCATGGATCGCGTAACAAAAATCGCCACCATGCATGCGCAGAGGTTGATTAGGAAGTTAGGCGCACCAATTGTCAATGATTCCTTTAGAATCTTTTTCTTTAAAGCAATACGCTTGACGTCCAGTCGGATGGGTGACTTTTCAGAGGCAAAGAGGTGTAATTCCCACCCCAACATGATAACCTGCGCCAAAATTGTTGCCGTAGCAGCTCCAGCTATCCCCCACTCCAACACAAATATAAATAAAGGAGCAAAAAGGCAGTTCAGAAAGACCGTTCCGAAGGTGGCATACATAGCTTGTTTCGGGCGATTCGTAGAGCGCAACAAGGAGTTCAAACCTAGATAAAGATGCGTTACGATATTTCCAGCAAGAATAACGGTCATAAAGTCGCGCGCTGGACCTATTGTAGCATCACTTGCACCGAAGAAGCGTAGGATAGGATCGAGAAACAACAAGAGCAAGACGCCAAGCGACAAACCCATTACGAGATTCATTATCACTACGTTTCCCAAAATATCGCGCGCCGTTTCATAATCTTTTTGCCCGAGTTTTACAGACATCAGTGTCGAACCACCCACACCTACCATTGCCCCAAAGGCCGCCGTGAGCGACATAATTGGTCCTGTAAGCGCCAGTCCCATAATGGCTTCTTCACCCACACCTTGACCTATAAATATAGCGTCAATGATATGATAAAGCGAAGAAGCTGTCATCGCAATGATGGCAGGAATAGCATATTGCATCAGCAATTTACCCACAGGGCGCTCACCTAGTTCGAGAAATTTATTGTCGTCTTGCATTGTGCGAAGTGCTACACATTTAAAAATACAACGGCAGACACCTTTGTTGTTTACAACGACTCATATCCAAGCGATTGCTAACTCATCAGGCGCTACGTAGTTGCAAAGTTAAAAAACTATTGGTTCATGATAAAAATTATTAACAACGAAATTTAAACCTTTAGTCACATTATGTGAGATCACATCCTCACATTCTTAAACCATTTGAACAATACGGTAACATTTAGTCATATATACACGACGCACATTGTCGCTAATCATTTTACAAGAGTTCTAACACCATTGCAATTCAGCAAAAGTCATTTTACAAGAGAAATATCAATGTTGTCACTCGACAAAAGTCATTTTGCAAGAGAAAAATCAATATTGTCACTCGACAAAAGTCATTTTGCAAGAGAAAAATCAATATTGTCACCCGACAAAAGTCATTTTGCGGGAGAAAAATCAATATTGTCACCCGACAAAAGTCATTTTGCAAGAGAAATATCAATATTGTCATCCGACAAAAGTCATTTTGCGGGAGAAAAATCAATATTGTCACTCAACAATGGTCATTCTGCTAGAGAGAAACCACTATTGCTATTTGATGATAGTTACTTTTCTAGCGAATTGTTCATCATTATGTAGCAACCGAGGTTCCTCTCCCCTGCCGATTTCAGGATTTAAAACTCCACATTATTTCAGCACACGAAAACCCCGTTTTGCTACACCGAAACGACAGCCCGCGTACCTTAAGAATAGCAAAAATAACGACTTAAAAGTTTTCTTAAAAAATATGGTCTTAACACATTAAAAATTAGTTAAAAAAACACTAACTTTACACTCCAAATGAAAGAACCCAAGAAAATAGATTGTTATCACGTTCCCGTGATGCTCACAGAATGTCTGGACGCCATGAATTTACGTCCCGACGGTACTTATGTTGATGTAACCTTCGGTGGCGGAGGACATAGTAAGGAAATACTGAAACACTTGTCGGACGAAGGCCACCTTTTTGGCTTCGACCAAGATGCCGACGCTGAACAAAACATCCCCGCTGACGATGCTCGTTTCACCTTTGTGAGAAGCAACTTCCGTTATCTCACCAATTGGATGCGCTATTACGATGTAGAAGGGGTGGATGCGCTTTTGGCGGATTTAGGTGTGAGCAGTCACCACTTTGATGCCGAGGAACGCGGTTTCTCCTTCCGCTTTGACGCCCCTCTTGACATGCGTATGAATGGACGAGGAGGGATGACGGCGGCCGATGTCGTAAATAAATATTCGGAAGAACAACTTGCAAACATCTTCTTCCTGTTTGGGGAATTAAAAAATGCCCGCAAACTCGCCAATGTCATTGTGAAGGCACGATCACAACAAACAATTGTGATGATTCAAGACCTACTTGACATTGTTAAACCCCTCATGGGAAGGGATCGCGAGAAGAAAGACCTTGCAAAAGTGTTCCAAGCGCTACGCATAGAGGTCAATCACGAAATGGACGCCTTACAAGAAATGCTTGAAGGAGCACTCCGCGCGCTCAAACCTGGTGGCAGATTAGTAGTCATGACCTACCACTCTTTGGAAGACCGCATGGTGAAAAACTTCATGCGCAGTGGGAACATCGAAGGAAAGGTCGAGCAAGACTTCTTCGGGAATCGCACAGCCCCCATCCGTCCTTTGAGCAATAAAGTCATCATTCCTTCGGATGAAGAACAAGAACGCAATCCCAGAAGTAGAAGCGCAAAGTTAAGAGTGGCAGAGAAGTTGTAAGACATCCCCCGTTTAGTCACCATTCCAACAAAAGAGGCACCTTATGAAAGACAAAATAATACCTCCCCCCCAAGAGGTAAATGAAGAAATAGAAAACGCGCAACTCCAAGCAGAGGTTAAAGCGAAGAAAAAAGACAAGAAGAAACTATTAAAAGAACTCATTGGAGCTGAAGACGTGTCGTTAGCGGCGATTCTTGCGGGAGACTTGCTTGCAGGGAAGTGGTTCAAGAAGAATTTCTTCTACATCCTTTTTCTTACGTTTTTGACCATTTGCTATGTGAGCAATCGCTACATGTGCCAACAAGAACAAATTGAAACGAAGCAACTCAACGAACAACTGGTTGACATTCGTTACAAACTATTGACGACCTCCAGCGAACTTCGTAAAAACCTTCGCGCTAGTATCATTGAGGAGCATCTAGAAGATACCACATTACGAGCAGGGACAACCCCTAATTTTAAACTCATACGAGATGAAATTTCCAAAGGACAAAATTAAAGGACGCTATACATTTATCAAATGGGCATTCGTGGTTGTAGGTCTTGCCATTATCGGAAAAGCCTTCTACACGATGACCGTAAAAAGACCGTTTTGGGAAGAAGTTGCCAAACAACGTGAGCGCGTCAATCTTGAACTGAAACCCATGAGAGGTAATCTCCTTGCGAGCAATGGCGAAGTGCTAGCAGCATCCATTCTGGAGTTCTTAATGTACATGGACTTTGGAACTTGGGAGAAAGATTCTGCGCGTGCTGCTAAAGACCTCTACAAACGCGACACCCTTTTCCTGAAAAACCTCGACACCATCTGTAACGGGATGGCAGACATTTTTCCAGACGTGGATGCCGAGAAATTGCGTGCTCACTTGCTTCGAGGACAAGAACTCCGTTCACACAGTTGGCCGCTCTATACCGCAGCGGTGCTTAAACCTGAAGCGGCAAAGAAACGCACCAACAAAAAACGCAACCATCGCGTTACTTACGTGCAATATCGCGACATGAAGGAACTCCCCTTCTTGCGCGAATCAACAGGAGTCAGTGGATTTTATGTAGATACGATTCCCGTACGCAAAAATCCCTTCGGAGCATTAGCGCGCCGCACGGTAGGACGCTTTGACAGTTGTGCACGTTACGGGTTGGAACTCTCTTTCGACTCTTTGCTTGCAGGGAAATCGGGAAGTTATCACACTCAGAAACTCATGAAACACCTAGTGCGTGTGGTGGATGTACCAGCCATTGATGGTTATGACGTCATGACAACCATCGACGTGGAAATTCAAGACATTTGTGAACGTGAACTACGCGAGCAGTTGGAATATCTTGTAGCAAACAGTAATGGTCAAACGAAGGAAGGGGTGGTTATCGTTTTGGAAACCGCAACAGGCGACATCAAGGCCATGTCAAGTCTTTCTTGCAATCCCAACAACACCTTCACCGAAAATCAACCTCTTGCAACGTCAAACATGTACGAACCAGGGTCGGTGTTTAAACCCATGTCGTTCCTCGTTGCCATGGATGATGGCGAAATGGACTTGAAGAGTAGTGTGGATGTCGGAAATGGTGTGCGCACCATGTATCGCCGTTACATGCGTGACCACAACTGGCGCCGCGGTACGGGATACGGACTGATTAGCACCGCTGAGATTATCAAATACTCGTCAAACATCGGTGTGAGTGTCATCATCGACAATGCCTACAAGGACAACCCCGCACGATTTGTAGATGGACTTTACCGCATCGGGATTGCTGAAGACCTCCAAATCCCCATTGAGAATTATCATAAACCCAGAATACGCCGACCGACCAAACAGAATTGGTCAAAAACGGCACTTCCATGGATGAGTATCGGTTATGAAACGCAGGTACCCCCCATCTCTACGGTCAATTTCTATGCTGGTGTGGCCAACAACGGCAAACTCTTCCGTCCCCGCTTGGTAAAAGCACTTCTTAAAGACGGGCAGGTGGTCAAAGAATTCCCCAATGAAGTCTTGCGTGAGCAAATGGCAAAACCCGAAGCCATCAAGATGATTCAGCATTGTCTTTACGAGGTTGTGCACACCGGATTAGGACGTCATGCAGGATCAAAAATGTTTGACGTATCGGGAAAAACGGGCACCGCTCAGATTTGGACCAAGGCAGGTAAGTCGCAAGAATACCTCATCTCCTTTGCTGGGTATTTCCCCTCTCAACAACCCCAATATGCCTGCATTGTTTGCATACGTAAGAGTGGACAAGCATCGGGAGGAGGCATGTGTGGTCCTGTATTCAGACGTGTGGCAGAAAGCATTATGGCAAAGGCACACCAATCTGACTTTTCTGAAATCCGCGACACCTTAAACCCCTACAATCCCGTAATAAAGGACGGAGACTTAGAGGCAGGGCGTCAGGTTTTAAGACAATTTGGAATTAACCATAGCGCAGACTTTTCGGAATATGCAACAACAACCATTTGGGGAGATGTTGAAGCCGACAATCACACCATCGCACTACAACAGGATGAAGCAGCAACCGACTCTGTCCCTGACGTTATCGGTTATGGTTTGCGCGATGCTGTTTATCGTTTGGAAAGCATCGGTTTGCGCGTGAAGGTGAAAGGAACAGGAGTGGTTGTGCAGCAAAGCATGGCGCCAGGACGTTCCGTACAGATGGGTGACAGCATCATTCTCACGCTTTCTCACAATAGAAGAACATTAAAAAAATAGCATTCATGTTGCTCAAAGATATCTTATCAAGAGTCACCATTGAAACCTACAAGGGTGACCTTAACATTCCCATTTCGGGAGTAAACATTGACAGCCGTCGCATCGAGAAAGGGCACCTTTTCATTGCCGTTAAGGGCACACAAGTTGACGGCCACACGTTTATTGACAAAGCCATTAGTCAGGGTGCTACGGCAGTGCTCGTGTGCGACCCAATTCCTGAAGTTATCCCCGAAGGAGTGACATTCGTGCGCGTGGCCGACACTGAAGATGCGGTGGGTAAAGTGGCCACCCTGTTTTATGGCGATCCCACGTCAAAACTCAAACTCGTTGGTGTGACAGGTACGAATGGGAAGACCACCATCGCTACGGTGCTCTACGAAATGTTCCGCAGATTTGGGCACAAGTGTGGTCTCTGCTCTACGGTGTGCAACTACATCGACGGCACACCCTACCCCACAGAATGCACAACACCAGATGCCATCACGCTCAACCAACTGCTGGCAGAAATGGTTGCACAGGGTTGTACCTATGCCTTCATGGAATGTTCTTCTCACGCTATTCAGCAAAAACGCATTGGTGGTCTCACCTTTGCAGGAGCACTTTTCACCAACCTCACGCGCGACCACTTAGATTATCATAAGACCTTTGATGCGTATCGTGATGCCAAGAAGGCATTCTTTGACCATCTCCCCAAGCAGGCCTTTGCCATTACCAATGCTGACGATAAGAACGGTGCCGTCATGCTACAGAACTGTAAAGCAAAACTTCGCAGTTATTCCACTCGCACAGCCGCCGATTTCAAGGGACGCATTTTGGAAGAAAGCATTGAGGGCATGTTGCTTGATATGAACGGACAGGAGGTGAGTGTGCGCTTCGTAGGTCGTTTCAACGTCAGCAATCTGCTTGCCGTTTATGGTGCCGCAGTTATGTTGGGCAATGAACCTCAGGAAGTGCTCCGCGTCATGTCGGAACTCACTCCTGTCAACGGACGCTTTGAAACCATCCGTTCGCCCAAGGGAGTAAGTGCCATTATTGACTATGCCCACACACCCGATGCACTTCAAAACGTGTTGACTTCCATTCGCGACATCGTGAAAGACAAGGTACAAGTCATCACCGTTTGTGGTGCTGGTGGCAATCGCGACAAGGGCAAACGCCCATTAATGGCCAAGGAAGCAGCATTGCATTCCGACCGCGTGATTATTACAAGCGACAACCCCCGTTTTGAAGAACCTGAAGCCATCATTAATGATATGCTTGAGGGACTGGATTCGGAACAACGCACACGCACCATTGCCATTACCGACCGTCGCGAAGCCATTCGTGCTGCAGTCATGATGGCACAAGCGGGCGACGTTATCCTCATTGCGGGAAAGGGACACGAACCTTATCAAGACATTAAAGGCGTAAAACACCACTTCGACGATCATGAAGAAGTGCGCAATGCCTTTGGTTTGTAGTCACGTGTGCGCACTTTGGTGCATCACCTTTCAGAACATGCTGGAGGTTCCAACACCTTGTTCGGTCGTTTTTCAAAAAATCTGAGACCAACAAAGTGTTTGGTGCTACAAAAACGACTGCATCTTCAGCGTAACCCATGTGGTCGAACCGAAAACACCGCCAGAATTGTCCGTGAGAACCGTGACGGACAAAAAATGGACTCGAAAATTGTCCGCTAAAGCCGTAGCGGACAAAAAACGAAGTCATTTTTTATCCTTCAAGTACGCAGCGGATAAAAAACAAGGTCAGTTTTTGTCCTCCAAGTACGTAGCGGACAAAAAAACAGAACATATTTTGCCGCCGACAACCTGCGGGCAATGCTAAAAAATTAAACTACGACGTATCACCCCTAAGCGAAGCGCCCTTAAAACCTCACCCCACAAATGCTTTACTATCTCTTCCGTTATCTCGACCAATTTGGTATTCCTGGTTCAGGAATGTGGTCATACATTTCGTTCCGTTCACTTTTGGCTCTGATGCTTGCCCTTATTATTTCAGCTTGGTTTGGTCAGTACTTCATTCGTTGGATGAAACGCCACCACTACAGTGAAACGCAGCGCGACGCCTCCATCGATCCCTTTGGTGTCAAAAAGATTGGTGTCCCCACCATGGGCGGTGTCATCATTATCGTAGCGATACTCGTGCCCTGCTTGCTACTGGGGCGCTTGGGAAATGTTTACATGCAACTCATGTTGGTAACTACGGTATGGTTGGGATTTATCGGATTCCTCGATGACTGGATAAAGATGAAGAAGACCAAGGAGGGACTTCCGGGGAAATACAAGGTCTTCGCACAAATCTCGCTGGGACTCTATGTGGGGCTGACGCTATATCTTGACCCAGGTGTCGTTATGCACGAGAATGTTACGAAGCAAAGCACTCCTGAAAAGGTTGAAATTGTACACAAAAGCGAAGCGGTAAAGTCACCTCAAACAACCATCCCCTTTGTCAAGAATAACAACTTGAACTACTCCGACCTCATGGAATGGTGTGGCGAACACAAAGAAGTTGCTGGTTGGGCGTTGTTCATCTTAATGACCGTGTTTGTAATTACCGCCGTGTCCAATGGTGCCAACCTCAACGACGGCATGGATGGTATGGCAGCAGGAAACTCAGCCATAATATGCATTGCGTTAGGGATACTGGCCTACGTTTCGAGTCACGTGGAGTTTGCCAGTTATCTGAACATCATGTACTTGCCTCGCACGCAAGAATTGGTCATCTTTATCTGCGCCATGGTAGGTGCGCTCATCGGTTTCCTTTGGTACAATGCCTATCCCGCACAGATCTTTATGGGCGACACGGGTTCGCTCACCATCGGAGGCATTATTGCCGTCATTGCCGTCATCATCCACAAGGAATTGCTGCTCCCCATTCTCTGCGGTGTATTCTTGGCTGAAAACCTCAGTGTTATCCTTCAGGTGCAGTACTTTAAGTGGGGCAAGCGCAAGGGCATCACCCAGCGCATCTTCAAGCGTACCCCCATTCATGATGCCTTCCGCACCCTTCCCGAGCAACTCATTCCAGGATGTAAGTACGTATTCCCCAACTGGCCCCAGGGATCTTGGCACGAAGCAAAAATCACAGTTCGCTTCTGGATTACAACCATCCTCTTGGCGGCACTCACCATCATCACGTTGAAGATTCGTTAGTCAACTCATCAGTCAGAAATGAAAATCGCTATACTTGGCGCCGCAGAAAGTGGCGTTGGCGCAGCAATCCTTGCGCAACAAAAAGGATATGAAGTCTTTGTGTCAGACATGGGACACATCAAAGACAACTACAAAACCATGCTCGATGCCCATCATCTTGCATGGGAAGAAGGCACACACACCGAAGCGCGCATTCTTGACGCTACGGAAGTCATCAAGAGTCCTGGTATTCCCGACACGGCACCCATGGTGCAAAAGATTATAGCTGCAGGAATTCCCATCATTTCGGAAATTGAATTTGCGGCACGCTACACGTCTGCCAAAATGCTTTGCATCACGGGGTCGAACGGAAAAACGACAACCACCTCACTCATTTACCACATCATGAAGCATGCGGGGATGAACGTAGGACTAGCGGGAAACATCGGACATAGTTTGGCACTCCAAGTTGCTCAAGAAGATAAAGAGTGGTACGTCATCGAACTCTCTTCTTTCCAGTTGGACAACATGTATGCGTTCCGTGCCCATATTGCTGTACTGCTGAATATCACTCCCGACCATCTGGACCGCTACGAGTTTTGCATGCAGAACTATGTAGACTCAAAGATGCGCATTCTGCAAAACCAGGGTGAGGACGATTACTTCATTTATTGGACAGGCGACACGTATATCGCTACTGAATTGCAGAAACGCCAACCCACGGTACACTGTTGCGCCTTCCACGAAGATGCTGCGGCATCAGTATCGGAAGGTACGTCACTTTCAGGATACTTAAAGGACGGCAACCTTGTCATTACCGCGCCTCGTAGTTTCAGCATGCCTGTTTCTGAGCTTTCACTTCAAGGCAAGCACAACATGCGCAACATACTTGCTGCTGCTCAGGCATGTTTGGGTGCAGGAGTTTCCGACGTTGTTCTCAGAGAAGCCCTTGCAACATTCCCCGGAGTGGAACACCGTCTGCAAAAGGTGGGTGTGCATAATGGTGTGACCTACATCAATGATTCGAAAGCCACAAACGTAGATGCCTGTTATTGCGCGTTAGACAGCATGCAGACGCCCGTTGTGTTAATCATTGGGGGCAAGGATAAGGGAAACGATTACAGTCAGTTGACGGATATCGTGAAGCAGAAATGCCGTGCGTTGGTTTTCCTCGGCGCTGACAATACGAAACTCCACGATTTCTTTGGAGGGTTTGGCATTACCATCTTGGACACACATTCGATGAAAGACTGCGTAGCCGCTTGTAACAGTGTTGCGCAAGCGGGCGACACCGTTTTGCTCAGTCCCTGCTGTGCTAGTTTCGACCTCTTTAAAAACATGGAAGATCGCGGCGAACAGTTTGTGGCGTGCTTTGAAGCACTAGTCTAGAGTACAGAGTACAGCTACCATCCGGATTTAGTTCCGCATGGTTGTTTCTCCAGTTTCCTCTCTTATCTCTCAACTCTAAACCCTAACCCCTCAACCCTCATCTCTCAACGTTAATCCCTCAACGTTAATCGTTCAACCCTCATCGTTCATCGTTCCTCGTTCAACCCTCAACGTTCCTTATCCCATTCCCCATGACTTTTTCCTCAAAACTCTTTAAGGGCGACCCCACTATATGGGTAGTTTACTTCTTCCTGTGCATCATCTCCATCGTAGAGGTGTTTTCTGCTGGAAGTAGTTTGGCCTACAAGTCGGGCGACTTCTTCGCTCCGCTCCTCAAGCAGGTAGCATTTCTCGGTGCGGGTACGATTGTCGTACTACTCGTATCGCGCATCCCCTGCCGCTTTTTTAAGATACTTCCTTTGGGACTCATCCCTCTCTCCATTGTACTGTTGGTAATAACCCTGTTTTTTGCAAAATCCACGAACGATGGTGCACGTTGGTTGGAACTTGGTCCCATTTCCTTCCAACCCTCAGAAATTGCCAAATGTGCGCTCATCCTCTACACAGCACTCATGCTTTCATCGCTTCAGACAGAGGACGGCATTGCAGACAAAGCGTTTAAGTATATCATGATTCCAACTGGAATTATTTGCGGTCTTATCTTTTCGGAAAACTTCTCAACCGCCGCATTGCTGTTTGGAGTCATTATGCTGATGATGTTTGTAGGTCGTGTTCCCTATAAGCGCTTTGGACAAATCATCGGATTCTTCGTTGCTTGCGGCTGTGTCGGAATTGCCACGCTCAAAGTGCTTCCTCAAGATTTTATCGATGATATTTCCATTCTTCACCGTGCCGACACGTGGACATCACGCTTGGTTGTCTTTGGCGAAGACAATTCCGATCCTAACACTTACGACCTGAAAAAGAATGCGCAAGTAGGCACCGCAAACATCGCAATTGCCACCTGCAATATCGTGGGGCTTATGCCAGGCAACTCAGTTCAACGCGACTACTTGAGTCAGGCCTATTCCGACTTTATCTTCGCCATCATCATTGAAGAACTCGGCATTTGGGGCGCAGCCTTGGTGGTGTTCTTTTATATTGTCTTGATATTCCGAGCCTGGCGCATAGCGAGTCGGTGTGAAACGCTATTCCCTGCCTTCCTGATTATTGGACTTGCTTTTATGCTCACATCGCAGGCCATTATAAATATGATGGTGGCTGTAGGACTTTTCCCTGTTACGGGTCAACCGCTCCCGCTGATTAGTCGTGGAGGTACAGCCATGCTCATCTTCTGTTTCTACTTTGGTATGATGTTGAGCGTAAGTATTTCAGCCAAGCAAAATGAAGAACTCCCCGCTGCAAACTAATTATTAGATATGAACAAGCAACTGATTTTTGCACTTATGAGTCTTATTACCTGCCTTCCTTCTCTGAGTTGGGCAGGTAGTTTTGTTGTTGCGCCTCAGGTGTCAGACACTGCCGAAGTACGTACGCTCGTGCGCTTTGAAACAACCAGCGGAGACTTCACCATTGCGCTCTACAACGACACACCGATTCATCGCGACAACTTCATCAAACTTGTCAACGAACACTTCTACGACAGTTTGCTCTTCCACCGCACCATTTGGGAATTTATGATTCAAACGGGCGACCCAACTTCACGAAATGCAAAACCAGGTGAGAAACTCGGTGAAGGTTCTGTGGGATACACCCTTCCTGCGGAGATTATCTATCCCAAATATTTCCACCGTCGAGGTGTAGTTGCAGCAGCACGTGAGGGTGATGAGAAGAATCCAGAACGCAAAAGCGACGGTTCGCAATTCTATATCGTATGGGGAAAAACCTATGGCGGGGGCATGATGGAACGCATCCGTCAACGTGTGCGTCAAAACACGAATCCGCCCATTGAACTCACTCTTGAACACGAAGATATTTATTGGGAACAAGGCGGGAGTCCACATCTTGATGGACAATACACCGTTTTCGGAGAAGTTGTAGAAGGTTTACAAACCATCAACGAGATTCAGTTGGCAGAGACTGACGAAAACGACCGCCCACTCTATGACTTCCGCATCATCAAGGCGTATGTTATAAAAGAATAGGTTGAAGGTTTGAACTTCAACCTTCCTCGTTCATCGTTAAACGTTCAACGTTCCTCGTTCCTCCCAACTTCATAACCTCATAACCTCATAACAAAACCACCTCGTTCAACTCTCAACGTTCAACATTCACGTTCCTCGTTAATCGTTCCCCATACCCCAAAGGGGTTAAATCTACCAGCCCAGGGCAACGCCCTGGTGGTTTAGCAGTTGTATTCACGCCCCATCGGGGCAAAAGCAAAATTATTTGATATGGCACAATCTTTATGTAAAATATATCTGCATTTGGTTTTCCATGTTAAAACTACAAGTCCCCTCATTTTGGAGTCAGATATTGATGCTGTACATTGTTATATTGGAAAACTAACGAATATTGTAGGATGTCAAGTTCTTAGAGTCGGTGGTGTGGAAGATCATGTTCATCTTGTGTGTCAGTTAGGTAGAGAGCAAACAATTGCTCGACTAGTAGAAGAAGTTAAACGCAATAGTAGTCGTTGGATAAAAACGCTATCACCACACTATAAAGGTTTTGCATGGCAAAGTGGTTACGCTGTTTTCTCAGTAAGTCAATCTGGTTTGACAAAGGTCTTAGCTTACGTTAATAATCAAAGAGAGCATCACACTACGCAAACCTTTCGAGATGAGTATCTCGCTTTCTTGAATTTATATCATGTGGAATATGATGAAAATTATGTTTTGAGTGATTGATGCTTTGGCTTTTGCCCCGATGGGGCGCTGTTCGCTTGTACTGCTACCCAGGGCGTTGCCCTGGTCTGATGGATTAAAGTCCTTTCAGGACTACTATCCCCGTTCATCGTTCCTCGTTCATCTCTCATCGTTCAACCTTAAACTCTCAACGTTCCCCAAGCCTCCCTCGACCCTTGACCTTCAACCTTCCTCGTTCCTCGTTAAACTCTCAACGTTCAACTTTAAACGTTCCTCGTTCCCCGTTCCTCCTAACCACTAAAATCACCACTAATGATTCAATTTCAATGCGATTATAACGAAGGTGCACACCCTAAGGTGTTGCAACGCCTTCTTGACACCAACATGGAGCAAACTGTTGGTTACGGTGAAGACCATTACTGCGCAACCGCACGCCAACTTATCCGTGAGGCATGCGGAGACGCGCAACTAGAGGTGCATTTCCTTGTTGGCGGCACACAGACAAACACAACAGTCATTGCCCATCTGCTTCGTCCTCATCAAGGGGTCGTTGCTGCGGAGTCGGGGCACATTGCCGTACATGAAACTGGCGCCATTGAGCACACCGGACATAAAGTTTTAGCGCTTCCTGCAACATTAGGGAAGATTACAGCCGAGCAAGTGGAAAACCTTGTCGTGGAACACCGTGCCGACAGCAGTTTTGAACATACCGTTCAACCAGGAATGGTTTACATCTCCTTCCCCACAGAGTTTGGAACGCTCTATTCACGCAACGAGTTGGAAGCGTTGCAGACCGTTTGTCAGAAATACGATCTTCCCCTATTCATTGACGGAGCACGTTTAGGTTATGGTCTCAGTAGTCCCGTTTGCGATGTCACACTCACCGACATGGCGAAGTTTGCTGATGTCTTTTACATTGGTGGGACCAAAGTGGGAGCGCTTTTTGGAGAAGCAGTGGTGAGCAAATCAGAACGATTGATGCGCGACTTCCGCTACAGTATCAAGCAACATGGAGGTATGCTTGCCAAGGGGCGCTTGCTCGGACTGCAGTTTGAAGCACTCTTTACAGACAACCTGTATTTCGACATCGCCAACCACGCCGTTAGCGAAGCCTTGCGCATTAAGACAGTGCTTCAAGAATTAGGCGTAAACTTTCTCATGGAGAGTTTCACCAACCAGCAGTTCCCTATCCTTTCCAACGACGTCATCGAACGCCTCAACCAGTCATTCTGCTTCACGCCATGGCAACGCATAGATGACACGCACACCGCCATCCGCATTTGTACCAGTTGGGCAACGACTTCTGCAAATGTTGACACACTCATTCAGGCACTGCGAGAAGAAATAGGGCGTTAAGGCGCGTTCTAATCGGGTGTTAAGGCGCGTTCTAACAGTTTTCAAATGCTATTCGAAGAACATTCAAACACCTTTCGAATAGCAAAATGACAACTCACGCTTAGTTTCGAACTCCTCATGCCTCAGCTAACTGTAATTTGGTTACCTCGAGACACAAGACGCAGGAAAATAATTAGGATTGGGTGTGAAGAATTAAATGAAGTGCGGCAACGACAGAGTTCAAACAGAGCGTACGAAAACGGGGCATGCACATTCGTAATTACGCACCTTTGAAATGTCGCCATTGCAAAACAAATCTATCAAAAGTTAAATTCTGAAAATTTGCAGCAACTTGTAAAACTTTTTTGGTGAAACTTTTTGAAGCGAAGGGGAAATATGTACATTCGCATCGCTCATTTATCTTTTATGAAAAAGGTAGTTTTCCTCTTCGCTCTAGCGTCTCTACTGCAGGGATGTAGGAGCACCCCGACTGCTTCAAGTCGGGCGACAACTCCCATTGGGAGATGGTCCATCACCAGCGACGACGCTTCAACAGACCACCATGGTGTGGAACTGTTGCAAGATGGTCGAGCCCGATCGATAAACCTGCTATCCCTTCACTTCGACAGTTGGTTACAACGAGGAGACACACTCATCCTTTCTGGAAGAAGTGTCGTTGAAGAAACGGAGACGCTGTTTAGTGACACCATGAAAATCCTGAGTATTACCGACTCTCAGATGGTTCTTTTGTTACAGAATCTAAAATTAGAATTAAACAAACTCGAGGATTAAACGTTCCTCAATTTCTAACCCTTATTACCCCATAAAAAAACGAGGCGCCACACGTGATGTATGGCGCCTCATTCTATGTTGCATCTTGTGGGAATCACCTTCCCTTCGTTGCCTATTCTTCACCCTTGAAGAGGGGGTCCCATGCGGGAAGGAGAATAGGTTTCATCTTGAGGAGTTCGAGAATCTTTGCGGGAACGTACTTCTTATCTACAACCAGGCGGAAGGTGTATTCGTCAAACCATTCGTCTGTCATAATCAAGTGTCCGTGGTGACCGCTTGAAGCCCCCCAAGAGTTTTCTACCATCCACTTCTTAGGATTGCCGTTTTCATCAAGGTCTACTGCCATCAACGTCATGGCGTGACTTGAAGCTGATGCGAAGGTGCGAATACGGTCGGCCTTTGACATGGGGAAATCCGTACCGAAAAGCGATTCGTAGTCGAAATTGCTCATGCTCAAAATGCCTGTCTTTGTATTCAAATATTTACCAACGTCACATGAGTAATACATCATCGTGCTGTCCTTGATAGAAGCAATCGCCATATCCTTGAGGTCCTTCATGGGAACATTTACGAACGTCCAGTTGTCTCCGTCATACTGATGGCGGTCCATGTCAATGGTATAGGTCTTGTAGTATTCGCGAGTGGGGTCGTTCATAATCATGACATAAGAATTCTTCAAGTCTACGCCAACAAACTCTTGATAGAACGAGAGCGGTGTGTACTTCTTTGTCTCAACGGGTTTACCCGCAGCATCCTTGCGTGTCCAAGTAAATTCCTTCACGGGTTCGCCAAGGCACACAGAAAGGATGTGGTAAATCGTAGCCAACTGTTCCGTCTTCATCTTTTCAATCTCAGCCTTCTTCGCTCCCTTTTCTACCGCAGCACGAAGGGCAAGACCATATTCGCGAAGTTTCAAAGAGATGATGCTAGCCATGCGTGACGTGTTGTTTGCCGTAAAACTTTCGGGCATTACGTCAGCAGGAACAACACCATACTTGCTGATGATATCCTGAACACCCGTAAACTGACCACCGTCAGAGAGGGGATGCTGGAAGAGCCATTCAACGAGTTTGTCGTCCATGGGTTTCTTCGCATTGTCAATTACCGCTTGAAGGAAAAGGTTTGACTTTTCCAACTGGTCCCAGAAGAAGGGATAACTCTGTGAGAATTGGAAACTACCGAGATTGAACTTTGCAATTGCCTTGGCACGCATGACGTTCAACCCTGTGAACAACCAGCAACGGCCAGAAGATTGTTGGTCAGTAATACCCTTGGATTCCACCTTGTGTGAAAAGTAGGTGTCACCAATAGCAGGATTGTAAAGGGGCGTAGCGAGTTCGTTGATGCTGTTTTGCGAAAGCGCATTACGCAGTGCCTTGTCAAATTCGGCAGTTGCCACTTGTTTACTCTGAATCTGCGCCAACATCTCGGGAGAAATGCCACCCGCAGCGGTTTGTGCTGTCATGAGCACGGGAACTCCTGCAAAGAGGAAAGAAAGAATTGTTTTTTTCATATAAAGAGGTTTAGGGAAATTAGTAGTGAGGAGTGAGGAGTGAGAAGTGAAGCGTGACAGAGGTTTAGTTTGTTGCAACGCCGTTACAACAAAGCGAACCTGCCCTATCAAAGAGTTTCTTCGCCATCCAGTAGAAAATCACTGCCGAAACGAGACCACCGATCACGTCAACCAGATAATGCGCTTCAATATAAACCGTCGCGCAACAGAGGAAGAAGTAGAAGGGGAATATTGCTGCACACAACCACTTGCGAAGACGGAACAAAAGAATCATGAGCACTGTACTCACTCCGACATGCGACGAGGGGAATGCAGCTTGTGGGCGCTCACCTCCTGCTTGTGCTGCCTCCACACACGAACGGAAGAAACCATCAGGACCGGGTGATGGACGCATTTCAAGGTGTGTGCGGAAATACGTGCCTACGTCGTAGAAGTTTCCTGCTTCTGCTGCTTCCTGACCGATGGCCTGAAAATAATATTGCGGACCTGCCACGGGTACAAAGAGATAAATGGTGTAGTAAATCAAAAAGGCTGTGAGCACGATGAAACCATATTCCTCAAAGCGCGATTTGTCCAAAAGCAATGTTGAAAGTACGGTAAGGAATATCATGGGATAGTAAGCAAAATACCCCATGTGAAAGAGTTCGCTCCAAAACCCCGAAGCAAAGTTGCGACTAAATTCCAACGAAGGTTGACATCCAAAGAGCGCCTGATCAGCACCTGCAAAGATGGGGTCCAAGTTTGGTAAAAGCGAGCAAAACTCGTAGATGTCAGGATACCAATAAGAAATCAACGCAAGGGGAAACAGATTGCGCAAAAAACGCACAGACGCAATAGGTTTGCGAAGATGAGCAACGTAAAGTAACACCATCACCAGTAAGATGGCACCACGCTCCTGTAACTGCTGAAGAGGATGATTCAAATCTCCCCACCACACCAACAAGAGCAGGGTTGTAAACAAACCATAGAGCAACGTAACGCGCTCAATGGGAAGCAGGTTTTTGTAGATGTATTTTAATTGTTGAAGCATCTGAATGTGTGCTTTGAATTAAACTTTCAAGAAGATTTTCTGTCGGTAAAGGAAGTAAAGCAGCAACCAACAGAGGGCGATGTAACAAGTCCAGTACCCTAAGGCATATCCACTTTCTGGCAAGAGGGAAAGTCCACCACCAAAGATCGTCTTAATGGGTTTGGAGAAGTCCAAGAAATGTTGGGCAAGATAAATCGTTATGGAATTCAATCCAATAATACGGAAGAAGAAGGTCCACTTGCGCCACTCCATTACGTCTATCACCCAATAAAACACTGCGAAAAGCGCCATGGAGTAACCTCCCGCTACACAAACGAAAGAACTTGTCCAAAGATTCTTATTTATGGGGAACCAAATATCCCATGCGTAACCCAGAGCAATTAGTGTGAGTCCTATACCGATGAGTAGCGCCGCTTTCTTGTGACCGTTCCACCGCTGAAACGTGCGAATGAAATCGCCCGTAAAGATACCCAAAAGCGCCGTCACCACAGCAGGAAGTGTAGAAAGGATTCCCTCGGGGTCGTGAATGCCTAAGTGTAGTTTACCTGGGAGCAGGAGTCGATCCACATATCCCACAATGCTCCCTTCCATAGAAAGCGAAGCTGCACCTGCAGCATCGGGCGCACTAACTAAGGTAAGCAATGCGTGATATCCCCACAAAATTACCAAGGCGATGACTACACTGACCCTGCGTGAGCAACGCATATAAATAAATGCCGCTACCATCCAAGCCAATCCGATTCGGCCGAGCACACTCGCCACACGCAGGTTTTCAAAGTCGAAACTCAGCAAACCGTTATATACCATGCCGAGCACAACGAGTGTCAATCCACGTCGCAGAATGCGCAGCATCGTTTTCGTCTCAGACTCTCCCACACTTCTGCTCTTGGCTAAAGAGAAGGGAAATGACACACCTGCGATGAAGAGGAAGAGCGGGAAGATCAGGTCATAGAGCGCAAAACCTTCCCAAACCTTATGCTCCATTTGTTGGGCGAAATCGGCAAAGATGGTTCCCGGAAGGAGCGCACCAAGGCAGAGAAAAAAGGCATCTCCACCCATGATAAAGAGCATGTCAAACCCGCGAAGGGTGTCGAGGGATAAGAGGCGTTGATTCATAGTTAGTGAGGAGTGAGGAGAGAGAAGTGAGGAGCGCCATGCGGGATATTACTCGTTTATCTCGCTAACCTTCTTGTCTACTCGTACCTTGTCTACTTGTTTACTAAAAAAACTAAATCCACCCTTCCTTTTTATACCAAGCCACCGACTCCTTCACCCCTTCTGCAAGTTGTACCTTGGGGGAGAATCCGAGGTCTTCTTGTGCCGGACGGATGTCGCAACGCCAATTGCGCTGACGCATGATGTTGAACTTATCCATATTCAGTGCTGTCACCTTACCCGTAAGTTTCCCCCACCATCCGCCAAGAGTGCATACACAGCGCAAGAACCAAATGGGGGCGGTTATGTGAAGCACGCCGCGCACACCGAGTTCCTTTTGGAGCAAGTCGGAGAAGTCACGACTGTTATAAACTTCGCCATCGGTGAGGAAATATCCCCTACCGCGCGTACCGCGCGTGAGTGCCGCAAGCGTGACTTCCACCAAGTCGCGCACATAAATAAAGGTAATATCCTGACGTCGGTAACCCACGGCAAAATCAATATGCCCCGCGATGCTCTTCGCCATTAAGAAGTAATCCTTCTCGCGAGGACCATAAACGCCCGTGGGTCGGAGAATCACATAATCCAAATCGGGGATCTGTGCCAATACTAATTCTGCCTCCAATTTGCTTTTGCCATACACCGTGTTGGGTTGCGGAATATCCTGTTCCGAAATGTCGGCATAATCTGCCTCATGCACAGCACCCCAAACACTCAACGAACTCATAAATACGAAGCGACCACGAAGGGTGGCTGTTTGCAACAACAAGCGAGCAAGATTGGCGGTTCCTTCCGTATTGACACGATAGAAATCATTGGGATTGGCACATTTCGTAGCGCCTGCAGCATGAATCACATGATCCCAGGCACCTTCAGCAGTGTGAAATTCGCACAACTGACGCTCCAGCGCGGTCGCATTGCCCAAGTTCAATTCTATAAAACGGATACGCGCATCCTGCAAATACTTCTTGCTTGTAGAAGGTCGCACCGCTGCCCACACTTCTGCGCCCAGTTCCAAGGCACGTTCCACAATGAAACTACCGATAAAGCCCGAGGCGCCTGTTACTAATATTTTCTTGTTACTTAAATCCATAATGCTGTGCAAATTTACGATAAAAATGTGAATTGGAGTGCGAAGACAACAGACAACGGACAACGGGCGACGGACAACGGGCAACAACAAACAGACAACGAACAACAGTCTGGGTGGTAAAACCGTAAACCATTGTCCGTTGTCTGTTGTCCGTTGTTTTAATATCAAACGCTTAGTTCATAATCTTGACACCCACGAAATACGTGCGGGGCTGTGTGGGTCCATAGAAATAACCGGAGTCGCGGAAGGTGCCCTTATCGAAGTCTTTCTGGAAGGCGTTGAAAATGTTCTGCACACCGCCGTTGAGTTGCACTTTCAGATGCTCGTTGAAGATGAACGTGTAGTTCAATTTGAGGTTGAAATCCATGAAGTCGGGAGTGTGCTTCAACTCATCCTGAGTGATGTAGGTATAGGGGAAGTCCGCAGGAATTTCTGAGGGATCGGGAGCAAAGTGGGGCACAAACATGCGACCGGTATAGACACCCGAAAGCGCCACGTCGAAGTTCTTCAAGGGTTGACTTGAGAGGGTGAAGTAGCCGTAGTAATTCGGTGTGCGGGGCATCTTGCGTGTGGGTGCCACTGTAGGATCTTCGCTCCACGCTTCTGCCTGCTTATATTCGCTACGTTGAGCAGTGAAACCCACCTGAAGCGCAATATCCTTACCGTGAGCCACCTTTGCATCTAGGTTTACGCCATAAACGCGCGCACCACTACCATTGCGGCGCTCTTGAATCATATTGCCCTGATTGTCGTGACCAACGGTTTCGAGCACAAACACGTCGCTGAGGTCGGTATAGAATCCTTCTGCCAAGAAGTTGGCCTGCCAGTGACCGAAGGTCGTTTGCCAGTCGAGCGAACCGCTGAAACTGTTTGACTTTTCGGGATCCAAACCCTCAGCAAGACGTATCAACACGCCCTCACCCCCAACAGCAGTCACGTGAAGGTCTTCATCATAGGCTTGAGGCGCACGGAATCCGGTGCTCCACGTTAGGCGTGCTTGTAGGGCCTCTGTCGGACGATAAAGCAAGTTCACACGGGGTGAGAAGATAGGATTGTCAATCAAGTTATGATTGTCTAAACGGAAACCAGCGAGGAGGGTGAACTTACGCATCTCCCATTCGTTTTGAACGAAGGCACTTCCGATGCGCACTTCCTGATTGAGTTCGCGGTTGTAACCGAGCATTTGGTCGTTCAGGGTGTTTTGCTGATACTCCATCCCTGCGGTAAGTGTGGCAGGAGCAAAGAGGAGTTTGCCCAAGCGACCGGTGTACATACCTCCTACTACCCACGTAAGGTCATCCGTCTTTCCGTAAGCGTCCTTCGACTGTTGCGCACCGTAATAAGAATTGCGGTCGATGTGTTGTGCTGAAGCAAAGACGGAGAACTTGTGCTGATAACCGTTTACGTAGTGGTCGTAGTTCACGCCCCCACTGTTGATAACGTGTTTCGTTTGTTCGGTAATATCACTTTCGAAGGGTTCAAGGTCGAAGGCATTGCCGCCGCGTCGGAATTCATTGGTGGTGTGGTATTCCACGCTCAACTTGCTGGTCAATGAGGGACGGTAATAACTGCGCAAGCCAAAAGTGTTCATGTTCAACTTGCCAAGTTCGGAGAATCCGTCGCCATCGGCATCGTATGGGTTGCGGTTGCGGTAAGATTGGTAGAGCGCAATGCCATACGTATTGTCCTTATCCACGAGCGACGCATTGGCGCCCATGTGTTGTTCCCACACCTTGCCGTTCATGTTCGACATGGTGGATGACACCTGAAAACTATTGTTCACGGGATCTTTCGTGATGATGTTGATGGTTCCGCCCACGGCATTCGCACCAAAAAGCGCAGAACCGCCACCACGTACTACTTCCACGCGGTCAATCATGTTGGTAGGAATCTGTTCAAGGCCATAGACTCCCGAAAGGGCACTCACAATGGGGCGACTGTTGATGAGCACTTGCGAATAGGGACCGTCAAGTCCGTTGATGCGCACCTGGGGGAAACCACAGTTCTGGCAGTTGTTTTCCACACGGAGACCCGACTGAAAGTTGAGCGACTTCGAGAGATCTACGGCATTCACCGTTTCAAATGTCTGCTGGTTCATGACCGTAACCACCACGGGGGCCATACAGCGACGCACGGCATTGCGACTTGCCGAAACCACCACTTCGTCCATGCTGCCTTCTTCCACCTGCATTTTGAAGTGGATGTCTACGGCATACGTGTCGCTCACGGTAACTTCCTGCGTTTGGGTGGCATAGCCGAGGAGTTGCACGCGCACTTTATACGTCCCAGCTGGAACTTTTTTGAATACAAAGTGTCCGTCGGCATCGACAACAGCACTGCGCTTCAGGGCATCCAAAAAGGCAACGGCGCCAGGCAAACTTTCTTCAGTATCTGCCGTAACTACATGACCGAGGATGATATTAGTTTCAGAATTAATGTGATGATGGTGGTGCGCAAAAGCAACGTTCACCCCGCTGATGAGTAGGGCGAAAATAAGGTATATATGTTTCATTATTTATGTGTTAGTGGGATAAAAAGGTATGGGCAAACCAACTTGTCTGCTCGTACCTACAAAATTTGTCTACTAAAAGGCTATAAATTAGCAGTAAACCAAGTTCATGTTTCATGACGCTGAAGGCGTCTAAAATATGATTAGTTCAACCCAAAGTCACGCAAGTTACTGCTATATTATTACCACTTAAAACTAACACACTGCGGGAGGTCCGCGCAAACAAAAAGTAGGAACATCGGAAGTCACCACTCTCACGAGCGCCTCAGCATAATCCACCTGAAGCACCACCACACGGGGAGCGGCAACAGCAACCGCCTCGGGCACATCTAGACATACGTAATGGCACGTGCAGTCAATTGACGCCACTTGCTTTTCCGTATGGTCGTGCGCATTGTCGCCCAAAAGGTGAGAGTGCACGATAGTAACTCCGTTCACAATATGCACGTGAACGAAGCTCGTGATGCCTACTTGATAAACCACGAAGAGTAGGAGCATCACCCATGCCTTTATCATTCTCAATAGTGACAAGCGGTTGCGTTTTTTTTGAAATTCTGTGCAAAATTACAAATTTCTGCAATATCTGGAAATACCTACTTTTGATGATTCTGCCGCTGCCATACCCTCGCGTCTCATAATTAATTAGGATGAAAAACGTCCATAATAGGGATAAAAAACGTCTCCACGACCCGCAAACCGTGGAAACGTTTTCGCTCAGGGAGTACCTCTTTAAATTTGCCCCATTCGGAACGCCATTTTTATCACCGCAAGTGGTATTTGATAAATTTGGGACACCGATTTTATCAGTGCAAGTAGTATTTGATAAATCAGAGTCCTCCATTTTATCAGTGCAAGTGGTATTTGATAAATCAGAGACCTCCATTTTATCAGTGCAAGTGATATTTGATAAATCAGAGGCCTCCATTTTATCAGTGCAAGTGATATTTGATAAATCAGAGACCTCCATTTTATCAGTGCAAGTAGTATTTGATAAATCAGAGACCTCCATTTTATCAGTGCAAGTGGTATTTGACAAATCAGAGACCTCCGTTTTATCAGTGCAAGTAATATTTGATAAATCAGAGACCTCCATTTTATCGGTGCAAGGTACATTTGATAAAATTGGTACTCTATTTTTATCACAACAAGGTACGTTTGATAAAAATAGCATCGAAATTGACGTCCCGAGCATGGAGTTGCTTCTAAAACGAAACGTGCTGCCATCCCGACAGATGCGGAGATAGCAGCACGTTTGAAAACGGTTCGACGACGTTTTGATTGCTGTTATTTTAAAGTCAATTTGCCTTACGCGTTAGGCGGAGGGTGTACCACGCAATGTGAACAAGCCCGAAGACGGTAGCGAGGATGAAGAGCGTTTTATCGGCATTCATGCCAACGGTCTGTTGATGCCAAAATCCGGTGACGATGCAGAGCACTCCCAAACCGATGCAGATGACATTGAAGACGGATTGTCCGCGTCGTGTGCGGTGGTCGGCAGGTGCCATCTTGGAATGTTTCATGCCATAGAGACTGTACACGTCGTAACCGATGAGCAACCACATGACGAGGCGCATCCAAGTGTCGGCAGGAAGGAAAAGCATGAGCGCTACACACACCATGATGCCCGCCAGAGGCACAAAGGGCACAAAGGGTGTGCGGAAACCGCGTTCGGCGTTGGGCATCGTGCGACGCACCACCAAAACGCCAGCACAAACAATGGTGAAGGCAAAGAGCGTGCCGATGTTGGTGAGTTCGCCTGCAATCTGCGGAGGAGCGAAGGCTGAAAGCACGGCTATCACAACCATAAATACCAGATTGCTGCGCAGGGGTGTGCGCGTCTTCGGGTCGAGTTTTGAAAAGAGTTTGGGCAACAGTCCGTCTTGACTCATTGTCATAAACACACGACTCTGCCCCATCAATAGGGCAAGGATTACGGAACAGTATCCAAAGAGGATGGCGAAGATTACGGCGCGGTTCAACCACGGATAGGCAGGAATAATGGCACCCGAAGCGTCGGGTTCACCCATCTGTCGGATGGCGGTGGCAACGGGTGCGAGTCCGTCTTGTCCGGCAAAGGAGGTGTAGTTGGCCACGCCCGTCATGACGTGTGCAAAAAGGATGTAGAGCACCGTGCAGGCCGCAAGCGAACCCAATATACCGATGGGCATGGCACGCTTGGGGTTCTTCGTTTCCTGAGCGGCGCAACTCACGATGTCAAAACCTAAATATGCCAAAAATACGACAGCCGCACCGCGCAAGATGCCCGACCAACCGAATTCGCCAAAAACGCCAGAAACGTTAGCGGGAACATAGGGGTCGTGGTTGGCAGGATTGATGTACTGCCATCCCAGGATGATGAAGGCGGCGATGACACCGATTTTCAAGAAGACGATGATGTTGTTGACGCGTGCGCTCGTCTCTGTGCCCTTCATGAGGAAAAGACTCATCAAAACGATGATGAGCGCAGCTGGAATGTTCATCATGCCGCCGTTCCAAGGTCCGGCGCACAGTTCTGGAGGTATGACAACGCCAATCCCCGCAAGGAATTGCACGAAATAACCGCTCCACGAAATGGCGACGAGAATGCTGGCCACCGAAAACTCCAACACGAGCGCCCAACCGATGGTCCACGCCGTAAACTCGCCCATCGTGGCGTAGGTATAGGTGTAGGCACTGCCCGAAATGGGGATCATCGAGGCAAACTCCGCATAGCAGAGTCCGGCAAAACAACAACCGATGGCGGCAATAACGAACGAGAGCGTTATGGCAGGTCCGGTATATTCGGCAGCAACCAAACCCGTAATGGAGAACAGTCCGGCACCGACGATAACACCAATTCCGAAGAGCACGAGTCCCACCGGACCCAACACGCGCTTCAACGATGTCTGCCCTTCAGCATTTGATTCAGCCAAGATGGCTTCAATTGATTTTCTTTTAAAAAGTCCCATGGAGAAAGGAGGAAAGGTGAAAAGGAGAAATTACCTTGCGGGATATATCGCCTTATATTTGTTGAGTTAACAAGAGGTCATTTGTGTTTTATAAGAAAGGGGGAAACAAACTATGAGAATAGAGAACGGCGGCGCGCAGCCATTTCTCCTTTCTCATTTTTCCTTTCTCATTTCTAACGTATCTTTTCTTGCAAGAAGCGCGCGGTGTACCCCACGCCCTGTGCCACGACTTCCTCAGGCGTGCCACAAGCTATGATGGTGCCACCTTCGTCTCCGCCCTCAGGACCGAGGTCTATCACGTGGTCGGCACACTTAATCACGTCAAGATTGTGCTCAATGATTAATACGGTATGACCACGCGCAATGAGGGCATCGAAGGAGCAAAGCAGGCGCTTGATGTCGTGGAAGTGGAGTCCCGTGGTGGGTTCGTCAAAGATGAACAAAGTGGGTTCGGTGCGTTCCAAACCGAGATAGTAAGCCAACTTCACGCGTTGGTTTTCACCACCAGATAGGGTTGACGAAGGTTGACCGAGATGGATGTAACCGAGTCCTACATCTTGAAGCGGTTTCAGACGACGCGCAATCTTTTCTTGCCCGTGCTCGGTGAAGAATTCTATCGCCTGATTGATGGTCATCTCCAGAATGTCGTGAACATTCTTACCCGCAAAGCGCACTTCAAGGATATCGCTCTTAAAACGCTTTCCGCCACACGCTTCACACTCCAAGATGAGGTCGGCCATGAATTGCATTTCCACCGTTACCGTGCCCTCACCTTTACAATCCTCACAACGTCCGCCATCGGTATTGAAGGAGAAATGGGCTGCAGTGAAGTCCATCTGCTTCGCCAAGGGTTGCGCTGCTAGCAACTTGCGGATTTCATCGTAAGCCTTGACATAGGTCACGGGATTCGAGCGCGAGGATTTGCCGATAGGATTTTGGTCGACAAATTCAATTGCCTTGATTTGATTCAAGTCGCCATCGAGCGAAATGTACTCGCCGGGACGGTCGCAGGGTTCATCGAAGTGGCGCTTCAAGGCACGGTAGAAAATGTCACGCACGAGTGTGGATTTTCCCGAACCGCTCACCCCCGTGACAACCGTCATAACGTTCAGAGGGAACTTGGCGTCAACCCCCTTCAAATTGTTGTGGCGCGCACCTTTGAGTTCGATGAAATTGTTCCAATGACGGCGCGAGGTGGGAACTTCGATGCGTTCACGGCCTGTCAAATAGCGCAACGTGTGCGAGTTATAGTTTTCATCGCCTCCGTGAGCGAGTCCCTTAGAGAGGGTACCTGCAAACGTCACTTCACCACCGCGGCGACCCGCGTCGGGACCGATGTCAATGATGTAATCAGCCTCACGAATAATCTCCTCATCGTGTTCTACGATTACTACGGTGTTTCCCAAGTCACGCAACTTCTTCAAGACGGAAATGAGACGGTCGGTGTCGCGCGAGTGAAGTCCGATGCTGGGTTCGTCAAGGATGTAAAGCGAACCCACGAGCGACGAACCGAGTGAAGTGGCAAGGTTGATACGCTGACTTTCGCCGCCCGAAAGCGTGTTGCTCAAGCGGTCGAGGGTGAGATAACCCAAACCGACATCCATCAAGAATTCCAAACGGCTGCGTATTTCTGTCAAGAGGCGCGCTGCCACCTGCTCTTCATGCGGAAGGAGCGTCAAGTTAGCGAAAAATTCCTGCAACTCTCGGATAGACAGACGCACGAGTTCGGTAATATTCTTCCCGCCCACCTTTACATAAGACGCTTGTTTCTTCAAGCGCGAACCGCGACACGTGGGGCACTCCGTCTTTCCGCGATAGCGTGCTAACATGACGCGATACTGAATCTTATATTGGTTTTCGCGGAGCATGTCGAAGAAACGGTCGATGCAAACATCCCAGTCACCATCGCCATGATGCACTTTGCCGTCGCCATGCCAGAGATAGTCCTTCTGTTCCTGCGTAAGGTTGTAATAAGGTTCAAATATCGGGAACCCAACCTCCGAGGCACGACGACAGAATTCCTTGCGCCATTCGCCCATCTTATCACCGCGCCAACACATTACGGCACCGTCATACACCGAGAGCGAAGAATTGGGGACCACCAGTTGTTCATCAATACCCATGATGCGCCCAAAACCCTCACATTCGGGGCATGCGCCCAAGGGAGAGTTAAACGAGAACATGCTGTCGGAAGGTTCTTCAAACTGAATGCCATCGGCCTCAAAGCGCTCGCTGAACGTCACCGTTTCCTTTCCTGGATAGAAGCGTAACACGCAGGTTCCGCCACCTTCAAAGAACGCCGTTTGAACGGAGTCGGCAAGACGCGAAATAGCGGTTTGTGAATTATCTACCGCCAAGCGGTCGAGGAGCAAGTAAAGCCCCCCAGTTGTTGTCTGTTGTTCATTGTCCGTTGTCTGTTGTCCTTCCGACAGAAAATCCTCGATACGCACCATTTCTCCCTCAATATCCAAGCGCGAAAGTCCTTGTTTCAGGTCAATCTCCAACTGTTCGCGCAGGGTGCGGTCGCCATGGATACGCATCGGAGCAAGCACCGTGAAGCGCGTACCAGCAGGATGCGAAAGCGCGCAATCGATGACGTCTTTCACCGTGTGACGTTTCACCTCCTCACCACTCACTGGCGAGAACGTGCGACCAATGCGCGCATAAAGCAGACGGAGATATTCGTAAATTTCCGTAGAAGTGCCCACCGTTGAGCGCGGATTGCGCGACGTCACCTTCTGTTCGATGGCAATGGCGGGAGGAAGTCCCTTGATATAATCACACTCCGGTTTGTGCATTCGCCCTAAGAACTGGCGCGAATAGGCAGAAAGACTTTCTACATACCGACGTTGACCTTCGGCATAAAGTGTGTCGAAAGCCAAAGACGACTTGCCGGAACCCGACAAGCCTGTAACAACTATCAATTTGTCGCGAGGAATTTCAAGGTCGATATTCTTGAGGTTATTGACCCGAGCGCCTTTAATCTTTATCGTCATCCGTTAAAATTGGGTTTTCGTCATCCGTTAAAATTGGAAGCGTTTAGCGTACACAAACACCGCTCATAACGCAATCTGCAATACGCACAATGAGGGGTGATTCCTTATTTTTCACGGCAAAAATACCTTTTTTTATTCCGAATTTAAGCGTAAGCGCCCCTGAATTTGCCCACTATGGTAAAAAATAGTAAATTTGCGTGCAATTTAAACGTGTATTAACGCCACTATCCAACCGGTAAGAAACCAGAATACTTGTAGTAAAAACACGTCTGCAAAAGGACCAAAAACCAATTATTCTCGGTAAATCATAACAAGATGGATTAAGACGGTTAGGTAGGGCAGAAAATCAGAAACGTCCAACGCAAAACTAAAAACAAATTATGAAGATAGAACAACAACTTTCTGCAGCCATTATTGCTGCGATTAAGGAACTTTACGACTTTGATGCACCCGCAGAACAGGTGCAACTTTCAAAGACAAAGAAGGAATTTGAAGGTCACCTTACGCTCGTGGTGTTCCCATTCCTCCGTGTATCGAAGAAGAAACCCGAAGACACAGCTCAGGAAATCGGTCAATACCTTCAGGAACATACCGACGTTATTGCTTCGTTTAACGTCATCAAGGGCTTCTTGAACCTCGTTATCGCTCCCACCGCTTGGATCGCGCTGTTGAACGACATCCACGCAGCGGAAAAGTATGGTTTCACAACGCCCACCGATCGTTCGCCCCTCGTGATGATTGAATATTCTTCACCCAACACGAACAAACCCCTCCACTTGGGACACGTGCGTAACAACCTCCTTGGTTGGGCTGTAGCACAAATTGCTGAAGCTAACGGCAACCGTGTGGTGAAGACAAATATCGTGAACGACCGCGGTATCCATATTTGTAAGTCTATGCTTGCTTGGCAGAAGTATGGCAATGGTGAAACTCCCGAATCTTCAGGCAAGAAGGGCGACCACTTGATTGGTGATTACTATGTGGCTTTCGACAAGCACTATCGCGCAGAAGTGAAGGAACTTGCGGCAAAGTTCATGGCGGAAGGTATGGATGAAGAAGCAGCTACAGAAAAGGCAAAAGCGGAAGCGCCCCTTATGAAGGAAGCTCGCGAAATGCTCGTAAAGTGGGAACACAACGACCGCGAAGTACGTGCACTTTGGCGCAAAATGAACGAATGGGTGTATGAAGGTTTTGATGAAACATACAAAGCACTCGGTGTGGGTTTCGACAAGATTTATTACGAAAGCGACACCTACCTTGAAGGTCGCGAAAAGGTGATTGAAGGACTTCAGAAGGGTCTTTTCTACAAGCGCGAAGACGGTTCTGTATGGGCCGACCTCACAGGTAATGGTTTGGACGAAAAGCTCTTGCTCCGCTCTGACGGCACGTCGGTTTACATGACTCAAGATATTGGTACAGCAAAGCTTCGTTTCCAAGACTTCCCCATTAACAAGATGATTTACGTCGTGGGTAACGAACAAAACTACCACTTCCAGGTGCTCTCAATCTTGCTTGACAAACTTGGTTTCGAATGGGGTAAGGATTTGGTGCACTTCTCTTACGGCATGGTGGAACTTCCCAACGGTAAGATGAAGAGTCGTGAAGGCACTGTTGTTGACGCTGACGAATTAGTAGCAGAAATGGTGCGCCAAGCACGTCAGACAAGCGACGAAGCGGGTAAGTTTGCCGACATGAGCGAGGAAGAGAAGCAAGAAGTAGCACGCATCGTGGGTATGGGTGCCTTGAAGTACTTCCTCCTTAAGGTGGATGCTCGCAAGAACATGCTTTTCAACCCCGAAGAAAGTATCGACTTCAACGGTAACACAGGTCCCTTCGTACAATATACTTATGCACGTATCCGATCTATCCTCCGCAAGGCCGAAGATGCAGGTATCGTGATTCCCGAAACGCTCAGTGCGAACGTTGCGCTCTCAACGAAGGAAGAAGAAATCATTCAGCACGTAGCAGAATTTGCTCAAGTAGTGAAAGCTGCGGGCGTAGATTATTCGCCCTCTACGATCGCCAACTACTGCTACGAACTCGTGAAGGAATACAACCAATTCTACCACGAATTCAGCATTCTCCGCGAAGAAGATGAAGCGAAGAAGGTGTTCCGTCTCGTGCTCTCGCAGAACGTAGCCAAGGTAATTCGCCTCGGCATGGGACTCCTCGGCATCGAAATGCCTGAACGTATGTAATCCGTGCCACCGACATGGCAAAGAAACCGAAATACTATGTCGTGTGGGAAGGACACGCTCCTGGAATCTACACTAAGTGGGAAGAGGCTGAAGCACAGGTGAAGGGATATCCCGAGGCTGTCTTCAAAGCCTTTTCTTCGCGTGAAGAGGCTGAGATTGCCTTTGAAGAAGGTCCGTTGGAATACATTGGGAAAGAAGAAAGGAGAAAGGAAAAAGGAGAAATTGAAGCACAGCAACAGTACGAATGCGTTAAAGACCTTAATGACTCTAAAGAAGTTAAAGACCTTACTCCCTCTAAAGACCGCCTGGAACTCTTGCGCAAGCAGGCAGCGCTGAAAGCGTGTCAAGCGCTTCCCAATGCAGTTGACCCACAAGCCATTGCCGTGGATGCTGCCTGCAGTGGCAACCCTGGACAAATGGAATATCGCGGTGTGTATCTCAAAACGGGCGAAGAAATCTTTCATTACGGTCCCGTGTTTGGCACGAACAACATCGGAGAATTCTTGGCCATCGTTCACGGTCTTGCCCTCTTACAACAACGAGGATACTCCATCCCCATTTATTCGGATAGCGTCAATGCCATGCTTTGGGTGAAACGCAAGCAATGCCGAACAACGCTCCCCCTTAACAAGAAGACTCAAACCCTTCACGAACATATTCGCCGCGCCGAAACTTGGTTGCGCACCCATTCCTATACCAACGACCTGCGTAAGTGGGAAACGGAAAAGTGGGGCGAAATCCCTGCTGATTTTGGAAGAAAAGGGTGATAATGAACGGGGAACGGTCAACGGTCAACAGCCCCCCTTCAACGTTAATCGTTAATCGTTCAACGTTAACCCTTCAACGTTAAACGTTAACCCCTCATCTCGTACCTAAAAACTCGTCAACTATATTTATTCCCCATGAAAGAATTTTACAAACTCATTAGTCGTTACGTAGCCCCTTATAAGCGCTACCTATTCGGCTCACTGTTCTTTAATATCTTATCGGCAGTGCTCAATGTCTTTTCCTTCGTGTCGCTCATCCCGATGTTGCAATTGCTCTTCGGACTCGATACGACGGTCTACAAATTCATTCCTTGGGATACGGCAGGTATGGGGATGAAGGACATCTTTGTAAACAACCTTTACTATTACACCACAGAACTCATCGCGGTGTATGGCGCCTCAACCACACTTTTGCTCATCGGTAGCTTTCTTGTCGTAGCAACACTCTTGAAGACGGGATGTTATTTTGCATCCGTGGCGATTATGGTGCCGATGCGTACGGGGATTGTGAGAGACATCCGCTCGGAGGTGTATCACAAGATCATTTCGCTTCCCCTCTCCTTCTTCTCTGACGAACGTAAGGGCGACATTATCGCTCGCATGAGTGGGGACGTCAATGAAATAGAAACCTCTGTGACGGGGTCGCTCGAAATGCTGATTAAAAACCCCATCCTCTTGCTCTGTTACTTTGGCGTGCTCATCTATACGTCGTGGGAACTTACCTTATTTACCATTGTCGTACTTCCCTTAATGGGTTGGGCAATGGGTAAGATTGGACGCAAACTCAAGCGTCAAAGTATGGATGCCCAAAATAAATGGAGCGAAACCATGTCGCAACTCGAAGAAACTTTGGGCGGCATGCGCATTATCAAGGCCTTTACTGCAGAACGCAAGATGTGCGACCGCTTCGACGCTTCGGCAAACGAATTCCGCGATGCAGCGGGAAAGGTTGCCGTTCGCCAATCATCAGCTCACCCCGTGAGTGAATTCCTCGGCACTTGCCTCATCGTACTCGTGCTTTGGTATGGCGGAACGCTTATTTTCTCCAATAACGCACCCATTGATGCTCCCACGTTCATCTTCTACATGGTGATTCTTTACAGCATCATCCAACCCCTCAAGGACCTCTCTAAGGCGAGTTATAACATCCCCAAGGGTATGGCGTCTGTGGAACGCGTCAACAAAATTCTCAATGCAGAGAATCCCATTCAAGAACCCGAGAATGCTGCCCACATTGACGGTTTGAAGGAAGAAATCACCTTCAAGGATATTACCTTCTCCTATAATGGTAAGACCAATGTGCTGAAGGACGTCAACCTCACCGTGAAGCGCGGACAAACCATCGCTCTCGTAGGTCAAAGTGGTTCGGGTAAATCTACCCTCGTCGACCTTCTTCCTCGCTATCACGACGTAACGGAAGGCGAAATCCTCGTTGACGGAGTGAACATCAAATCAATGCGACTCTCCGACCTCCGTAAGATGATTGGCAATGTAAATCAAGAAGCCATTCTCTTCAATGATTCGTTCTTCAACAACATTGCCTTTGGCGTAGAAAACGCAACGCTTGAGCAGGTTCAGGAAGCAGCAAAGATTGCCAACGCTCACGAATTTATCATGCAGAGCGAGCAAGGTTATGACACAGGAGTGGGTGACCGCGGTTGCCGTCTCTCAGGCGGTCAGCGCCAACGCGTTTCTATTGCACGCGCCATCTTGAAGAATCCCGACATCCTCATTCTTGACGAAGCCACTTCGGCACTCGACACCGAAAGCGAACGCCTCGTTCAGGAAGCTCTCGAACGCTTGATGAAGACACGCACAACAATAGCCATCGCTCACCGACTCTCCACCATCAAGAATGCAGACGAGATTTGCGTGCTCCATGAAGGTCGCATCGTAGAACGCGGTACACACGACGACCTCCTTGCCAAAAACGGTTATTACAAGAAACTCAACGACATGCAGCAGTTGTAAAGTTTACTGCTGTCTGACAAATTTCATCATATCTAAACAATCAGAAAAACTCCCCAGCATCATCCTTTTGATGACGCTGGGGAGTTTGTTTGTCCGCCCAACAATCCCTCTACAATTGCAACAGAGGCACTATTAGGGTAATCTATAAATCTACAACTTATTACACATCACATACAGATCATCACTTCAGTTCCTTCTTCCCATTGACGATGTAAACACCCTTAACTGGATTTTTCATACGGCGACCGTGAAGGTCGTAAGTAGCGGTAACGGTGGTAATTTCGCGATTAGCTATATGCGTCGGCACACTTTCCACCACGATGGTGGTGCCCTTTACCGCAATAACAAGGTCGTCCTTAACGTCCCCGTCAAGCGTTGCCAATGAGAGTTGCGCTTCGAAGATGGGAGCATCGGTGACAAAGAAACCTCCGTTAAAGGCGCGCTGCGTGATGGTGCCATTATCATAAGCGACATAGAGATTGGGGTTGCCCTCAATGACTACTTCGTATATGAATTTACCCTCAACGTTCACGGGTTCAAAGCGCCACAAGTTGTCTTCAGCATTTGCAGGACCCGATGCCCATGTAGTAAGGTGTTCCTTTCCGCCTACCATGTAGGAACTATTGTTGTTTGAACAATTGAGGGCTGCATCAAAGTAGTAGTAACACACACCGCCAATATCGTAGGTGCTACCGATAGTGAGTTCGCTGTAACTTCCCATCAGTGAACCACCAGCTCCACCTGCTACAATGGGGTTTCCATCACCATTCTTAATTGCTACCTTACCACCGCCAAGGGATGTAATCTGCCAGATACCGTTGTTGGTGTTTACCATAGCATCTGACTGCAAGGTAAGTCGATTGCCATTTCCCGTGTGGGTAGCATCGTTGTAGAGGTGCTCCTTACGTGCAGTGGCCTTACTGATCATGTGGTAGTAACCTGTAGCAATCGTGGGAGGGGCTGGAACCTCCACGTCCACACTATTAAGGAAGTTCTCAAGATCGTTTACAAGCGCAGCACAAGCTGTGCCTGCCATCGTGGAACTGTTGAAACGACCGAGCAACGTGTTGAGTTTATAGAGCATATCAGCATTATCCGCATACTCCTCACGCAAAATCTGTATCTTCTCATATTGGTGGATACCCTCAATGAGGCGCTCGAAGCGGATGCTGGAGCGGTTGCCGGGGTAGTAGCAGTAGGTATCGCCCGAACCAAACTTGCGGAAGCGACTGTCGGTCAAAGGATGCTCGTCCCAATTCATCCATGCCCAGTGTAAGTAACCATCGAGGTTCATCTTTGCAGCATAGATGGGCAAGTAAGCAGCTTCTGCAGGATAAGAATTGGTGTAGATGTTGGGCTCAGCATTGGCACAACTCGTGTAATAGGTACTTATCCAACCCTTAGCCTTACGCTCAGCAAGCTGGGCAGCAGTGAAGCGTCCCTCCTGACCGAGCTGTACGCAGAGGTCACGGAACTTGTCACAAAGAGAACTGTGATAATTACCTGCGAGCGCCATGTTAAATCCTAAATTACCAGCGATGGCATAGGCATTGAGCATGTCAGCTTCAGCGCGCTCGTCAAGGGCGATATTGGTCTTTTCAAACCATCCCTTCTCTATGAGGTGTGCCTTGAAAGCGGTGAGGAAACTGGTCCACAATTCGCGATACGCCTCTGTAGAGGTTTCGGTCTGCACATATTTATATTCCTCAGTGGCTTCATCCCAGTAGCGGAAACTCACATCCCAAGGCACCATAGAGAAGCAGTTGATGTACTTGTCTATACCACATTCGGCACAGAGTTCCACATATTTATCAAATACGGTATAATCGTAAGCCCATGTGCCATCCGCCTTCTTCACGGTTTCAACCATGGGATCGAAAAGGTCATGCGTTTGTTCGCCCCAGGGTTCGTAGAAGAGAATGGTTGATACAACACGCTGACCTGCACGACCTAAGGCTTTGAGGTAAGGACGGAGGGCTTCAAGATGTTCGTCGCTCCAGCGCTTCACCCCATAATAGCGACTCACGGCATAAGGTTGTTGCCAAAAGTCGAGGTGGAATTTCTGTTCGGCAACAGTAGGTAGCGCATGGTCATCTACTACGATAGTGAGCGCAAGGCGCTTTACAACATTACCCGCTTCATTCACCACCTCAAGGTCTGTAGTATAAGCGCCAGCAACAATGTCGCGAGGCACTTCAATAGTACACCACACGGGGCGCGTTTCCATAGCAGGAACGGCATGAGGCTTATCTTGATCTATAACATCAGCAACAAGCCATGTAGGATAACTCATGGGGTGATTACCACATGATGTAAAGTCGTCTGTAATTACATAGTTTACGAAACGGGCATCGCCAGCATTATTAATACCCGTAGCGACACCATCCTTTTTCCATTCTGTCATACGCACCGAGAGCATGCCCTGGTCGGTCTTACTATAAAGTACGGCTTGAATGTTGGCACGTTCACCCTTCCATGCACGCAAGGTTGCAACATCTTGCTGTGTCAATTCGGGAACTTCATGAAGTTTGTAATGAACATCGCGTGAACCCCATGATGCAATGAGTCCCTCTGGAAGGGCATTCCAAGATGCGGCATCGGGAGTTGTTCCCACGCGAGGTTCAACGTATTCATTAATAGGATATTCATACAATTCATCACCACTTGCGACACCTGAAATATTCAAGGTAACATCAATGATAGCTGCACCATCAGAAATGTAATTTGCATAAGAAGCACCTGTGGGGTCAATGCAATTCCACATAATAGCGTAGCGCATACGATAAGTGGAACCAACCTCAAGGTTTTCAGGCACACGGAAGGAACCTGGAGCTAAAACGTCACCGTCAACATAGAGACCTGCACTATTCCAACCCGAGTTGCCATCACCACTTTTGCTGTAAAGCGACCAGCACATCAGTTCGTTGTCCTCACCCTTAATGTAAGGACCGTCGCCCGTAAGCGCTACGTCAAATTGACCATTGTTGTTCCAGTCAACATACACATAACCGTGCATCCAACTACCATTTATCGTAATCAGAGGTGTTATGGTTTCTCCACTTTTTACATTAAAGACTGTTGAAGTCTTGTCAAAATAAGCCTGACAACGCGGAGCTGAAGCTATATTATTGAGCACCTGTTGCTCCCCACGCACGTTGCTTACGCCCACCATAATGGGGTAATGTGAACCGTGATTCACATTTACATCTGCACCATACTTAACGTAGTAATTGCCCTGTTCCTGAGCTTGGGCGGGAGCAAACCCCATCACCATAACAAGGAAGCAGAAAAGACTGCGAATAAAAGAATGTCGTTTCATTTTCAATAGTTTATAGTATTTATAAATTTATGTTATGAATCTCGCTGAAATATAAAAACACTTGTGCCTGCGTCAGTAATGTTCACCGACACAGGCACAAGAGTTATATCATTAGTGTATACGTCTACTGCTTGCTTGCTTGCTAACAAAAAAATTCAAACGGCCAAAGGTATTGACCATTTTATTCATCTTCTTATGCAACAAACTTTTACACATAGTTCAAACTCGTTTCTTATACGTTCGGCAAATTTAACTTAAATATTTATAAAAGCAAAATATCTCTCTCGTTAATTTCAACCGACACTCATTTTCGACCGCCCAAAAACGTACGATTTTTCACCAACACACCCCCAGACAATCGGCACACTTACTATTACTTTTTATGCTCTAGGAAGCGGACTGTGTGACCAGCATGCCGCTTCCTATGGGTATTCTTTTTCACAATGGTATGTTGTACATGTTAATATTGTGTTTTTGTCAAAGGAAATCGAGAAGTTAAGTTAACAACAAGTTCTGTTATGGCATTTTCGGCAGCATTTGACGACAAAATAGTGTTCTGCTGAATGAGTGGAAACGGAGCGTCAGAAGTGCCGAGAAGGTACTGCGTTCCGTTGACAGCGGTGATGAGAAAAACCGTTGGCGACTGCGGGAAAACGTATTCCGTTTCCAGCGTCGCCGTGAGTTTCTGCGTGTGCAAACGCACACCATTATCCAACTCATCACCTGTCTCTAGCGCAGCTAAACCGACAATTGGAACTTCACGCCAGGGCATGACTTCTTTCAAGATGACCTTGAAGTGGTCAGGTAAGTAAATTGCTGACTTCAAGTGTTTTGCTTCACAGTATTCAATCTTGTGGATATAGAGTAACATGTTCTTCTGTTTCGTTGGGTGATTCTTCAATTACATGAGCATACTCAGCGTCTTCTGACTGCTTCTTGTAGCGAGCGAAAAGGAAACGCGAGCGCTCTAATACATTGGGTATGCGTTCAAAACCAGCCACAGACGGGTCGGAGGTCAGTTCAAACTGCTGAGGAACAATCTGTGAGTAGTCCGGACCGATGTCCTCATCATGGTCAAGACGGGTGAACTTACCAAGAGCTGCAAGCATCTTGGCAAAAGCATTGGCATCGCCAGAACTGCGTGCCATTTCAAAACCCTCCTCACAACGCTGCATGAAGAGATACTGACACCATTGACGGGTCATCTGTCCAATATTGCCCAAACAGATTTTCAACAAGCGCACGTCCTCGTATGCTTGTGAAAAACTAATGTTGTGTTGTTGCCGAAGTTGGGCAACAATGGCTTTATCCGCGTAAGCCGGATGACGAAGCCAAAACGCATACATGTCTCGCAAACGGAGTATGCGAGACTGCACTGGTTGGGGCAATTTGGCCTCTATCATTTCTTCCTCTGTGGCAAAGAGAAAGCGTTGTGTGCGTTCTATCAATTCAGGATTCATACATTATTCGTCTCGTATCATTCTACGGAAATGGGCGTTGACTTCATCTGCCGCCGTTGAACTACCAGCTTCAGCGAGTTCAATATCACGACGACGGAGTTCTAAAGCCACTTGTGCTTTTGCTTGACGATATGCCAGTGAGACCGGACTGGACAGGTCATCAATGGCATCACGGAGTCGGCGTTCGTCCACGTTCAGGAGTAGCGCCATATCAGAGATTGGCGTCAGTTCTTTGACGTAGTTCTGTATCTCATCAATGTATTCTGAAAGATCATCATTGATGACAATGATTTCATTCATAAAGTGTAAACGTTTTAAGGTTCTCTAATTGCGACAGACAATAGTCTGCCACCTGACGGGAATGAAGCACAGCGTAATTCTCTAGGCGGTTACCACGTGTTTGGTTCTGCGAAGAAATGACGACCACAGGGAAGTCACCTTCGATAACCATCACCTTTGAGTGGTTCGGACAGAAGCGCACTTCATCGTATGAGGTGCGAAGCATCGTATTGACACGTGCCGTCTTCTCTGCCGCCTTGAAATCGGTGTAGAGTCGCGCCCGTTTAATCAGTCCTTTGGAACGAAGGGCGATAAGTTTGCGCAAGAACTCCTCGCCTGTGGAGTACGTGCTGACAGTAATATCAGCAGGTCCCGTAAAGGCGAGCAAGTGCTCCAAGACATATCCCAACTGAAAGGTGTCCGTCAGAATGACCTGCACCGGAACGTCCTTGGGATTGTGTATTTCGGGTTTTGGTTTCATGCTATAAATCAAAACGGGCGGACGGAGTTTCCCAACTGCGTCCGCCCAACAAATGGTTAAATGCAAACAAATTGTATTCTAATGAGCAACAAAAGTCAGTCCCAATTCTTCGAGTTCCGCTTGATAATCAGCGTCAAAACCTTGTTCAGCAGAAAGCAATAAGTCGATACGTTGCTGAATCTTCTCACGGAGTTCTTCTTCACCCGTCTCTGCCAACTTCTTTTTGTTGGCTGAGATATACTTGCGAGCGGCTTGTAACTGTTGTGCTGTAGGTGCGTCTGTTACAGGCTTTACTGCTTGTTCAGCGCTCCAAGTGTCGTAGGTTTCCCAATTCTGGCGATATGCCTTATCGAGTTCGTCGAGTTGCTTTAGGTACTCATGACGATCACAAGGCGTATCGTTCTCCATCTGCTTCAAAGTCTCGAAGAGCTGCTTCATCTTGAAATAGATGTCGCCGTTACGCTCGTAGAGGTCTTGGAGTTCCTGAGGCAAGGTGTCATGGTCTTGACGTTTGCCTCGGTAGTTACCCTTGGGCAGTTCCGCATCCGTAGTGATGACAGGAGCGCCCAACTCTAAGGACTCTGTAGCGAGTGGTAACACCGTTTGCTCCATGGCGACGACCTCACGCTTGGTGAGACCTTCCAAGCGGATAGCCAAATACTTTTTGAGTTCATGCTCTAATTTTGAGAAGTTCCGCTTCTTCAAAATCATTTGGTGCATCCAGCGATTCTTATTCAAGCGAAGCAAAAGTTCCGCTCCCGTAGCTAAGTTACGGGAGTCGGAAGGCGTGTCGAGCCAGGCTTGTAATTCCTGAGTGAAACGTTCGTCAAGCATAAGCATCGTGTTTAATCAGTTACAGGTTCTCCTGTCTCGCCACTGATAGTGCCGTCTGCGGTGAGGATTTTGCCCGTGTAGTAAGGAGGAGGGCAAACGTCAGTCACCTCGATTTCAAGCGTAGTGCCGAAGTCGCCAGTGACACCTTCACCGCCGTCTTGCTTCGGTTTTGTATCTGTTTCAAACATCTTGTTACCGAGCACACGGAACTTGCCGTCACGACGTTGAAGCAGATAGACAAAATCGTCAGCGTTAGCTTGGCGACAGAAACCAGTTGCTTCTTCGTCAGTGTCCGGATGGACAACAGCAGTCTTGTTCAAGAAGGTGCGTGCAGGTTTGTCGCCCTGACTCTCACTTTCAATTTTACCCTTATTGTCGATAAGGTCGATGTAGTTCCAATGCTTGTCAGCCTCCAAAACAAAGTCACCTGTATAGGTGGCGAGTTCGCCCATGCCGTCAGTGGCGGTATCGGGCAAGGTAGGCCATTTCACAATATCACGTTTAGGGATATAGTACAAACGAGAACGAATACCAGGAAGGACAGTCTTGCCCTTGCAGAAGTTCAAACTATCGTAGAGTGCGCTGTTAGTACATACTTTAGCCATAGGAAAAAAGATTAAGAGTTAGACAGCGAGTTTAGCAACAAGGAGACGTTCCTTAGAAATCGTTTCAAACTGGCAACCGAAGAACATCGTTGCTACGAAAGAAAGCAAGAACTCGTGATGCTTTTCGATAGCAATCTTTTCCGCGTCGAGTCCATCACCATAACCATAAATCATGTTAGACTGCGTAGTGAGGTGGATGAACTTAGAGTCCTTCTTAGACGTGAGCGGAACAAGTTCACAAAGGTTGTCAGTACCTTCAAGATACGTCTTCTTAAACTCAGTGTTGTAGGAAACACTACCGAAGGTCTGCATGTAGTCCTTGTTATAGGCACGATAGACAGAGAACGGCACAAACATCTTGGTGTGTGTTCCCTGGAGAATATCGTCAGCACCTTCGTAGATAGACATCAAGATGTCAGTAGCGTTGTCCTTGGTGATTTCATCGCCAAGCTGCATGAAGTTACCTTGACCTGTCGCAATAGCGCCAGAAGTAATTTCCTTTTCGGTAATGGTGTCGAAGCCATCGAAAAGGTCAACGGTCTTCGTGCCAGCGTCATTACGCTTTGCGTTCCAGATATGCTGGTTGAGGTTTCTACCCAACTGCATAGAGAGGAAGTTAAGGACTTGGCGTGCCATGTCCAACGACGTCAGCGCTTCGCCTTGGGTGGTGAGTGAACCGTAAACCGTCTTGGCGAGTTGGTTCATATCAAAGCGCTTGATAACGCTACCGAGGAACGTTTCCAAGGTACGTGGTTTGATGGTCACACCATCATTATCGACACGATTAGGGTCATAGGGACCAATCTCGATGCCTCCAGAGAGTTGTCCAAGGACTTCACGACCACCGACGCCAGGGCGAGCGGTCATGTGTTTGAGAGTTTCTTCAGCCGCGATAACGGGCATAACCAACAGGTCTTTTCTGTAGGTGACAGCCGACTTTTGAAGTTCGGCGTCGGTGATGTTAAAGTAGGTAGTAGCCATATTTAGTTAAGGTGTTTCATGCGTTCATAATCAGCTTTAGCACGTGAGAGGTGCGACATGTCAACGACAGCGCCGTCCTCGATGTGTGACGTTTCGTCGCCATCTGCTTTTTGAAGGTTGCTTACTTGCTCACGAAGGGATGCAATCTCGTCTGTGAGCGTTCGTTTCTCCTCAGCAAGCGCAGAAAGGTGGTTGTCAAGCGCGGTCATCTGCTCAACAGAAAGTACCACCGTGTTCTGCGTCTGCTCAATGCCGTCCAACTGAAGGGCGGCAAGGATGTAGGTAAATTCTTTGTTCATGATATGTAGAGTCTCTGTGTTGGTGGGTTGGTCGATAGTTTCTGTCTTCACAATGGTTTTATCTTTGAAGAAAGAACGGATAGAATCTAAGATAGAACGATGTTCATCACGATGTGCGACTTCAGGAACAGGAAGTCCGCACGCCAGGATTTGACCTTTAATGCCGTCGGTAAGGGCTATTGATTGTTCATCTTTGATGATCTCATCAATAAGACCATACGTTTTGCAGGTTTCAGCGTTGAGCCAATCTGCATCTTTCATCCATCCGGCAATGTCCTCGACTTTCTTGCCACAGCGTGCAGCATAGATATTGACCACGGTCTGGTCAATCGTTTCGAGGGCATTTTTGGATGCTTCCAATTTCTGTATGGTCTGCGCAATTTCGTCGGCATTCATCGTTCCCCATTCGTCAATCCAGTTGGAACAGCGGTGTACGAGGAGCAAAGCGAACTCGCCCATAACAATGCGCTTGGCACCCATGGCGATGATAGTAGCAGCACTTGCTACGAAGCCATGAAGGTGAGCAGTGACGTTGCCGTGTTCCAGGAACATTTGGCGGATTTGGAGCGCATCAACGACAGAACCGCCCAAGGAGGAGATATACACCGTGCAGGGTGCGTCTCCCACCTTGGCGAGTTCGTCTTGAATGAAGGAGGCTGAGAAGGGATAGCCTATTGAACCATTGATGTAGATGTCGTATTTCATTTCTGTGTTGGATTTGATGCAAACTTATTCAATATATAGAGAATTAGAAAAGACAAGTTTAGAGGTAAACAGATAGTCCATCAATCTCAAAAAGAGTAATATCCCGAAACTCTCGGATAACTCCAGAAAGTGGAACCATAATTCTATGCGTTCCCTTACGTTTGAAGCCGCCTATGCAGGTGGCGTCTTTGTATTCTATGATGTCTCCAGTAGAGAGTTTCCAGACTTTGAGATTGTGCGGTTGCTTATCCTCTAGAAGCAGAATAGCATCGTTTCTGTGTATAGACTTCGGTTTCATTAGTAGAAGGTATTATCAAAGGAATTATCAAACGTGCGGAAGGACTCCGTCGGTTCATGGAGTGTACTTCGGTTCGCCTCACGCCAAGAAATTGTTGCCTGTTGTGGCGTGTAGAGGTCATTAGAAATCTTGAAATCACAATCCGTGATGCAGACCTCACGCTCAGAAGGCAAGACCTTAACAAATGTAGCGCTACACAAATCAGCAAATAGCGGAACCATGTGAGAGGGAATAATCCCCGTGTGCGACGTATGTTCAGGAACAGCAAGCACACGGTAGTTGCGCGTCTTGCCTCCAAACATAGCTGTTGAGCGTGTAGGTTTCAGTTCCGTCAGCGTAGCGCCAAAGCAGTGAAACGTCTCTAAGTGGCCAAAGGCATTGCGGAACATGAAACTCACGGGAGTAGCATCCTTGCACGACTGCAAGATAAACTCTGCCGTTCTGTCATCTGCTTTCACAAGGTAGGAATGCAGTATGTATTCCGCACCTGGTGAAGCAAATTGGGATGGCGAAACGTTAATTCTTGAAGAGAGATTATCCCCAGAGGTTCCTATTTCCTTAGTCGTTTCTTTAACGTCCCCGTTTTCTGGATTTACCCAAATCAACGTGGCGACAGCCTTGTTGATATTATCGGCAAAGAGCAATTCTTCTGCACCCATGTAAGTGGGCTTTGGTCCCTTAACCAAAGAGAAGAAATGCTTGTTGCAGAACTCGGTGCATGTAGTGTTTAAGTCCTGGCGACAAGCACGGACGTAAAACTCTGCGGCACCGGACTCCGTTGTTACTTCCTCTTCCAAATAGATTTCACAGAAAACACAAGGATGGTCTGCCGTGATGTCACGGAGCAACTGGGCAAAATCCTCGATAATGATTTGCCCATCAGCATTAGGTGTCAGTGTGAGTATCATATCTACACCCACATTGGTGAAGAACTCCACGGTGCAAGTATTCGTTGCATTGATAACAATGCAGTCCAATTCGTGTGGAAACACGTGATAAGGAATGTCTTTAGCAAAATCAGCCATAGAATTTTCTGTAAAGCATTATAGAAACGATAGCAGTGGCAATGATGACGACCACATAGGGCGTAGCATTGCCTTTGCTATTCCGCTCTACGGTCTGCACCTCACGGATGCGTATCGTGTCGGTGAGGTGCTGATATACGGTATCGTGAACCAACTGCGTGCGATATTTCGTGTGATAGTGATGCCTTTCGATACGAATGGTATCACCCACGAAAGACTCCCGAATAAAAATACTATCGTGGAGACGGAACGTATCCAAGCGGAGCGAGACCAAGTGAACAGTATCCGTTCGCACCGAAAGAGAAGAAAGGTCATGCTCTCGCACCTTACAGGCAGAAAGCATGACCAGGCCTATCAAAATGAGAAGAAGGTGCTTCATAAATCTTTATATTCTTCGGTGGCATCAAACGAAGGACACGCTTTAGCGGCAAAATCACGATGCCCATGGATCGCTGCTTTAGGAAATCTGTCTTTAAGATGACGGAGCAAGCGCTCAAGGGCGAGTTTCTGCGCAGATGTCCGAGTATCTTTAGGCGTTTTCCCATCTTTCGCTACGCCACCGATGTAGCAGACGCCGATAGAATTAACGTTGTGTCCGGTACAATGTGCCCCAATCTGAGCTTCAGGTCTGCCGTTATGGACTTCACCATTGCGGTAGATAACGTAGTGATACCCGATAGTGACGAACTTCCGTTGCTTATGCCAACGAGTGATGTCAGCGACGGTGAAGTCTTTTCCTTCAGGCGTAGCGGAGCAGTGAACAATGATTTTGGTAATCTGTCTCATGCCTTCTTCACCTCCTTCCCGTCTTCTTTGTCCTGGATACCCAATCGTTCCCTAATGGAATTAAACTTGTCGTTTACATAGACGTTCACGCCAAAGACCGACCCAGCATAAATCATCGTTTGCGCCGCAAACCAAAGTACCGAGTCAGAAATCTCCCCAGTAGGTGGCACGATGAAACCAGCAATGGTCAGTGCCACGCCACAGACGAGCATAGCGATGGCAGAATAATACTGAAGATTAACGCGTTGTTCTCTTGTCATAGTTCGATGTGTTAGTACGACAAAAGTATTGCTATTATATATAGCATGAAAAGACAGCGCCAAAGGCACCACCTTCAATGGGTCCCACACGATTTTGTGCCGTAGATGCAAAATCGTGTGGGGTATTTTTATCATTATCGGCGGCACAGACTGCGGACGTGCCGCCGATAGGGCAAAGAAAATCCCACTGCCACGAGGGCGGTGGGATATTTGGCGCTATACTGCTATAATTTGCGCTTCGAGTGCTTCTACCTTAGTTTTGATTTTCTCGGTCAGATAGCGCACAAAATCCAAAACGATTTCCTGGTGTGTGATAGAGAAAAGTTTCTCTCTGTTGTACCTTGTTTCTCCGCTTGCAAAATCGATGCTATAAGCAAATTGTTCGCTGTCGATTTCTGCTTTTTGACTTAGCAATTCTTCGGCGCTTTTGAGTTGGTCGAGTGTTTCAATAAATTTGCTACGTCTGCGGTTTAACTCCTGCAAAGTGGCGAGCTTCTGCAAAGTACTTTGTAGTTCTTTTGCCTTGCGTTCTGCGATTTCTTCGGGTGTTTCTTCTTTTAGTTCTACCATAGTTTCGGGTTCTTCTGTTTGCGGTTCTGTTGGGTTAATAACTTTTTGCGGTTCGTTTGTAAGATTGTCACAAATTGCGACTCTGTGCCCTGCTCGTATAAGTTTGGGTAAATAGGTGTCGAGTGCAGGAAAGGGAAAACCTGCCATTTTGATTTTTTCGTCGTTTTGGGTTCGGTTGGTTAAGGTTATCCCTAAAACTTTGGCGGTTGTTTCTGCGTCCTCGTTATAGGTTTCGTAAAAATCCCCGACTCGGAAGAGTAAAACGGCGTCGGTGTGTTTCTCTTTTAATTTTTTGAACTGTTCCAAAATTGGCGTTTCTTTGTTCGCCTTTGCTTTGGTTGTCTTACTTGCCTTTGTGGCGTTTACTGTCGCTGTGTTTGTTGTTGCTGTTGTCATAGCGTTTTAATTTGTTTTGTGGGCGGTTGGTTAGTCCGCCCGTTTCCTTTGATTATTTTTGAGTGTAACGGGTTACTTGTTGTTTACTGAATAAATAAGCGAGTGGGTAAAAATCCGTGTCGGCGTCTTCTTCGCTTTTGCCTTGCTCGGTTGCTTCTTGTATTGCGTTTTTGCTTGCTTTAGGTTTTCCCCAAAGTAAAAGCGCCTTTTCTCCTTTACGGACAAAATACCCGTCTTCTTTCCACTGGTCAAAAGTTTTTAGTTCAGTGTGTCCTGTTCCGGCGTAAAACTCTCGCAAAAGTTCGTTTACGTTTGCCTCTTGCCCGTTGAGTTCTGCCATGCTCTTTAATTCGTTGCTTAAACTCCTGAGCGCTTGACGGCGTGCCCGTGCTTGTTCTTGCTTTTCTGTGAGTGGTTTTTCCTCTTTGGGTGTGTTCTGTTTCACGGGCGCCGTTGTTGTTTGGTTTGTTACTGCCTTTGTGCTTCTTACTACGCCTTTAATTGAAATTGTTTTGGGGGCTTTTGTTGTTGATTTCATATCGTATTTATTTAATGTTATAGATTACGTAAGTTTGTCGGTTGCTTGTGTAAAATTCTCGGTATTTGTTATTTATATCTCTAAAAATTATGTCGATACTCTTTTCGTCTTCGTCCACCATTTCAAAAAAACACTTTCCAAATTGGCGCTCGATTTTATCCATTGCCTGCATAACGTTCATTTTTATTGTGGAACCAAGAGTTGAGCGGGTGTGAGCTTTTTTAACTTTGTTTTCTTCGTTGTAGAGATTAGCATTTGCAGCAGTAGCTGTGAAAAGGTCGAGAGTTTGCATTTTATTTTCCATTTGTTTTGATTT
>CALCHM010000001.1 GCA_937901345.1 uncultured Prevotella sp. | reverse complement strand
TCGGACCGTAGATATATACGTTCATTTTATTCTTAGCATAGAAGTCGAACTGCGAGAGTCGATCTTCCTGACTCCAAGGTGTGCCATAGAAACCTTCTACAACACCACGGAATGCTACATCAGGGAAGTCTGTGATTTCACAAGTCTGCAACTTGCCATACTTCATCATTGCGAGGAGTGATTGTACGCCATAGAATGCACCGCGTTCGTCCTTAGCAGCAATGACAATCTCCTTGTCAGTTACCTTCAAGTAATAACCTTCAGCCTTTGCGGGCACGAGTTTCTTAAACTTCTTAACCACCTTTTGGTCGCCCCAACCAAGAGTTACCTTGAAAGCAGCCTTGGATGCAAGAGCGGGAGTTGCTGTTTGAAGTGCATCGAGAGCGTAAGAAGTGGTCACGGTCTTGTCGGTAACAACCGTCCACTCAGCGGGTACATCTATCATGAAGTCCGCCATGTTCGCAACCTGTTGAGGCACGGGATTAATGTTGCTTACCTGCGCTTGACCTACAGCAGTGCCAAGACAAAAGAGGGAAGCAAGGATGAGTTTTTTGTTCATAACTATTGAGATTTTGAGTTTTTTCTGGAATGAGTTTTAAAAGACTTATCGCCTCACCATTTCTTTTACTTCTTGGGTGTGCGTTCGAGCGTTGTAAGCACAAACTGCCAATACTTTTCTACACTTGGGATGTAGCAGCGTTCGTTAGGAGTGTGAGGAGAGCGCATGGTGGGACCAAAGCTTACCATATCCATCTTGGGATACTTCGCACCGATGACACCGCATTCCAAACCTGCGTGAATCACCTGCACCTTACTTTCTTCACCAAAGAGTTCCTTGTAAACGTCCTTCATGAGCGCAACGATTTCGCTTTCTGGGTTGGGCTGCCAAGCGGGATAAGCGCCATCAAGTTCAATCTTCATGCCCGCCATTGCGAACACGCTTTCCAATGTTTCTGTGCAGCAATCACGCATACTGTCACGTGATGAGCGAACAAGCACTTTAAACATCACCTTTCCGCCTCCGATTTCTACGATTGCGAGGTTAGAAGATGTTTCCACGATGCTAGGCACTTCAGGGATAAAGCGCATCACGCCATTATGGCAAGCGCAAAGAGCGTTAACGAGATTGTCTTGAATTTCTTCGGGAACGAGAGTTGCAGGAAGCGCTACGTCTTCGATGTCTACGGTTAAGGCTTTTTCTACAAAACCATATTCGCCCTTAAATGTTTCGCGCCATTCGTCAACAACTTCCTTGAGCGCATCAACATTTTCTGCGGGAACAGTAAGTACAACATCACAATCGCGAGGAATGGCATTGCGCATATTACCACCCTGCCATGTAGCAAGGCGTGCTTCAAAGTTGGCGATAGCGTCCTGCACGAGGCGTGCCATCATCTTGTTAGCATTGCCACGTCCTTCATTGATTTCAAGACCTGAGTGTCCGCCGAGCAAGTTGTGGATACCAATCTTCACGGCTGCATCTCCAGCGGGAACTTCGTCCTCCTTGTACTCCAACGATGCAGTAAGATTGATGCCACCTGCCGAACCAATCATGAATTCGCCAAATGTTTCGTTGTCAAGGTTGAGCAGGATGTCGCCCTTAAGAAGGTCGCAAGTCATGTTGTTCACACCGCCCATTGTTGATTCTTCGTCAGCAGTAATGAAACCTTCGAGCGGACCGTGCTTCAACGTGTTGTCTTCCATGATGGCCATGATTGTAGCAACGGCCATACCATCGTCGGCACCAAGCGTCGTGTTCTTCGCCTTCACCCATTCACCATCAATCCATGTTTCGATGGGGTCAGTTTCAAAGTTGTGGGGAGATTCGGGTGTCTTCTGAGGCACCATGTCCATGTGTCCCTGAAGAGTTACAATCTTGCAATCCTCCATACCAGGAGTTGCTGGTTTATACATAATTACATTGCCAGCGTCGTCGAGTTTTGCTTCAACGCCCTTTTCCTTCGCCCAATCAAGAAGGAACTTCTGAATCTTTTCAAGGTGTCCGCTAGGACGGGGCACTTGGGTAAGGAGATAAAAGTTTTCCCAAATAGCCTTGGGTTGTAGGTTTCTGATTTCTGACATAATGTTGAATCGTTATTTAAAAGTGAATATTTTTCAAAAGGATGGTTAACCGTTTTCACACCTACATGGGGGACTTTCTATTTGTTTGCAACAATTTGTTCTTGACTCACCGCCTTCACTTGAGTTAAGTCGCCCCACCCCCACGCTCCGAGCAAGATGACTAAACCTGTCTGAATGGTGTGTACCACCAGTGCAAACATTACGGCAGGTGATTCCGCCACACCGTAGAGCACGAGCATTGTCTTTACGGCAAAATGCCACGAACCTGCGCCATTAGGAGTCGGAACCAATACGGCAAACGAACCGATGCTAAATATCAAAAGCGCTGCCCAGGGATTGATGCCCGAGGTAAAATCAAAGCAGAAGAAGGCGAGATAGAAGTGGAGAAAATAACCCACCCAAATTCCAACGGAGTAGAACCAATAGAGCCAAGGGCGCTCAATGTGGCGCAACGAACTGATGCCTTCCCATACGCCCATCACCTTCTGACGACCTTTTGCAAACATCTTGTAACGAAACAAGAGACTTGCGCAAATGCCGATGGCAAGAATAATGCAAACAAAGGTTACAAGGTATCCCGTACTAGAAAAACGATGGAGAAGCGAATTTAAGTCAGCACCCGTTTCGTCTACAAACTTCAGGAAAATGGGCAACTGACTCACAAACGCCAATCCGGCAATGAGCAACATAATAAACGAATCGACCAAACGCTCTGTGACAACCGTACCGATAGATTTCGAGAAACTCACGCCATCCATCTTTTTCAGCGTTCCGCAACGGGTAACTTCACCAACACGAGGGATGACCAAACTTGCGGCATACGAAAGGAATATGGCATCAATGCAAGTGCGCGAACGCGCCATCTCACCCATGGGTTTCAACGTCATTTGCCAACGCAAAGCGCGAAACACCTGCGGAACAATTCCAAAAAGGAGCGAAACGAACATCCATCCCCAATGTAATTCACAGGAAATAACGCGCCAAAACTCCGCCCAATCGGTTTCGCGATACATCCACCACAGGATGCCAACACCAAAGGCGAATGGCAGTGCCGTCTTCAATATATTACTTAGTAGTTTCGTCAAAATCCAAGTTTATTATTTAATTTTGCATTCAAGATTTTACAAAATTAGAAAAAACAAATGACATGAAACTTGTACGTCCTAAAAAATTTCTTGGGCAGCACTTTCTGAAAGACTTGAGTGTGGCGCGTGCCATTGCTGATACGGTTGATGCTTGCCCTGATATCCCCGTGCTTGAAGTAGGTCCCGGCATGGGCGTACTCACTCAATATTTGCTTCCCAAGGGGCGCGAGGTGAAGGTTGCTGAAATCGACTTCGAGAGTGTTGCTTATTTGCGTGAAAATTTCCCTGCGCTCGAACCCAATATCATTGAGGTCGACTTTCTCAAGATGCACCTTGAAAATACGTTCGAGGGGCGCTCTTTCGTCTTGACGGGCAATTATCCTTACAACATCAGTAGTCAAATCTTCTTCAAGATGCTAGATTACCGTCACTTGATTCCCTGTTGTACAGGTATGATTCAGAAAGAGGTAGCTGAGCGCTTGGCGGCAAAACCGGGCACGAAGGCTTACGGCATTTTGAGTGTCTTGGTGCAATTGTGGTACGATGTGGATTATCTCTTTACCGTGCCTCCTGGAGTGTTTAATCCGCCTCCAAAGGTTCAGAGTGCCGTAATACGCATGACGCGCAACGAGGTGGCTGATTGCGGGTGTGACGAACGTCTCTTACGCCGCGTGGTGAAGACAACGTTCAACCAGCGCCGCAAGATGATGCGCGGTTCCATCAAACCTCTCTTTGCACAACTCGACAACGAGTTCGGAACAAGTATTGATCACACCGAATTCCTCGCACAACCACTCCTCACGAAGCGTCCTGAGCAACTCTCCGTGCAAGACTTCATTGACCTAACCAATGCCGTTGCGGTACACTTTGGAAAATGAGAAAGGAATAAGTAGAAAGGAGAAATTTGCCCTGCGGATTGTAGCACAAATATGGTTCCTTTCATGCCTCCCTTTTAAAAACACCCCCCCTTCCACTTTCTCATTTTTCATATCCCCTATTCTTTCCTCCCCGCACGGTCTTTCTCATTTCAGATTTCTCCTTTCTTATTTTGAAACTATGCTCGGTCGACTCCTTTGGGTGGATGACGAAATTGACCTTCTCAAAGCCCACATCATATTTCTCAAGAACAAGGATTACGAAGTGACTACTTGTTCGAACGGGACGGATGCGCTCGACATCTGTCGCGAACAACCCTTTGACCTCATTTTGCTCGATGAAAATATGCCAGGACTTAGCGGACTTGAGACTTTGGCGCGTATAAAAGATATTCTGCCCAATGTTCCCGTCGTTATGGTCACCAAAAACGAGACCGAGGACATCATGAACCAAGCTATTGGCGCTAAAATTGCAGATTATCTTATCAAACCCGTCAATCCGAACCAAATTCTGCTCGCGCTGAAGAAGAATATCCACCGAAAGGAACTCGAAAATGAAGCAGCTGAAACGTCCTACCGACAGGAATTCTCACGCATTGGCATGCAAATCAGTGACAACCTCTCTGCAGAAGAATGGAAGGAACTCTATCGCAAACTAGTGCACTGGGAACTCGAACTCGCCCCCACAGACGGTGCCATGAGTGAAATGCTCAGCATGCAGAAACAAGAGGCTAACGCAGCCTTTGCTAAGTTCATACGCAAACATTACGAAGACTGGATTGCCCACCCTGAAGAGCGTCCACTCATCTCCCCCGACATCTTCCGCAATGCCGTGTTTCCACGCTTGCGTAACGGTCGTAAAGTCATGCTCCTCGTTCTCGACAATCTGCGTTACGACCAATGGCGCATCATTAGCCAGGACCTTGCCGACGACTTTGACATGGAGGAAGAACTTTACTTCAGCATTCTCCCAACTGCCACTCAATATGCGCGAAATGCCATTTTCTCGGGTTTGATGCCGCTACAAATTCGCGAGCGATATCCACACCTTTGGGTAGATGAAGAAGAAGACGAAGGAAAAAATCTCAACGAAGAAGAACTTATCCGCACCCACCTTGAACGCCTGCGCCGTAAGGAACTATTCACCTACACCAAACTCAACGACTCCGTAGCTGCAGATAAATTTCTTTCACAAGTACGTTCCATGCCGTTGGCGCCTTTGTCCGTCATGGTTATAAACTTTATTGACATTCTCAGCCATGCCCGAACCGAATCCAGAATGGTGCGCGAACTCGCTTCATCCGAAGCAGCCTATCGCAGTATCACGCGCTCATGGTTCCAACATTCCAGCATGAAAGAACTCTTTAAGTGGCTGGCCTCACTGGATTACGATATCATCATCACCACCGACCATGGTTCAATCCGCACGGACGAAGCCATTCGCGTTGTAGGAGACAAAAACGTAAACACCAACCTACGTTACAAATTAGGCAAAAACCTCAGCTACAATCCCAAGGAAGTCTATGAAGTGAAAGATCCCAAGCGCCTCGGACTACCCGCCCCCAATCTTTCCACCACCTACATCTTCGCCACAGGAAGTCGCTTCTTTGCTTATCCCAATAACTTTAACCACTACGTGCAATACTATAAAAACACCTTCCAACACGGCGGTGTATCACTCGAAGAAATGCTCGTGCCACTGGTGACGCTGAGAGCGAAGAACAGGTGAGCATCCATCTCTCCAACAGCAAAGACATCCTCTCTTTTCCGCTTCAAAGCGTATTTTACTCGAAATTATTGCTGTCCGGCGGACACCAACAACTCGAAATAATATACGTGAAACAAAGCGTATGGTACTTGAAACAAAAAAACTGAAACGGTGTACGCAGACAAGTTCTGTGTACACCGTTTCGGTTTTAAAATGCTCTTTATATTATACCTCGACTTCCGAAGGTTTTATCCCCCAAACACGGGCAGCGAGATCGATGGCTGCACCGATAGCTACGTCCATGTTGTAATATTCCCATTCGGCAAAGCGTCCAAGCAAATAGAGTTTTTGGGGTTCCAATAACTTCTTGATGTTTGCTACGAGTTGGCGTGTACCTGGCGCTTGCACTGGATAGGTATAGGGTTCGTAATGATGAGCGAGGTAGCGCGGACGGTAGGGGATGCGCTGAAGATTATCCTCAATTTCTTCACGACTGATACTATCCGTAAATTCGATAGTTGCGGTAAAGCGTTCGGGAGCATTATTTGTTGCAGAGAAATTACCAGTACAGATGATACGATGAGATTCGTGGCGTGCATCAGGGAGATAGATCCAACTATGATTGTTCTTTTCTATTTCACAGAACACAGCCGTTGTACCATGTGCCTCAAGATTGTCTATTTCCTGCACTTCGACTTCTCCAAGAACTTCGCTTACCATAGCGGGCAACTGCTTGAGGTTTCCGCAGAAGATGACGGCATCATAGTGCTGACCTTCTACTTCCCAACCATTTTCTCTGCGCTCGATGCGCTCCACTCTGGCATTGTAACGGATATCCAAACCTTCGGCCAGACGCTCAGCTATAAATTGCGAACCTCCCTGAAGGGGATAGAAGAACGAACTATGCACAAACTGGCGTTCTTCAGCGCGTGAGAAATTGGCTGCAATAATTTCATCAACCGTAGGCATCGGCAATTTTCCGTCTAACCACGAAAGAGGAATCTGTCGCAAGTCGCGACGCCACACCTTATTGTTATAAGGTTCGAAATAGAGGCGGTAAAGTGTATCGCCAAAGCGCAAACGAAGGAAGTCGGCAAAGTTTTCGGGTTCACCATACCCTTCACGTGCCATACGTAGGAAGTCGGCAATACATTTTTGTTGCACCTCTACAGGAAGTCGGTAGACATTATTTTCTATCGGATAAGGCACTTCCAAAATTCCATCCAGCGAAATAACAGATTGGCGTAAGGCTTTGGTAAATTCTGTTTCACGATTGAAATGAGCCCAGAACCAATTGGCAACATCTTGCCGTTTCGTATTAAACACGTGCCCCCCTGTACGATGAAACAAATTTCCTTCTATGCGGTCGCACTTAATCATACCTCCCGGACGCGCATCGGCTTCGAACACTGTAACGTCATGCTGAGCGCCCAAAATGCGTGCGATACTCAAACCTGAAACACCGCCACCAACGACGGCAATGCGTTGCTTTATTTCCATTGTGAAAGTTTAATGGGGTGATAGAAAAGTTTGTCGGCAGGGAAATCATCTATAAGCGCTTGTAAACTGCCGTTATAAGCGGTGAGAAACTCCTTATCTTGCTTGCTCCAAAGTGCCGTACCGCCAAGACGGGTATCCTTGCTTGTCTTTACATGATCGGAAGATAGAATCATTGCCGTAGGAATGGCAAATTCGGCAAATAGGCGTGTTGCCGCAAATGCACCACAATACAAGCAGAACTTGTCCATCATGTCTGCCGTAAGCACGAGGATATCGCAATATCCTCCAAGCAGGGGATAATCTAAATTGCGGCGCTTGATGTTTTGCATGTATTTAAATATAAATCGCAGACGGCGATCAAGCATCGGGCGCACGGGAATGGGACCTGTTGGCAATCCATATTGCTCAAAACGTGCAATGGCTTCTTCTTTGCTGGGCAGCACCTTTTCAACCTCCACACCACGCAAGTTTACTTTATAAGCCATGGCTTCTGTTTGGCGCCAAGCTTCTTTGAGTTCTTGAAGCACAAGGATGTAATCCAAGTAACAATCTTGTTCGCCCAACCCAATACGCTCCAAATAATTGGTTTCGTCTAGCGAGGGATTGATAATCATGTCGTCCGCAACAACGAAATAGTGGGTATATCCCTTGTCGCGCAATTGGGCATAAGCCTGACTGATATAACCTTGAAACTGGAAGGAGGAATCATAGACGGGAATAACATTCTTTTGAGTGCCATCATAGAAGGGAACGATGTGGTAAACATCGCTAAAACGTCCTTCATACAGTTGATCTATGCGGGGGATATTCTTGTCAAAACGGTGGTTATAAATGACAAGCAGAGCTGTTTTGTTCATAACAAGGGAATGGTTATGGGGTTAAAAGGTTATGAAGTTAGAAGTTTTGATGAGATTGAGACGTCAGGAATGTCCATGAATCTGCGAGCAATCTGATAACCTAACAACCTCCGGTTTAAACTTTAGTCCACGAATCAGGAATAATATAGGGCATTTTAACATCCGCCAACCAACGCGAAGGAGCAATGACGCGTTTTTCTGGATTGTTATTAAGCCATGCCCCCCACCATGAGAAGGTGCTGTTACAAATAATATTATGTTTACAGAGACTCATGAGCATCATATCTTGCCAAGAGTCTGCTCCGCGGTTGCAAGCAACGACCGTTGCGCGCGGCAAACGTATATTCTGTCGCACCCATTCTACATCATCAGAGAAGATATAAAAATGAGCATGGGGCACTTGAGCTAGCATTAATTCCACAGCACGTTGGAAGTAAGCTTGTGAGCACACTGTTCCGTAGCGTTTATAGAATTTAGGTTCCATATAATCTCCGCGACGCACGTGCAAAGATACGGCATGTGGATTTTCTGACATTTGCTTTGCGAGCGCTCTACTTTCTGCATTCGCCTTATTGAGGTCGAAAGCAAAAGCCTTGCGCACTTCGCTCTCAACATCCTTGAAGAAGCGCTCTGACTGATAAAATCCCTTGAAATAAACGAAGGGGTAGACATAATCACGTGTGAACGCCTCCATGGTCTCTATATTTTGCTTACGTTCAAGGACCACTTTGAAAAAGAGAAACTCTAGTATCTTCTTCAAAGGTTTGGAAATACAAAATACTCCGTCAGTAATGCCAAACACACGATCTAACTCATACCCATTATGCGCATGATAATGGCGCATGTCGGAGAGGTCAATGCGTGTGTTGCTAAAGCGCTTGCGCATTTGAAGGTAAAAGGCGTAGATGAACATTTGATTGCCCAATCCGCCAATCATTTTTATCAGTCGCATGGAGAATATTCGTGTTGAATTTGTTCTAAAGATAAGCACTCCTTGATGTAACCATCTCGGCAAAGTTGGTCGTAAGTATTTAAACCAATGACACGCTCGTATTCTGCTTCTAATTTCCCTTGTTTGTAAAGTTCATAGAAATAGCGCCAATGGCGTCCGCCATGTTTGCCTTCATGGTTTTCGAGTTCACGTCCGCCTTGCACCATTTTGTCTATGAATTGTTGGCGTCCACGAATGGTGAAATGGTAAATCACGATGTCCTTGCTCCATATCGTTCGACGCGGAAACATGGCCACCTTGTGATTGCCCATAGATATTTGTATGTACCCATCTGCGCGATGTGCCACCTTCTTATTCCGTCGCTCATAGATGGCATAGGGCGAGAGGTTGTAGGGTGTGTAATCGGGCACGGGCACAACGTGATGTGTCCATTTCCAGAAGGGGAGTGCATCTTCGGGAAACATGTTTTGCCACGGACAACGCACGACGTTAGCACGCGTTGCCGAGAGTTCGTTCTTCAAGTTCCCTGAGCGGGCGTACCAGAACTCATCGGCATCGGCATTGATTACCCAGTCGGCCTTGTAGTCACACTTTGCTTTCTCCACCATTCTGTCTACCCAGCGCTTTTGTTCATACCCCGTAGCCTGTTCTTCTATAATTTCCAGTATCCATCCCTTTTGTTTGTATTTCTCAAGGATGCGCATTGTGCCATCCGACGAATTATTGTCGGTAACAATAAATCCGTCAATGCCCATTTGCTTATGGAATTGCAAGTTACGCTCAATCATCGCCTCTTCATTTTTCACGAGGAGCGTCATGATTAGGCGGGGTTGACGCGTAGGAAAGAAGAAGCGGGGTACTTCACTAAGGGCGCGCAACGTTTTGAGAATGTAGTTCATGGCGGAGAACTTATTTTTAAATTTTATAGGTGTTATAAACATTCAACGCACGCTGACATTGCGATACGTCAAACTTGCGCGCCTCGGCATAGGGTGGCGCCATGACGCTTACAATTTCTTCGTTCATCGGCAGGCGCTCAAAGTTTTTACACCCTTCTTCAAGTCCGATTTTGCGGAAGCGAATGCGGTTAAGATCAATAATTTCTACACGGATTGTGCCATCGGGGAGTTCACGAAGCAAAATGTTGCCTGCAGAATAATCTTTGTGAAGAAAACCACACTCATGAAGGCGTGCTGTCGTCTTTGCTACAGCCACAAGATACTTGTCGCGATTTGCAACTCCTGGTTGCACGGCATCGTAGAAGTTGTGGGTATAATCAGATTTCACAGACGCATAATAACTACGTCCAAAAAGCAACCCCTTACGTTCCGTGACATAACCAATGGGCGCTGGTGTTGCGATGCCCTTGCGCAATAAAAGTTGTGCATACTCACAAGAACGTTGTGCCTTTGAAGAACGTAGGAATCCGTAAGCAATACGATTGATAAACTTGGGCAAACAAAAGGACTTTACCACCATTGTCACCCCATTATTAGTGAATTCACGCAACTGATTGCGCCCATTATAGACAATCTTGCCCTCCCCGCGCTCAAAGCGTTCGGGTAGCGAGGCAATGAAGTCGTATTGGTTGGAAAATTCTGGGGTTGTAACTACTTTTTTCATAACGTACACCGCTTTTTGTGCTTCTAAATTTTATCAAAGCCCTTTGTCCACTTTATCCAGTAATACTTGAGCGGATTCGTATATTTCAATTGCTTCCAAGGTCTGCTTTGATGAGGGCGATGAATTACGGGAAGGTTGGTGAAGAGATAGTTCTTCATACCAATCTCCAAGGCCTTGTGAGAAATGGTTACGTCAAACCAATTCTTCTCAGGGTTTAATTCATGAAAATCAAAGCGACGGAGGAATTCGGGAGTGAGAAGCGAGCAGCAGAAACTGAGGTGCTTCTTCTCTTCTACGACTTGATTTTCCTTTCCCTTCGCATATTCGTAAGGATAATTGATTTCTCCAGCATCATTCACGGTTACACTTGCCGCGATTGCGCAATTCTCGTAACTCTTTGCTCCATCATAAAGTCCCTGAAGTGTTTCGGGAGCCACCACCACGTCGCTCTCTACTATCAACATGGCGGCATCGCGCTCGATACACTCTTGCTGAACGCGCTGAAGTACTAAGAGATAGTTGGGCGAGGGATGCGTAGTGAGATCACTGAGATTCACGAGCGTGAATCCCATCTCCTTGCTTGCCGCTTCCAAACGCTTCGTGTTTTCGGGAGTAGAGAAGTCATTATAAATAGTGTAGGTGTGTGGCACATTGATTGCCGACGCCTTAATAGCACGAACGGTCTCAAGCGTTGAGTCAATGCTATCTTTAACTGGGGTGATGATATGAAGTGAAGTCATTGTTGTGATGAAAGGAGAGTTGAGAGAGGAGGGGTAAGAGAGGAGAGGGTGTCTGAGAACTCTGAAGACTCCGAGAAACTCCGAGAAGACCATGCGGCGAACGTAGAGTCCAAAATATTTTACTCTAAATCAAAATGTAATTGCCCGATAAGTTCGTCTCTAACGTCATTGGGGTTTTCTTCGATGATTTCTTCTGGGGTGATATCCTCTGTTTCATCGGGTTCGGGAGTTTCTTGAGGTTCGGGGAAACGGGTGGGTTCTAATTCCTCAATGCGCGCCACTTCGAGTGTCGTAATGCGCTTTCCTTTTGCCTTGAAACTCTTGGTTCCGATAAACTGTTCAGCATCGATTTCTACAGGTTCGCGGAAGGCATCTACCCCACCGTGTGTAACGAGTATGCGTGGATAGGCAACGTCTGTCACTAAGAGGAGTTCTGACTTGGGGTTCTCACCAATGAAGGATTGATGGCGACTGCTCGATGTGCGCTCCATGTTGAAGCGTTTGATGTAGGGGAAACCTTGCTGATCGGCATCAAAGAGTACAGCTGTCCACACCTTTTGTTCGTCAAATTTCTCAATGCGCAGAATGTTTTGCTCATAGTGGTTATTGAGATCGAAATTTGTGGTATAGAATTCGCCATTGGTGAGCACCACGAGAATGCAATCATCACTATGGAACTCGCCCAAATACTCCCCACGATTGTCATAGTTCAAACGTTGTACATCATGGTCAAACCACACTTGACGACCACCTAATGTACTACCGCCTTGCGACTTGAGTGTAATTTTGTGAATTTCATTCTTGGTGAGCAAATTGCCTCGTGACTGCTTACCTTTGACCATAATTTCTGAGAAGTCGCGGTCAAAGAGTATTTTCTTGAGTTTACCATTGGGTTTGAGTGTCACTTTTATCACCTCTGCCTCCCCGTTGGGGTTAGCGGTGAAATAAACCACTTTGCTACCTACAGCACCCGTTGTGAGATCGTATTCGCGATCGTGAGTAATGCTGGTCACATTAAAGCGCTTGATGAAGTATTGCCCGTCCTTGCCGTCACGATAGACAACGTTATAGATGGTGCGTGTATCATTGCGCTTAAACACGGCAATATGGATGATTTCGGCCTTTTTCTTTTCAGTCTTGGAGCGTGTGGTTTCGCCTACGAATACTTTTTCTTGTACACGCGTCACTTTATACGTACCGTCGCGATAGAAGATGATAACATCATCAATATTTGAGCAGTTGCTCACGAATTCATCCTTCTTCAGACTGGTGCCAATAAATCCGTCGGCGCGGTTGATATACAATTTTTCGTTGGCTTCAATCACCTTTGATGCTTCAATAGTGTCAAAAGAGCGTATCTCAGTGCGGCGCGGATGTTGAGCAGCATATTTTTCGTGAATCAAGCGGAACCAATTGCAGGTTACTTCGGTCATATTATTGAGGTCACGGTTGATGCCCTCAATTTCGGCATTCATCTTAGCAATAAGTTCATCAGCCTTATCCTTATTGAACTTCAAAATGCGCGCCATTTTAATTTCAAGCAGGCGGAGGATGTCATCCTTTGTTACTTCACGAATCAACTTGGGATAGTAAGGCGTAAGGCGCTCGTCAATATGCTCACAAGCGGCATCTACCGACTTGGCGTTTTCAAAGGGTTTGTCCTTATAGATGCGCTCTTCGATGAAAATGCGTTCAAGCGAAGCGAAATGCAGACTTTCCAAGAGTTCCGCTCGGCGTATTTCAAGTTCGCGTTGTAGGAGGTGCTTCGTGTTATCTACCGACGTCTTGAGCACATCGCTAACACTCACAAAGCGGGGTGTTTTGTCGTCCACCACACAACAATTGGGCGAGATGCTAATTTCACAATCCGTAAAGGCGTAAAGCGCATCAATAGTTTTGTCAGAACTGGTACCTGGCACAAGGTGTACGAGTATTTCTACGCTCGCGGCCGTCATGTCTTCCACCTTGCGCACTTTTATTTTACCCTTGTCGGCAGCCTTCAAAATGCTATCAATAAAGGCGCTCTGTTTCTGTGCCGTACCCGTTGTCTTTCCATAGGGAATTTCGGTAATCGCCAGTGTCTTATTGTCTCGCTTTTCAATCTTCGCACGCACGCGCACCGTGCCGCCACGTTGACCATCGTTATAGCGACTTACGTCAATAAGACCGCCCGTCTGGAAGTCGGGATAGAGTTTAAAGGGTTCGCCCTTTAGATAACTGATTGCAGCCTCACAAAGTTCGCCAAAGTTGTGAGGTAAAATCTTAGATGATAGTCCTACAGCAATACCTTCTGCACCCTGCGCGAGCAAGAGGGGGAACTTTACGGGCAGACTGATGGGTTCCTTGTTACGACCATCATACGACAATTTCCACTCAGTTGTCTTGGGGTTAAACATGACATCTAGCGCAAATTTGGAAAGGCGTGCTTCGATGTATCGCGGTGCGGCAGCATCGTCACCTGTGAGGATGTTTCCCCAGTTACCTTGACAATCGATTAGCAAGTCCTTTTGCCCCAATCCTACGAGAGCATCAGCAATAGAAGCATCACCATGTGGATGGAACTTCATTGTTTCCCCCACAATATTTGCCACCTTGTTGTAACGACCATCATCCATACGCTTCATCGTATGAAGGATGCGGCGTTGCACAGGTTTAAGTCCGTCACCCAAATGGGGAACGGCACGTTCAAGAATTACATAAGAGGCATAATCCAAGAACCAATTCTGATACATGCCTGTCAACTGATGGCGCACATCTTCGCCATTTCCAGAGGCAGGGACATAATTCGAATGCGCCTCCGTCTGTGTATCTTCCATTACCTCAATTTCTTCTTGCAGGTCTTTTGTTTCGTCGCTCATAACAAGACTTATTCTAATTTACCACAAAATTAATTAAAAATCTCCGACCTACCCCTCCTTCACACCGAAAAAAATACCTCCCAAGCCTTTATTTTGCCTCCCTATCACCTTCTATTTAAGCCCACCAAGCTCCCCGTCTTCTCCCCATGCAAAAAAATTAAAACGATTATAGCATTTCGTATTAGTGAGTTATTTCTCCCTAAGTCTCTAATAAAACGAATTAACTCACTCTTAATTTTCCACCAACACCTTTGCCTATAGAGCAAAATATATCTTACTCAAAAACAATACTATAGTCTCACCGCTCTACCCCCCATTCCCTCCCCTTCTCTCAAACTAATTTCATCGCAACCTCATCAAAATCACACCTCGAAATTTGGTAGTTCAAAAAAAGAATGTAATTTTGCACACCGTAAGCGCCTGTGGCGAAATTGGTAGACGCGCCAGACTTAGGATCTGGTATCGCGAGATGTGTAGGTTCGAGTCCTATCAGGCGCACAAAGTAAAAATGCTAAGCAATTCATATGAATTGCTTAGCATTTTTTATTATCTCCAAATCTTCATTTTCTGTCATTTTTCTGTCATTTCAATGATGCTTAATAGCTCACAATGGGGCATTATTCTGGGTGATGACAATCCACAAATTAGAATAGACTGGTAGATAACTTTACATTGATGTTGGTTATTGAGAATGAGTATTGCTTAACAGCAGTACTCATTTTTTTAGCTTAAAATTTTAGGATTTTTTAGGTTTTTGCAAAGAACATTCGCTATTCTCCCGATTAATGTATACATTTGTGCCGTCGTAGATTAAAATGCGACAAATCTGCACATATTAAAAAAGTGCAGAGACATTGTGGTAAAAAGCGTTTATTGACGCTTGGTATTGGACTCTGGAACTTCGACACTTCTCAGCTTACCCAAACCAGGCAACGGTAGATGCTCACTGGTGTGTATTACACAACATCGTTCTGCTCCAAAAGCAGAACCATTGTTGTTCACATATGCACTGCGTGGGGTCTTCGTTGCTCGTTGAAGTAAGCAAGGTAGTCGAAGACCTCAGAGTGAAACGAGCAACAATAAGGCTTCACGCTTTTTTGTATGGTTTTACATCATGCATTTTTCAATATAAACGTCTGATTGGAGCTAAGACATATAATTATTGTATGGATTGATATGACTATCCCAATTTTGTATTCTTTTGCATTGACGCACATCAAATACGTCAATCCTTTTGTGAGAAATTTTACGGAAAGGCTTCGCGGCAAAAAGTTATTTAAATCGCTCGTTGATAAGGATTTTGCACGCGAACTAGAAGTGTGTAAAAACGTTATTATTAAATAGAAAAATGAATTTATTAATACCTCTTATGTAGAGGACAAATATTATATTTATGAAACGGAAATTATCTTTTTTGTCAACGATGATGTTGTTGATGACTTGTTTGGTTTTTAATGCTTGTTCTGATTCAGATGACGTAGCAGGTGGTAATCTTGTTAATGTTTTAAAAAACAACAAGTGGCAATTTGAGTATGTAGACGATTATAACGAAAGCGACTATGGTGATTATTTCTACACCTACACCTATCGTTTATATTTTATGGACAACAATGTAGGTTACCACTACACAGTAGAGAAAGAGTATGAAAGTGGTTCTGGTTACTCTCAAGAATCCTATTTTGATAAGTTTACCTACAATGTTTCTGGCAATACGGTAGAAGTGCGATTCAAGAATGGAACCGACACCTATATATACAATGGTGGCTTCCTTGCGTTAGGTGATGATATTTATACGCCTTCAGCTATGACCCAAAGCGACAGGGATTTTGTAAACAGAAAAGCCCAAGAGATTGATGATGAAGAGGAAACCAATGAGATTGTAAACAATCTTGACGATTATGTAAGTGTTACAAGTGAATTTGTTGAAGAGAATTTAAACATTAAATTTACGATAAACACAGAATTATCAAAGAAGTATCCCCAAAAAACATTCGAATATGGTGTTGAATATGGATATGGAAATTATTCCTACACATCCAATTTGGATATGGAAGGAAAATCTTCTAAAAACTTCACTATGTCCGTCCTATTCGATGAATGCGCCTTATATATGAAATCTTATACAGAACTCGTAGACAAAATTAATAGTGGAGAAAAACTTACCGAAAGTGAACAGGATTTACTCGAAGATATCATATATGAAGTCGAGAAAAAGGTCAAAAAATTCAAAGCACGTATTTTTGTTGTATTAAGCGATAAGAGGTATTATGTCTATGATGACTTTTATGCTTATGTAGATTGGGATAATTTAGGCTCAATAAATGGTGGGCCAAACAACGATGGTTATGATGGTATAATTCGCGGACATAAATATGTAGACCTAGGTTTGCCCAGTGGACTTAAATGGGCTACCTGCAACGTAGGTGCGACAGAGCCTTGGGAGTATGGCGGTTATTATGCATGGGGTGAAACAGAAGAAAAGAATTATTACAGTTGGTCGACTTACAAATGGGGTGGTCGAAATGGTGGTAGTACTTTTGTAACAAAGTATTGCACTGAAAGTGATAGTGAGTTTTTTGATGGTAAGATCATTCTAGAATTAGAGGATGATGTTGCTAACGTAAAATGGGGTGGTAGTTGGCGCATGCCTACAATTGATGAGATAAATGAATTAAAAGATAAATGTACTTGGGAATGGACATCAAATAATGGTGTTTACGGTTGCAAGGTTACGGGGAATAACGGCAACAGTATATTTCTTCCTAGCGCTGGTTCTGGAGATGAACCTTATCTAAACGTAGGGTATTACCACTCAAGTTCGTTGTCTGATTACGATAGCCACATCACTTTCAGTCTATATTTCAACCAATTCGGCTGTAGTGAAAGGTCTTTCTACCGTAGTGGTGGTTTTTGTGTGCGGCCGGTAACGAGCAAATAAAAGCGCAGCGCGTTCAATTCATTTAATTTATTGCATCGGGGCATAAAACAGCCCCGATGCTTTTTTACACTCTTTTGTGTAGTAGTTGGTTCTCTTCAATTATGGGGATTGAGGACAAGATTGCCTTAATTTGCGCTTACTTTTGTATTCTACGGCAGTCGTTACCCTTATCATTTGTTGCTAATTTAACGTGAGTTCGATATAAGAATACACTACTGTCCCAAAGATTTTCGCGAACCATCTCGTATTTACTAAAATATCAACAACTTATAAAGAAAAATGTTTACGGAGGATTTTAGAATGGAGTATTGTGCTAATTTCATGCAAACTTTCATTTTGTCACAATATGCCTCAAATTCCTTACGTATTTACTCAACTGTCTTTGTTTATAGATAGAGATTTTTTTGAAACATTAGTAGCACGTTATCGTGGAAACAAGTATGTAAAAGAATTTAGTTGTTGGAATCATCTTCAGGTGATGATATGGGCTCAACTTACTTCTCGTCGTAGTTTACGAGACATAGAGGTTTCTTTGCGTGCTCATAGTGATAAACTCTATAGGATGGGGATGGGAAAACATATTAGTCGAAATAATATCGCATACGCAAACTCTAAACGCGAAGTCGCCATTTATCGTGAACTTGCACAAAGAATGATGCAAAAGACGGCATCCATAAAGTTTCGCGATTCCATATTAGAGGAGTTATCAGAATTATTCTCAATTAGTGGATTCTTTGCAATAGACTCAAGTAGTATCAAATTTGAACTCAATAAATTTTCTTGGAGTGTACCCCAGCAAGGCGTGGGTGGAATAAAACTACATACAATGTAGACCTTTTAAGAGAGGTTCCAAGAATGAGTTTAATCACAGGGCATGAGGAACGTGACCAGACATTTATGGAGGATTACCCCTATGAACCTGATTGCCTCTATATCATGGATAAAGCATACATGAAAACCAAAGGGTTACGCACCATCAAAGAGAAGAATGCTTATTTCATCGTACCAATAAAAAACAATGTTAAATATGTTGTCTCTAAAGATGAAACTCATAGAAGTAATAGCGCTTGTGTGTATGCAGACCAATTGATAAAATTCACGAGTAGATGGGCTAAAACTAATTATCCGTATGAACTTCGTTTGGTTGCATATTATCTAGAAAATAAGAACGACACCTTAATTTTAATTACCAACAACTATGAATTACCTGCAGAAAAAGTCGCACTGCTGTACAAATATAGATGGAATATTGAAGTCTTTTTTAAGTGGATAAAACAACACTTGCGAATCAACTCATTTTATGGCACATCAGCAAATGCAGTAATGATACAGATCTATATTGCATTCACCGCATACTGTGTTTTAGCACTAACCGCTGATGCTGTATCCTATAAAGGGAGTCTGTATGACTTTGCAAACATGATAAGTGTTTCATTAACCGAAAAAGCACTCATCAGAGATGTCGTTAATAGATATAAAGAGCAAAATGAGACACCTCCCAAACCGATATTCCCAACACTATTTGAATTTTGACAAAATGTCACTTCCTAAAGGTTTTTAGAGCAGGCGTCAAAAGGTTAATATTTCTTTGGGACAGCAGTGCACGCGCCGTACGTCCGTACCTGCTAATCATTATCCATCCTCAAAAAATGCCAATCATTATGCATTCTTCATAAATTGGGAATTCACTCTGAAAGTTCGCATGAAAAAGGAAGCACTCAAAGTAAGAGCAGACAACAAACTTGTTTGTACTATGCCTTACGAGGAGGAGGAAGACCGAGTTTGCGAGGTTAAATGCCCAAAGGGCGGAGGGGTCTGTGCAAATGGGGCAACCAGAGGTCACGCAAGTAACTCCTATATTATTGCCATGAAAAAAGTTTGGACCCACCCTTGCAGGTAGGTCCAAACATTAATTTTATCATGGAAGTCGTGATGACTTCACGAATCGTATTACTTCACAAAACGCTTCTGACCGTTGATGATGTAAAGACCAGGAGTTGTGATTTGGTTGATGCGACGACCGCTGAGATCGTAGATACCCTGCTGCTTGTTGTTGTTTACTACAACACCAGCGATACCAGTTGAAGGATTGTTGTAAGCAGCAAGCAATGCATCGTACTTCGCCTGAAGTTCAGCAAGCGCAGTTGCGATTTCTTCTGCAGTTGCACCGCTCTGCTTCAACGTCTTCATCGCTTCATACATTTCGTCGGCAGCAGCCTTATAAACGGCTTCATTACCCACGTAAGTATCCTGCAAAGCATTTACCACAGTTGTAGGATTATCTACTGAGAATTCAGACATTGCGAAGAATGCGTGACCACCATAATTGCTGTTGCCAGGACCTGAAGATGCAGTCACTGTAAAGCGGAGATACTTGAAACCTGCGGGCAATTCAAGCACCTTTGATGTCCAATATTCACCGAGTTTCTTGTAAGAAGGCAAGGGGTTAGAACCGCTTGTACCGAACGTACTAAGCGTCTTGCTGAAATTCTTGCCGTCCTTACTTGCTGATACCTTAATATTAGAAGGTGCAGGTGAAGTATTTGAAGCAGAACCTGCCTTACGCGTAGCATACGTGAATGTAAATTCAGGAAGTTCCAATTCATCACCAAGGTACACCTGAACATAGTGGTCACCACTTACAGCATTACCGTTCCATTGTGTGTGGAGGTAAGAAGAAGTGTTTCCGTCAAGCAATGCAGCGATACCACCGCCATCATTTGCAGTACCAACAACATTCTGGTCAGCATTAGTTGAGAGATAGAAGTCGTCAGACTTGTTTTCAACCTGCAAGGGGAGCGCACCAGGAAGGAGAACGTCCTTACCCATTTCGTCGAGCAAGTTGTTTGTCTGTGTGATGAGCGATTCCAACTCAATCTTGTTGAGTTCGTCTTCGTTCAATTCCTTAGCAGTAATGTACCACCAAGAGTTTTCATCACCTTCGTAAGACCAACCGAGCACGGTGCCATTATTATGGTTGAGCGATTGACTCTTACCTTCCTGACACTGTACTGCAAGCACACCATTACCGAGGTTGATCAACTTGAAAGCAACAGTAGCAGTTTCACCTTGAACTGTAGCTTGCTTACCAGATTCCAACTCATCAATATAAGTCTTAGTTGCCTTATTCTTGATGTAGTAGAGATCTTCACCACCAGCAGGTTCGAAAATCCAACGCTGTGCAGCCTTTGTTGCGCTGATATTAACGCCCTTGATAACCTTCGTACCACTAGTGGCTTCCATAGCTGTTGTCTTCTTCTTGTAAGTGGTCAACTGATATTCACTACCGTTAATGATACCGACAACTGCATTGGGATTATTCTTGATAGCGTCAACCACAGCGAAGAGGTTTTCGTAAGCTGTAGCATATTCTGCTTCCTTCTTTCCGTTGTAAACTTCCTGAGCAAATTCTGTAAGTTCGGGAAGTTTGCCCTTAAATTCTTCACGATAGTAACCCACCTTCTTGTTGGTGTCGTCAAAGTACTTCAACATTTCAGTAGCTTCGTCAAGAAGTCCCTTTAAGAGCACGCGCTGCGCAGCAACCTGGTCACCTGTAGCAATAACTGTTGTATTATCACCATTCATAACCTCTACGTTCGCTTCACCCTTCATCAACATGAGTGCCACTTCGTCAGAGATTTGCATCTTCTTCTTATTCGCAAACGCCATGATTTCACCCTTATCATTACGAACAAGGTAACCGATACCACCAGTACCGTTCAAAGTTACAAAACCTTCAGAAACAGTATAAGTGTGTGCACTTGCGGGTTCATAGAAGTAAGCGTAGTTACCAACTTCTGAAGTTGTGAAACCATCAAAGAGACTGAGTTCCTGACCTGTACTACCAAGCATCTTCTGACCCGTACCATCGTTGATAAACAAGGGAGCGAGGTTTTCCTTCAAGCCCATCTTCTTCACTTCTGCAATTGCCGCGTCAATGTCGCTCTGAGGACAGTTATAGTTTGAGTTACTATAGTCACCCACCATACGGTCAGTCATTTCTGTCAAGGCTCCGTGAGCACGGAAGAACTCTGTGAGGTCTTCACCTGCAGCAATACAAGTTTGCTTATAGAAGTGGAGCAAACCATACTTACCACTCTGCTCGTAACCTCTCTGCATAGGTTGCTGACGCATCAATTCGTAGAGACGGGGATAGAACGCTGTGTTGTGACCCAAGAGATGGTAGTACATAAACAAGCGATAGTACATGTGAGTCAACGCCCAAATGTTATTGGTATAGAAATCGCCGCCAGGAGTATTGAATGCGCGAGCAACATTTTCCAAATTACCTTCACTACCATTCACACGTGAAGTGCTCTTACCGAAATACCAAACCACAACATTTGAGAAGAGGTTATTGGTTACTTCTGTCAAACCGTTCAATGTGAAAGGTTGCTGGTGTTGGTGACCAATTTCGTGACCAGGACCCCAGTGTGAACCTGCATCTGTAATCATTGTTACGATAACAGACTCCATCGTGTTGTAGTTATAACCAGAGTGGTCCCAAGAACCATACATATAACCCGTAGGAACACCAAATGCCAAACCGTGTACGTTATAGTAGTCGTCATAATTACAAGCGAGGCCATCCTGGAGTGTTCCTGTATGAGAGATTACTTCATCCTTGCCAGAATAAGGAGACTTCCACTTCGCATTTGCAGCATCAACGTCTGCCTTTGAAGCAACACCCATCAACATACGTTCCTGAAGCATCACGTTATCCCATTCCTGGAGAGACTGCTTGGCAATGTTTTTGCCTGTCAACAAGGTCTTCATACCCTTATTCACACCACCGCCTTCGTCAACGCAATCCTTGTCTTCGAGGGGGAATTGGAGGGTCATGAACTTACCGAGCATGGTGAAGTCTGTGTGAGATGCACGAGCGGTGTAGTAATCCCAGTCAGCATTGTCGTCACCTTCACCCCAAAGTTCGTCACCCATGAGGTTGAAGAAACCATTAAGGATACCACCTTCAATGTGTACCTTGATATTGTCGTAGTCAGAGAGTTTACGAACACAAGACTTGTTACCCCAACCAGCTGCGCTGTTAAATGTCTGAACCACATAGTTGAAGCAACCTGTCAAACCGTCACCATAAACAGGAATGATGTTCAAACCTTCCTGAAGTTTGTAACCTTCGTCATACGCACCACCAGGTTTACCATGACCTTGCCATGAAGCAAAATAAAGTGTAGAACCAGTTTCTACCTTACCTTCCACGAAGATGTAGAGCACCTGCTTTTTGTTAGCGTAAAGACCGAGGGGGTTATTCAAATTGGTGTGCGCCTGCATACCTAAACCCTGCGCAGCTTCTTCCTTATTACAATAAGGTTCAATCATCTGCACACGGAGACGCTTTGCGTATTCTGCATTCCAAGCGGGTTTACCAGCAACGGCGTTATCTTCTGCCCAAGTTCCATCAACAGTCATCTTGAGCACCATGTTCTTGAGCGTAGAAGGGAGCACCTTGAAATTGTCGTCTTCCTTCATCTGTGCTGAAGTGTAAGTAGCATAAGTGTCAGCAAGCTGTGTGCACAATTGATCCTTGAAGAGCACAGCAAGCGCAGCCTTCCATGAAGCAACCTCATCACCCGTAGGATTCATATCCTTAAGACTTTCCCAGTTTTGGTTCAATGTTGCTTCATCGATTTCAATTTCTGTCAACTTCCACTGAGAAGCACCTGCAGCACTTTCCCAACATACAATGCGATGTGAAGAATTGCTGTGCATATAACCGTGAGTATTCGTGTCAGAAGCAGCGCGGAGCGTAAAACCTGAACCTGCCTTCGTACACTTCATCTTGCAGTTACCATCAACCTTATCCGCGTTTACGAGCGTCCAAGCACCAGAAGTCGCCTTAGAACTGCGAAGGTAAAGACCTGTACCCAAGTTACGAAGAAGGAAGTTAGAACCTTCTTGTGTCACATACCACATCTGACTATAATCAGACGCATCTGTAATTGATGTCGCACCATAAGCATCTGCTGTTGCCGACATCGAACGATCGGTGTACTGCAAATTTGTGAACATGTACACCTTGCCATCCGCAATCTGTGCTACTGCCATCAAAGGCATGAGCAACAACATGGAAAGCACCGTTCTTAATGAAGTAAAAAGTTTCATAAAGAAATAGATTAGATGAATGAATAAATTTAATTAAGTAGTTCTTATTTCAGATACAGCAAATTAAGCACTGCAAAGTTACAGGGAAAATCTGCTTTGACCAAAAAAAACGTAAAGATAAGTTAACAAATAAAGCATCAAAAAGAGTCACGCCCTGAATGGAGCATGACTCTTTATCGTTGTATGTCTTAATAAGCTATACGATGTGGGAAGGGTTGTTTCTCAGTTGCCTTACGAACAGGTGCTGTGGTTGCCACATCATCGCGCTTCACCTTCGGACCTGGTACATAGGGACTACGCATCAAGATATAACGAATGCGTGCGCATTGTTGCGGACTGAGCGTGTTGAGATAACTTACAGCATAGTCCATAATGTTGGTAGAAACAAACTTTTCTCCCGTAATACTGTTGGTACGTTCTGCCAACTGCGCCACAAGTTCGTCAGTGAAGACGCCACCATAAGGATAGTTACTCAGAAGATACTGGTCGTACTTCGCCTTATTATAAGTAGGCGTGTCTTCACAGAAGTCCGTGTCCAAATCGCAATCGCGACTGTATGTTACGGGGTCTTCACCGAAAGCATGACGGAGTCCAAGGTAGTGTGCAATCTCATGACAGAGCGACCCTACAATTTCTGACGTTTTGTATTGCTCGGGTTCTAAATCATAAATATAGCGCGAGTTGACATATACGCAGTGTGGATAATCCAACTCACTTACAGGACGCATCTCCATGAGTTTCGGCATACCCGCCAGAGTATCGGGGTGCAAGGTATAGGGGAAAGAAGAAATACCCAGCACAGCATCATTCTTTTCCTTGAAAAGGCAGATGTTCAGATACTTCGTTTGGTCCCACATATAGTGCGCATAAGCAGGATCCTTGAGAAATTCCGTACTGTTCATCGTAGCGATGCGCACTTTCACGCGATCAACACCAGGTTCGGGCATGGCATTACCTTCGGGATCTACTTCCGCCAACTTAAACTGGAGTTTTAGGTCCTCGCCACAATTTGCGAAACGTCGATTTACAGCGTCAAGCACCTTGGGAAGGTGACCTTCGGCAACATATTCAAGGGGTTGACTCTTTTGTGAATAGAATACGTGAAACACCACAGGAATTTCATATACCGTTTCATCGGTAGCATATTCTACATTCTCGGGGAAGTCATTGTTGCCGTCTTCTTCCTTCCACTCATCGTCACTATCCGAGCAGGCAAAGAGTGCCATCGAAAGAAGCGCGCCAAAGATGTATTTCTTCATATCAGAATGAGCGTGCTAAATTAGTTGTTGTAAGCAAAACCAACCTTCTGATTCAAACCACAACTTACTACATTTTCAACAACCTTGTCTGCTGTTTGAACGTAAACGATAACGCGTGCGTCACGAGCGATATCAAGAGCATGTTCGCCTGTACCTTTTGAATAAAGTTCGCTTGCATTGAACTCACAGCAGAAGTCATATACCTTACCAGTTATTGTTTCCTCGCCATTATTGAGTGCGAAACCAACACCTGTGGTAGGAGCAACTGATCTTACGATGGCATCGTGCATATTGTGCTCTGCCTTGTAAGCACCCTGTTGATAGAAGTAAACATTATCCTGTAAAAGTACAGCAGAAACCTTATACTTGTTAGGTTCATCACACTTTACCTTGGCAGCAACACTGATGGCGCCAGTTTCTGCATTGTAAGAAGTAGAAACAGCAATAGCGGTTTCTGAAGCGTTAGAACAGATAGCACCAATCTCTTTGTCCAAAGCCTTGGCAATGTCTGCCGAATAACCAGTAGGTATAAGTTTGTCAAAGTTCAGTTTAATGGCGGGATAACTTGCGCCCAAACCAGCCTGACGTGTGAGTGTGATAGCACCCTTACTGCTCAACACATGACCATCATCGTAAGTATGCAATGCCATCTGAACCGCATTGTCAGCATAGTTGCTACCATCAAAGAACATGTGGATACCGTCGGTTGCACGAGGGCAATTGGGGCAGTTTACACGCGTAGCCTTGATGATAAGCGCACGATGGAAGAAGTTAGAAGACGTGGGGTTTTCATCGGCAAGAACAGTGGGGACATCACTTACTGCTGTGATGTTAAGAAGAGCATCTGCCTTGGTATTTTCCAAACCATAAGAAGCCCAGAACTGATAAACACCTGTTGCTTCAGGAGTAAACTTGGCGTCAACAAGCTTCTTGCTGTTGTTGCCTTCAAGTACATACACAGAAGCATCCGATGTAACGTCTTGACCATTGTTGTAGACCGCAAACTTGATTACTGTAGGTTTTGCTTCTTCGGAAACTTCTAAGAAGTGGTGGGTAGCCGCGAGAGTCAAACCTGAGTTTGAAGTCGCACGGTTCACATATTCCTCTGCGGGAGCCGCAGGAGGTGTAGAACCTCCGTCATCACTGCTGCTACAAGCTGTAAATCCAGCAACAAGAGCAAACATTGTTGCTACGGTGAAAAACTTTTTCATAATTATAATGCCTTTAAATGTTATAAATCAGAACTGAGTTAAAACAAACCAATAGGCTAACGGTGCTCGAAGCATCATTAACCTATTGGGAATGTACCTATTTACGAATTACTTCTTAGACTTTTCAGCGTGTGCTTTCAAGTCGAACAACTTACCTTCTACACGTTGGAGCTTAGGACCATTCTGAACCTTTGCTGAACGCTTACCTGCTACAGAGAGACTCTTAACAGGCATGAGGTTGTTAGTTGCATACATTGTCTTATTTGCCTTAAGTACGTCGTCGATAGAGAAAGGTTTAGTTGCAGCGGGCATCCAACCTTCTTCTACTGTACCACGAGTATACTTCACAACGTCATTAGTGCGGTTCTGAGTTGCAGCATAATCAGCGCTGTAGTAGCGGATTACACCAGGATAGAACTTCACACCGTCAACTTCTGCAGGATGAACAGTAAGCGTCTGCTTATCTTCAGAAATAGTAACGGGGAATTCACATGCGGGCAAATAACCTTCGTCTGAAATACCTACCATGTAGTAACCACCATCAAAGTTTGCCAAAGGAGCGAAACTATAAATGTCAGACTTCATTACCATTTCATTAGCACCAACAACTTCGAACATTACCTTAGGACCGAAATCATAGAACAACTGAGCGCAGTCGTAAGCTGAGTAATATTCAGAAGTGAAGAGATCCCAGGGTGTGTAAACATACTGATTAGCTGCATAAACATAGTTACCACAGGGGAAGTTCACACCTACCATCTGGTTCTGACCTTCATACTTGCTAGCATAGTGAGCAGCAGTATTCTTATAGTCATCAAAGAGAGCCTTTACTTGTGCTTCATCACCACCGAGAGCATTAAGAACTACGTTGTAAGAATCCATGCCCTTCCAAGCGTCATATGAAGCGGGAGCAAAGTCAGGGTTCTGAGTAATTACAGCGTTGAACTTACGCCAAGTATTCTTTTCGTAGTAGTTGTTAGTGTCAAAGTATTCCAATACCCATGCACCATCAAGATCTGTGTAGAGTGTTGATTCTACCTTGGGCTTAGCAGGTACAGAGAGTGAGCGAGAGTCAGCCCAAACAGCTTCACAAGCCTTTTCGTCTTCGTTATAAGCAAGAACAGCCAAACGAGTATCTGATTCTTCAGCAGAAGGATAGCTGATTTCGAGACCTGCAGCAGAATTTACCTGAGCGAGTTCTTCTTCTGAAAGCATCTGACCGTAAGTTTCGATCATATCTTCGTAAGAGTAACCTGAGTTGAGCTCGGGGATCCAATCCTTCACATAGTTAGCAATGAACTTGATACCAGCAGCATCTTGACTTGTACACTTGATATTGAAGTAAACCATGTCGTGAGTATTCTTTTCATCAACAGCTGTTACTTCAAGAACAGGAGCGGGAAGTGTTGATTCCTTGGGTGAGAATGTGAGGTGGCAGAAACTCTGAACAGCACCTGATTCTTCAAAGAGACCAGTTACGAGCATGTGATAGTTAGCACCGATTGTGAGACCTTCCATTACATATTCGTTACCACCAGCCATGGGCATACCATTATTTAATGTGTAGGCCTGCAAACCAGCTTCGCCTACGAATGAGCAGAGCAAGCTATAATCTTCATCAGATACGGGAAGAACGTGGTAGCTCAAGCAATCTTCGGGGGGAACCATCTCGAAGATAGCAGTACGTTCTGTCATCTTCTTAATAGTTACTTCTACAGTATCAGCAGGTGTTGCTGCAGGATTTGTCCAGAAAATCTGCTTAGCATATTCGCGGTTGAAAGTAACACCTTCGTCAGTGCAAACTTCAGTGTATTCACCGAGGTTCATGCCAGCGCGTGAGTTGCTCCAAATACCCATGTCGTCGTCAATGAAGTCATCATTGTATTCCATAGTGTAGTCGGGCATCCAACGATAAGTTACAGGCCAAGAATAAGGAACTTCACCATAGTAAGCAGCAGATACCAACATTACAAACGCACTACCGGGCTTGATAGTGTAGGGATAGTCATAATAAGAATCAGGAATAATTTCACCTGTTGACCAGTCAATGTCGTATTCACGATACCAGAGGTCACCATCCTTAATTTCGAGAGTCTGAGGACCTACATAGTGAGTATTACCAAGTGATTCGAGGAAACCAGCATCGCTCTGACCGAAGTACATCTTCATCTGTTCGTAAGTTGCACGATCACCGAGGTTAAGAATCCAGTTTGTAGTGTCGGGAACATTTACGTGGAACTTCACAGAGAAGGGTGTGGTTTCAATCATCGTAATGATTTGATCACCATAACCAGAAGTTGTGATGCGTGATTCCTGGAGGAGGAATGTGTTTTCAACAGTCTTCATTGCGAAGTAAACTACGTATTCAGTTTCACCTTCAAGACCGCTTACTACCACCTTGTTTTCACCATCAGTCATGGGAACTGTTGTTGTTGCTTCTGCGAAGATTACCGCAGCTTCAGGTGTTGCAACAGCTTCAGAAGCCTTAACAACCTTGTAAGCAAGATCAGTTACACCATAAGTTGTGAGTTTGAACTCTGCTGTAGTTGCTGTTACAGAACCATTTTCTTCAGAAGGAGTAGTAACAACAGAAGAAGGACCTGAAGGATCATCATCGCTACAGCTTGTAAAGCCAGCACCCAAAGTTACGAGTGCAACGACCATCAATGACCAAAACTTTTTCATAATGTGATTAAGCATTGTATGCACCTCCGCACTAAGTTGTGCGACGATAGTTGGAGGCACGATTCTTTTAGTTTTTTGTGTTTTGTAAGCGCACTTACTTACTCTTAATATTAATGTGGATAGATAAATTCCAAATATATCAACAAGAAGTAGAAATACCCTGTAAGACAGTGTTTAAAATCAAATTCAAGTTCCTTCTTACTTCAAAAACGTCGGCAAAATTATACATTTTTTTTGAACTTCCAAGTGAGGACACTAAAAAAATGATAAAAAATTGTAAAATTGACTTGCCAAAAACACAAACCATACCTTTTCACACCACTTTTGTTACAAAAAGATACCTTTTCACTTCCACAACACTCTAGAAACCACACTTCAGATTACAAACTGTCAACTCAAACTCACATCCAACGACATTTTCACAAGTAATCAGACACTGCAATACCACCCCAACCTTAACACAATAGAAGACATGATGACAATCCTCTCATTAACCTTCAAGAAAGAGGCACTTCCCTTTGCTAATCCACACAGCAAGATGCGTTTTCTTCCATTCAGTCCCTCATTTTTCTGCCAACAGCCTACAACTTCTCTATAATAATATAATGAATTAAGTTTCCAACTTAGATTACCATAAACATATAACAATAATATAACACCAATCATAAGTAGTAGCAACAATAGCGTTGTTTGCATCGCGCGAACTACAGGTAATAACCATAAAAAATCATTTTTGCGATTGAGAACTGCTGGTAATACCACTAAAAACTCTGTTTATAGGGCGAGAACCGCAGGTAACAGTATAAAAAACGCATTTTATTGCCGTGAACCGCGGGGAATGGATGCAAAAACGTCATTTTGTTGCCACAAATTGCGGGTAACAACAGCAAAAATTCATTTTTTATGCTGTGAACCGTGGGGAATGGTCGTTTTCCTCTCGTATGCTGCTTGTCAACAACAGGAAATGCCTTTAAACGTGACGAAAACGACGCAGTGCAACCTGCCGACAGGTGGGTTCGGGCGTTAAAATAGACGAACGCATCTAGTTTTTGATATTTCCATGCTGATTTCTTGCACTTTATACGTAAAAAAGGTGTTATCTTTGGAGATTCTTTGCAAAAACGGACTTTTGAGGTACGATTTTTGCTTGAAACGATTGAAAAATCTCTGAAACACGGACCTTTACGTCCTTAAAACTGCTGATTATTCCTTAACATTTAATATTTCATGAACACTATCCAAAAATTTCGCATCAAAGGGGTGCATTACGATGAATTTCTAGGTTTCCTCTTGCGCTTCCTGAATACTTCCGAAGCGTTGTTTACCACTGCTGAAGACCAAGCGCTTCTTGCACCGTTTCGAGTTGCCGTTCGCTCCTACGAAGCGGCGATGAAGCAAACGAATTACAAGCTTGAGACACAAGCAGTTACAACTGCAAGTGAACGCGCAGTAAAACTGTATCGCGGACTCAAAGGTTATCTCAAAAGCATGTTGTTGCATCCGAGCGTTGAAAAGTCTCAAACGGCACAACGCCTGCTGGATAGCATCAACAAGTATGGTAGCATTCACAACATATCGGTCAACACGCGCTACGCCCTGCTCAATAGCGTTATCGAAGACCTGCAACAACGCCCCACTCAGGAAGTATCTTTGCTCCAACTTCAAGAGTGGTTGGACGGTTTGAGTGCCGCCACAGCGGAATTCAAGATGGCGCTGGATGCCCAAAACACGGAGCGTGCGAACTACCAAAAGGGACGGGTAAAAGAAGCACATGCCGCTGTGGTAGCTGCTTATAACGTATTCACTCAGAAGATAAACGCCTGTAAAATTCTTCGCGGAGATGCGCATTACACAAAACTCATCAGTGAAGTAAATGCCTTAATTTCAGGCATTAAATCCCTGTTAAAATTACGTACCACACGGTCGGAAAACAAGCAAGGCGATGCCACTACTGAAGGCACCGCCACAATGACGCATGTTGCTGCTGTTCCAAAAGGTGTACATTTCCCCGAAATCATTACCCTTCTTCCCAATAGTTCGCCTGCATCTCCACCAACACTTGATATAAACTCTTCAACTCCCGCTCACCCCATTCCGTTGAGGATTTTAGAGCGGAATGGTTGACCTGTAATGGTACCGAAACAGAAAATTAACTCACAAGTTATAGGTGCAAACTTATACAACAGACATTCAACTCTTAAAAACTCATAAAAATCACACATTCTGCTCGTTTTATGAAGAGAGAACGAAGCATAATCCACTAAAAAGTTGTACTTTTGCGCCCGTTATACGAGTTTTAATTATGCAACTACCCTTTCTTACCGCCGAAGAGGCGGCTGCATACATCCAAAATGGTGATATTTTGGGAATAGGCGGTTTTGGCCCAGCAGGTTCTCCCAAGATGATTCCTCCCGCTATTGCACGTCGTGCAATGCACGAACATGAAGCGGGGCGTCCATTTAAGGTTGACGTCATCACTGGTGCCTCTATTGGCGCAAGTTGTGACGGGACACTCACGTTGGCAGATGCCATTGACCGTCGCATGCCATTTAGCGTGAACACCGACTTGCGTCGCGCATTCAATGCAGGAAAGGTGCGCTACACCGACCTAAACCTCTCCGACAATGCCACACACTTGCGCCAAGGCATGACAGGTCCCATCACATGGGGCATCATTGAAGCCATTGACGTACAGAAAATTTGCGGAAAGATCCGCATCTACCCCACAGCAGGTATCGGCATTGCCCCCACGGTATGCCGTTTGGCAGAAAAAGGGGTATTCATCGAGTGGAACATGTGGCATTCATCAAGCCTCATTGGACTTCACGACATTTATGAGATAGAAGACCCCTGGAATCGCCGTACTGTGGGAATCAACAACATCACAGACCGCATCGGTAAACCTTATATCGAAATCGAAGAGTCGCGCATCAAAGGCATCATCCGTTGCAACACGAAGGATGAGTCACGCACAATGCTCCCTGGTAGTGCAGAGACCGATATTATCGGTAAAAACGTAGCAGATTTCCTCGTTTGGAACATGCACAAGGGTTACATCTTCCGCGATAAGTTGATCATGCAGTCAGGAGTCGGTTCGGGTGCCAACGCCGTCCTTGGTGCATTGGGCGAATGTAAAGAAGTGCCCAACTTCAGCATTTACACCGAAGTATTTCAGGAAGAACCCATGCGTTTGCTCTTAGAAGAACGTGTTACAGAGGCATCAACCGGAGCATTAACGATTAGTCCCGAAAAATTAAAGGAACTCACCGACAACATTCAGTATTTCCGCGATCGCCTCATCATTCGCCCTTCTGAAATTTCAAATTGCCCTGAAATCATTGCGCGACTTGGAATCTGCGCCTTGAATACAGCGATTGAGGTTGACATATATGGTCACGTCAACTCCACGAAAATCTGTGGTACAAAAATGATGAATGGCGTAGGTGGTTCTTGCGACTACACTTGTAACTCCATGCTTTCCACCTTCACCTGCACCTCCACGCAAAAAGGCGGCACCATTTCGAGCATCGTTCCTTTCTGTTCGCACATTGACCACACCGAGCATTATGTCGATGCTATTGTGACCGAGTATGGAGTGGCCGACTTGCGCAATAAATGTGCAACAGAAAAGGCAGAAGCACTCATCGCGATTGCCCACCCTGACTATCGCCCCATTCTTCGTGAATACATGCGTTTGGCGCAACAAAATGGAGGACATACACCTCACATGCTCACAGCCGCATTTGCCATGCACGACACTTATATGCGCAAGGGAGATATGCGTCTCGTAGATTGGAGCGAATACATCAAGTAAAAAAAACAGACGATATTTAAGAAAAACTTAACAACTATAGTTTACATATGAAGATTAAATCATTCCTTCTCCTTGCCCTTGCGGCAGGTTCAGTTGCTTCATGTAGCAAGATGGGAGCTCTCTCTGCAGACAACTTCACAGTAGTCCCCTCTCCTCTTGAAGCCGTTTCTAACGAAGTGCCTGTAACGATCAACGGTCGCTTCCCTGAAAAGTACATGAAGAAAAAAGCAGAAGTAACTGTAATTCCCGTACTCCGCTTTGCTGGTAAGGAAGTTATGGGCGAACCTGCAACATTCCAGGGCGAAAAGGTTATTGGCAACAATCAGGAAATCTCTTACCGTCTTGGAGGTAACTATGTAATGCGTGCAAGTTTCCCCTACGAAGCAGACATGCTCCAAAGCGAACTCTATCTTGCTTTCGACGCACGTAAGGGCAAGAAAACTTACAGTGTACCCGATGTACTCGTAGCAAAGGGCGTACTTTCAACTTCAGCACTTCTCGGTCGTACAGTTGCAGAATCACAAGGCGCAGCTTCAGGTGATGCTTTCCAGTACATGACAAACCAATCACAGAAGTCACAAATCAAGTATCTTATCAACCAATCAAAGGTACGCCTTAGCGAACTCAGCACACCCTCTATTCAGGAATTCGTAAAAGTGCTCCGTGCTATTAAGGCAGACCAACGCTCTTTCGCTTTGGATGGTATCGAAGTAGCAGCATACGCATCACCTGATGGTAAGCAATCAATCAACGAACGCCTTGCTAAGGCACGTCAGGCATCTTCTTCTGATTACATCAACAAGAAGCTCGAAGAACTCGACCTCGTATCTCCCCTTTCTACACGCTACACTGCAGAAGACTGGGAAGGTTTCCAAGAACTCGTTGCTGCTTCTAACATTCAGGATAAGGAAATTATTCTTCGTGTCCTCTCCATGTATGAAGATCCCGAAGAACGTGAACGTCAGATCAAGAACATCTCTGCAGCGTACACAGAACTTATTGACGAAATTCTTCCTGAACTCCGTCGTGCGCGCATTACTTTGAACTACGTGCTCATCGGTCGTACAGATGACGAAATTCTTAAGCAACTCGATGTAGACGCTTCTAAACTCAGCGTGGAAGAACTCCTTTATGTTGCTACATTTGACGAATGTGTTGGCAAGCAAAAGGACATCTACGCGAAGACTGTACAACTCTATCCTAACGACTACCGTGCATACAACAACCTCGGTCTTGTTGAACAGTTGAACGGTAATATGGCTGCAGCAAAGCAGTGGTTTGAAAAGGCAGCAACAATCAATAGCAACGCTCCCGAAGTAAATGCAAACCTTGCTCTCGTTGCTTTCACTGAAGGTAAGATTGAAAATGCAGAAGCTTACCTTGGTCGTGCATCTCAAGCAGATACTTACAACGAACTTCTCGCTGCACTTCAAGTGAGCAAGGGTAACTATGCCGCTGCTGCAACAAATGCAAAGAATGGTAAGAGCACAACAGCAGCTCTTGCACTTCTTATGAACAAGGATTACGCTTCAGCACTTACCATCTTGAACACGATGTCTAACCAAACAGCTACAAGCGATTATCTTAAGGCTATTTGCTACGCACGTCAGAATCGTACAGATGCTGCAGTAACCGCACTTGCCGCTGCATTCCAAAAGGACGCTTCTCTCAAGGACCGTGCAGCTAAGGACCTTGAATTTGCAAAGTTGGCAAACAAGACTGCATTCAAGAACCTCTTCTAAAACATTCGATACACGAATCAATTAGCAAGAATAAACCAAAAGGTGGAGATTCCCAAAGAGTCTCCACCTTTTTTTGTTCAACAAGAATGAAAGAACAACTAAAATAGTGGGTAGATATGCATAAAAAATATTGCAATAATATAGGAGTTGACCCCAATTAGAATCTTGTACTTTAAATGACGCTGAAGGCGTCACCGCTCAGTAACCGGGGCGTGCGCCTTTGCGTACCCCCGGTACTGAATACGCGAGAATCGCACCCTGAAGGGGTGCCCGAGGAGGCAGGATATGTAGGGTGATGGGGCACTCCTTCAGAGTGCGTTCATTGGGATGCGCCAACCGTGGGTACTCGCTTTGCTCGCACCCGCGGTTACTGAGAGAAGACGCCTTCAGCGTCTATAGCACGCTTGGGTCAACTGCTATATCATTTCCATAAAAAAAAGAAACATAACAGGAAGATACCATAAGTCAGAAGATTGCGAGGCACAAATACCACCATTTTGTTAAAAATCATGGCGCAAAACAGTCATTTTATCACCCCAAATTAGGCAAAACTCCCATTCCTGTTTCTATTTTAAACCAATTTGCCTAATTTTCACAACATCAAAACTCTCGCATTAAGAAAAAACTTGTATATTTGCACGTTGAAAATTACACCATTAGGATTTCAACCGCTTTTTTAGGCATTTTGGAAGTCATTTTCACCCTTTATACGCATATAATAATATAAACACAATAAATCAACAACAATGCAAAACAAAGGATTTGTAAAAACAATTGCCGTATTGCTGTTTTTGACTTGCTGCTTCTATTTCTCGTTCTCATTCGTAACGAGTCATTATCAGAAGAAGGCAGAAGAAATTACTGCAACACAGGGCATTGATGCCGGCATCGCTTACCTTGATTCGATGCGCAATGAGAAGGTTTACCTCAACTGGAAGACCCTCAAGGAATGCGAAGAACTCGAAATCGGACTCGGTCTTGATCTCAAGGGCGGTATGAACGTTATTCTTGAAGTAAGTATTCCCGACGTTGTAAAGAGTCTCGCTGGCGAACAGAACGCTAAAGACGCTGATTTCCTCGCTGCTATCGAAAAGGCAAATGCAGAAGCGAATAAAGGCGAAGGTGATTTCGTAGAACTCTTCGTTAAGGCGTATCAAGAACTTAAGGGTGAAAACAAACTTGGTGGAATTTTCGCAACAAAGCTCAAGGAAAAGGGCATTAGCTACACATCAACAGACGCTGAAGTTCAAAAGGTTATTGAAGGCGAAGTAGAAGTTGCTGTAGTAAACACCAACGAAGTTGTACGTTCACGTATCGACCGCTTCGGTGTGGCTCAGCCCAACATCCAAATCCTTAAGGGTAAGGGACAGAAGGGTCAAATCATGGTAGAAATGCCTGGTATTAAGGAACCCGAACGTGTACGTAACCTCCTTCAGGGTAGTGCAAACCTTGAATTCTGGGAAACATATTTCGTTTCAGAAATTCAAGCAGCAGTTCAGGCTTTGGCACAGGTTGAAGTAACTGTAGATACAACTACAACAACACTCTTCAACCACCTTATCGCTAATCCTTACGGCGATGCTTGCGTACTTGGTTATGCAAAGGGCTCTGACCGCGAAATGGTTGAAACAATCCTTGCTTCAGACAAGGCTCAATCTATTCTTCCTAAGGATTTGCAATTTGGTTGGTCAGTAAAGCCTGAAAACAGCAACCTTTATGCACTCTATCTGCTCAAGAAGACCAATGGTGCTCCCGCACTTGCAGGTGACGTAATTGCAGATGCAAAGGATGACTTCGATCAATTGTACCACCGTCCTATTGTTTCAATGACAATGACAACTCAGGGTGGTCGTGAATGGGCAAATATCACTCGTAAGAACCTCAAGCGCCCTGTAGCAATCGTTCTTGATGGTTTTGTTTACTCTGCACCCACTATTCAGTCAGAAATCAATGGTGGTATCTCACAAATCTCAGGTAACTTTACAACAGACGACACACGTGACCTTGCGAACGTTCTTAAGAGCGGTAAGATGCCTGCTCCTGCTAAGATTGTTCAAGAAGAAACTGTTGGTCCATCACTCGGTCAAGCATCTATCAATGCAGGTTTCACTGCTTGTGCCGTTGCATTCGTTGTGTTGATGATCTTCATGTGTGCATACTATGGTGTTATCCCTGGTATGGTTGCTAACATTGCACTCATCCTCAACTTCTTCTTCACATTTGGTGTGCTCATCTCATTCCAAGCAGCACTTACCATGAGTGGTATTGCCGGTCTTGTGCTTTCACTCGGTATGGCTGTGGACGCAAACGTTCTTATCTACGAACGTACGAAGGAAGAACTCCGTGCTGGTAAGAAGATTAAGGAAGCACTCGCACAAGGTTATAGCAATGCGTTCTCAGCAATCTTTGACTCGAACCTTACTTCAATCATCACAGCAGTAATCCTCTACAACTTCGGTACAGGTCCCATCCGCGGTTTCGCGCTCACATTGGGTATCGGTATCTGCGCAAGCTTCTTTACTGCGGTATGGTTGACTCGTATGACTTACGAACACTTCCACGCTCGTGACAAGTGGTTGAACATTACTTTCGTAACAAAGATATCTCAGAACTTCCTTACAAATATTCATGTGAAGTTCATCGAAAAGTCAAAGACATCATTCGTTGTATTTGGTATTGCAATCGTAGTATGTCTTGCTTCGCTCGGTATTCGTGGACTCTCTAAGGGTATTGACTTTACTGGTGGTCGCAACTTCGTTATCGAACTCGAAGATAAGAACATCACTCCTGAACAAGTACGCGAAGCTGTTGCAGCAAAGATTAACGCTGCAGATCCTAATGCTTCTGTTGGTGTTATCTCAATTGTAACAACAGACAACAAGGCAGTACGTGTAACAACAAACTACCTCATCGACAGTGAAGCAGAAGATGCAGACGCTCAGGTAGAACATACCATCTATGAAGCGCTCCACGGTGCAAACCTTGTACAAGCAGACTACGAAACATTCAAGGATCGTGAAAACCGTGCTGGTGGTTCAATCATTTCAGCACAAAAGGTTGGTCCTTCCGTAGCAGCAGATATGGCAAAAGCAGCAGTAACAAGCGTTATCTTGGCTCTTATTGCTATCTTCTTCTACATCCTTCTCCGTTTCCGCAATGTAGCATTCTCTATCGGTTCTGTTGCAGCGCTCACAGTAGATACACTCCTTATCATTGGTATGTATTCACTCTGTTGGGGTTGGGTTCCCTTCTCACTTGAAGTTGACCAGACATTCATCGGTGCAATCCTCACCGCTATCGGTTATTCAATCAACGACAAGGTGGTAGTATTTGACCGCGTACGTGAATACCTTGGTCTCTATCCCAAGCGCGCAACTGCACGACTCTTCGACGAATCGTTGAGCAGCACACTCACACGTACTGTGATTACATCTGCAACAACACTCATCGTGCTCCTTTGCATTTTCTTCCTCGGTGGTGATAGCATCCGCTCATTCTCATTTGCGATGATTCTTGGTGTTATCTTCGGTACACTCTCTTCAATCTTCTTTGCAGCTCCTGTAGCTTACATTACTTACGGTAAGAATAAGATTGTTGCTACTGAAGAAGAAAAGTAAATCATTCTTCATAACATAAGACAAGAGGACAACTGCGGTTGTTCTCTTGTTTTTTATTCCCCTAATTCCCCTTATATAAAAGTAGATTCATTTGGATATGATGGAAGGAGAATGAAAATCCGCAGATTTTTAACAGATTTTTACACAAAGAAATCGCGTTATTCATTTATTTGCCTATATTTGTGGCATGAACGTTGGCAAAATAACTATTCTCTTGTGGTTTATCGTTCAAAAAAAGTTCAACATGCTACGTATTTTCCTGACACCAATCTTCACCATTGTGCTCATCTGTCTATTGACACAATGTACCGATGATGTGCAAAGCAGAAAGATTGATTTTCCCATGGAATCGTTTCAAGCAGGAGATATTGTGTTTCGCCGAGGTGAAGGGTTTGCCAGTCGTATGGTCATTTTCAACGACCCAGATGGAGACTATTCACACGTAGGCATGATCGTTCAGAAAGACAGCACACTTGTAGTAGTTCATGCACTTCCAGGGAATCATCCAACACAAAGTGGGAAAGATCTTGTTAGAGCAGAATCTGTAACCGAATTCTTTTCTACAGAAAATGCCTTGTATGGCAAGGTGATGCGCTTGCAACTAAACGATACACAAAGGAGTGAACTCAGCAAAAGCGCACTAAGAAAGGTGGAAGACAACGTAGAATTTGATCACAACTACAATTGCCAAGACACAACGAAGTTGTATTGCACAGAACTGCTACAATTGCTATACATGCAGGTAGGTATCGACATCTCGGAAGGGCGTACAACAAGGATTAGCATCCCCGGTTTACACGCAGACATTATTATGCCTGCCGACATCCACCGAAACAAACAATTAACGACGATTTTTAGTTTCTAAACAACCCTATTATTAACTCTAAATTTAATTAGGTATGAAAAAGATTTTGTTAGCTATCGTATGCTTGATAGCTAGTTTTACATTCGCTTCTTGCGGTGGTGGTTCAACTCCTGCAGACCAAGGTGCAAAGTGCATTGAACTCCTTAAGGATAAGGATTACAAGGCTTTTGTAGAAACCATCAATTTTGAAGGCGAAACAGCAGAAGAAATTGACCAACAGAAACAATTCTTCCTTGAATTACTCACAAAGAAGGTTGATGAAATGTATGAAACAGTCGGTGGTATTCAGTCCTACACTTTGGTGAAAGAAGAAATTGCAGAAGACGGCAATAGTGCAAAGGTTGAATTTGAAGTCACTTACGGAGACGGAAGCAAGAAGACTGAAAAGATGAATTTTGTGTTGGTTGACGGCGAGTGGAAGCAAGAAATCAAAAAGTAATTTCTGGAAAATATCCATAGAAGAGGGTGTGTCGCAAATTTCGGCACACCCTCTAAAGTTGTGTAAGAGTGAGTAAAATGCAAGGCGCTGAAATTGAGGATGAAGGGAGTGTACTGAAGTACATGACCAAATCCGAAATTGAGGAGCAACGCAGCAGTTTGCTCATTATGACACAACGCCTTATTTGTTGGATCCCTTGTTTTTCTGAAATCCCCCTACAGCATGCTGTAAACTCAAATAAGCATTAAAAATCTCTGACGGGACGACATGGTTGTTCTATTTATCCCCAATGGCAGTCTAGAGATTTTCATGAATAAAACGAACTACGCTTTATAACATGGAAGAATATCGGATAACGAGGCGCAGGAAAAATTACATTTGTTATCAAATAAGATTTTTACAGCGCAATTTATTGAAGTTTTTCATCATGATGGAGGCAAACAGCAATCGTTTTGCTTTGCTAATCTCTTGCGATTGTGTAATTTTGCTAACCATGCGTGCTAAACAATAAATACACGTTTTTCCCGTTCATTGTATATTAGACCGTTGCAATCATTCATGAGTTTTAAATATCCACTCCTTTTGATGTTTCTACTATCATGCACTGCGATTCGTGCACAAAAGCAGCATGATTCTCTGACATATCAAGTAGAAGTCGCTACAACTATAGTTCCGAAGGGCACTGCACCATTATGGTTGGTGAGTAATCGTCATGGTTTGTCCACACTTGATGATGCTTCAGGATATGCACGTTTCGGAGTCACACAATCACCGATGCGTATTGCGAACTCCGAAAAATGGAACATAGGATATGGCGTGGACGTGGTGTTTCCCATCAACCATACATCGATATGCGCTAATGGAAGTCAACAACGTACCCATTTCCTTATACAACAATGCCATGTTGATGTTGATTACAAGTGGATGCGACTCTCTGTTGGTGCCAAAGAGCGCCCCATGGCATTAAAGAACCAAAGACTTAGTAGCGGAAGCCAGACATTCGGTATTAACGCACGTCCAGTTCCTGATGTCCGTTTTGAAATTCCAGAATATGTCAGTTTAACAGGCAAGGAAAACCCATGGATAGCTATCAAAGGACACTTTGGTTATGGCATGATGACGGATGGACAATGGAAAAAATCACATGTCGCTAGAACTAAAAAATACAATGAACGCACCTTGCTTCATTCCAAAGCGGGATACTTAAAAATCGGTAATCCAGAAAGATTTCCACTCGTATTTGAAGGCGGTCTAGAAATGGCAGCACAATTTGGTGGTGTGAAGGTTACAGGAAACAAACGCGAAAAGATGCCACAAGGCGTTAAGGACTTCATGGAAGTCATATTTGGGTTAGGTAGCGATGCATCAGACGGAAACTTTCCCAATGCAGCAGGTAATACACTCGGAAGTTGGTTGTTCTCTTTGACGTATCAAGCTAAAGATTGGAGTGCCCGCGCTTATTACGACCATTATTTTGATGACCATTCCATGTTATTCTTTCAATATGGATGGTATGATGGTCTCCTAGGATTGGAAATCACAATGCCAGCAAATAAATGGGTGAATTCAGTGGTGTATGAGTACATGAAAACAACGTATCAAGGTGGACCTGTATATCACGACCACACCCCGCAAATTCCAGACCAAATAAGCGGTATGGATAATTACTACAATCACGGAAGTTTTCCTGGTTGGCAACACTGGGGACAAGCTATAGGAAATCCGCTTTACACGTCCCCGCTTTATAGCGCAAATGGATCGTTGGGGTTCCGTAGTAACCGATTCACAGCACATCATTTAGGTATTGAGGGCGCACCCATAACCGGATTAAACTATCGTTTGCTGTTGAGTTATGCCACACATCTTGGGACATACGGAAGTCCTTATCTCTCCCCCAAGTATATGACCAGCGGATTGGCAGAATTAAATTATAATTTTGCACACATCCATGCGTTAAGAAACAAGGGATGGTTCGCTACTATAGCACTTGGCGTAGATAGAGGTCAGCAATTAGGCAACAACATCGGTTTTTCTTTCTCACTTAAAAAAGCAGGATTATTGCTGAAGTAAACTAGAGAACGTATCAGCATGAGACACTTTATTGGAATCATACTTCTTATCATAGGACTCTATTCTTGCGACAAACTTCCGAAGAATGGAGATTTGGATGGTATGTGGCATTTACAACGCATGACACACCTAAACGCCAGTCCTCAGTACGAAGAACATGTTGCGACACAACGAATATATTGGAGCGTACAACGAGACCTGCTCCAAATCACGTCTTATAATCGTGAAATCTATTATGATGAAATCGTTAAGCAATCCATCAACAAAGTTCAATGCCGATTTGAACACACAGGAACCCGTCTCAACATCAATAAGATTTATCTGAGTTATTGGGTAAAGGATAGTTTGTTAACTGATCCCTCCACCCGAATCATGGAACCTTTCGGCATCATGGGGTGCGCAGATACATTCCACATCGAACACCTTGGAAGCAAGCAAATGATTCTTGTTTCAGATGACAAACGCTTGGTGTTCCGCAAATTTTAAAACAGCATCCCGCTTACGCTTTCATTTTGAAATCTTACAACACACCCTATGAAGGTAAGTCTCATCACCATAACATACAATAGCGAACGCACATTAGAGGATACCATAAAAAGTGTCATCGCTCAAGATTATCCCAATATAGAATATATCATTATCGATGGGAAAAGCAAAGATGGCACCATGAAGATTGTAGATAAGTATCGTGCGCATATTGCAAAAGTAGTCAGTGAGTCAGACCGCGGTCTCTATGACGCTATGAATAAAGGATGGAAACATGCTACTGGGGACCTTATTGGTTATCTGAACTCTGATGATTTCTTTGCATGTAACGATGCCATTTCTGCTGTTGTCAATGAGTTTAAATCAGATCCAACTTTAGATGGAGTTCATGCCAACCTTTATTATGTAAACGCAAATAACACCAATAAAATCGTACGCTATTGGAAAACCACAGAATATAAAGTAGGCGCCTTTCGCACAGGGTGGCATCCTGCGCATCCCACATTCTATGCACGTCGCGAATGCTACGAGAAACTCGGAGGTTTCCGATTAGATTTGCCGCTTTCTGCAGACTTTGAACTGATGCTCCGTTTTATAGAGGTAAACAAACTAAAAACAAAACATATCGATAAAGTCCTCGTTAGAATGCGCATCGGAGGAGCAACGAGCAGGAATATGATGAGCATATTACATGGTATCGTGCAATGCAGGCATTCTTTTAGAGTAAATGGTATAAAGGAACCTTTATTTTACCCTCTATTGAGGTTAATTCCCAAACTTCATCAATTTGTGAGGCGCTAATGCCTAACAAGAATAAACTTTGACAGAAGATATACAACACCTAAACAAAATTCAACCCAAATAAAATGAAAAACAAAATACTACTTTTAATGGCGTTGGCGCTATCTTGCGTAACCATAACGGCACAAACGGTTATGACTGACGATCAAGTGCTCAAGTACGTTGTTGTAGAAACTCAGAAAGGTACATCGCAACAACAAATGGCTGCAGACTTGATTAAGAAAGGTGTGACCACAACGCAACTACAACGTGTACGTCAGAAAGCAGAAAAATTACGTAAAGAAGCAGAGACTGCTCCAAAGAAAAAAACAAAAAAGAAATCCAACTCTGATACGGATGAACTCATTATAGATGCCGCTGAATCGCGCGCTGAAGAATTGGGATTGAATCAGAGCGAAGAAATCGTTGATGGGGGTAGTCAAGACATCTTGGGAATGACAGAAGAAGAACAACGCCAAGTATTTGGACGTAATATTTTCAACTCCAAGAAATTAACCTTCCAAGCACCAACGAATCTTACGACTCCCGCCAACTACATATTAGGGGCTGAAGACCTGGTAATGATAAACATTTGGGGGGTAAGTCAGCAGAGTATAGAAACGTCTATTACAGCTGACGGATACGTGATTGTCGAAGGAGTGGGTCCCATAAAGATTGCAGGACTTACTGTTGAACGTGCGAAAACTGTATTGAAAAATAAGTTAGGCGCTTATTTCAGCGGTTGTAGCATTGATCTGTCTCTGATGGAAGCACGTAATGTGCAAGTTCATGTAATGGGTGAAGTAGAAGTTCCTGGTACTTACACCCTAAGTGCGCTCTCTACTGCCTTCAATGCATTATATCTCGCAGGGGGTATTAGTAAGATTGGTTCATTGCGTGATATTCAAGTGTTTCGTGGAGGTAAGGTCGTAAACGTTGTTGACGTTTATGACTACATCTTGAATGGTAAAGGTGCAGACAACGTTGGATTACAAGATAACGACATCATTATTGTGGGTGCCTACAACAATTTGGTACAGATCAAAGGTAGTGTGAAGCGCCCCATGTGGTATGAAATGAAACGTGGTGAAACAGTAGCCGACTTGTTGCGTTATGCTGGTAATTTCTCGGGAAACGCTTACACAAAGAGTGTGCGCATCACACGTAAATCAGGAATAGAGTACAGCGCACATACGATTACAGAAGAACGCATGCCCATCTTCCAGTTGGCTGATGAAGACCAGGTGCTTGTGGATAGTATCCGTGCACGCTTTATGAATCGCGTGGAAGCACGTGGTGCTGTGAAATATCCCGGTCAATTTGAATTAGGTAAAGACATTCAGACCGTACGTCAATTACTTCTTGCCGCAGAAGGATTTACCGAAGATGCCTATGAAGGCGTAGCCATTATGCATCGCGAAAACAAGGATTTGACCATCCGCATGATAAATGTAGATGTACATGGCATACTTAATGGCACAACCGCAGACATTCCACTCCAAAATAATGACGTTCTTTTCATCCCTAGTAAGTCAGAAATGCTGGGTGAACGTTTCGTGGATGTAAAGGGTGAAGTTGTTTATCCCGGTATTTATCCTTATGCGGATAGCACTAGCATTCAAGACATCATCTTGCAGACGGGTGGTTTGACAGAAGCAGGTTCTCTTGCACGTGTAGACGTGTTCCGTCGCATTCGAGACAACACTTCCGAATTTGGCGGTGTTAGCAGTTCAGAAACGTTCAGTTTCTCCATGAAGGAAGATTATTCTATTCGTCAAGACACAGCCTTCTATCTCCAACCTTTTGATATTGTTGTCATTCGCAAGAGTCCCGCTTATGAGGAACAGCGCAATGTCTTTGTACAAGGAGAGGTAAACTTTGAAGGACAATATACCATCAGTAATAAGAATTACCGACTCTCAGATTTGATTAAAGCCTGTGGTGGTCTCACGGACCTTGCGTATATCAACGGGGCACGTCTCACTCGCTTGATGACAAAGGAAGAAATGGAACAGCGCGACCACGCCAACTTGAAGGCGCAAATTCAACTTTACGAAGATGGTTTGAAGGAAGGAAAGGATTTGAACATGCAAATTGCCGATTCGCTCCTTTCTCTCAAGATGAAAACAAGCAACACCTTCCCTGTAGCGATTAACTTGCAACGTGCTATGGATGAACCAGGATCTTCTCACGACTTGTTATTACGTGAAGGCGACATTCTTGAAGTTCCCGAACGCAGCAATATCGTTAAGATTAGTGGTGAAGTGATGTACCCCGTAAGTATGAGTTATGAAGAAGGAAAGAGTTTGAGACACTACATCAAACATGCAGGGGGATACAACGGCAATGCAGCAAAATCACGCGTATATGGTATCCAAGCAAATGGTAGCGTTGTCAAGTTGAAGAGTGGTTCAAAGAAAGATATTCAACCTGGTATTGAAATCGTAGTTCCTCAGAAACAAAATCGTAGAAAGATGTCAACTTCAGAAATCATCGGTATTGGTTCGGGGGTTGCTGCCTTGGCCGGTGTAATTGTTTCACTTTTGAACGCAACGAAGTAACAATCCTGAATCATGAAAAAGAAGCAACATAACATTGACTTAGCAAAATGTTTTTCCATATTGCGACAGCGCAAAAAGGTTTATTTTACGGTACTTCCCATTGTGCTTGTCCTTTCTTGCATTTGGATTTTCCCTCAACCACGCTACTATCGCAGTAGCGTGGCATTAGCTCCTGAATATGCCAACGAGAATGCAGCAAGTGGATTATCGAGTTTGGCATCTTCCTTTGGATTCAATCTTGGTGCTTTAGGAGGAAGTACGGACGCCATCTACCCTATCTTATACCCCGAACTCTTTCAATCTCCTGAATTTATAGTGAGTCTTTACGACATTCATGTAAAATCTATGGACGGAGAGATCGACACGGATTACTACACGTACATGAGGAAACACCAAAAGCAAAATCCGTTGACCCAACCCTTCCAAGCAGCAAAACGATGGGTTGTTTCCTTATTTAAGGATAAACCCAAAAGCAGTACTCTTTCGGCAAAGGATGTAAATCCCTTTATGATGTCGGAAATGGACTATTTGCTGATGGAAAAAGTGCAAGACAACATTTTGTGTGGTGTAGACAAAAAGACAGAAGTAATTACAATCACCGTGACTGCCCAAGATCCGCTCATTGCAGCCACCATGACAGATTCGGTTTGCGCACGTCTTCAGGACTTCATCGTGATGTATCGCACCAGCAAGGCACGTATGGATGCGAAATATTATCAATCACTTGTTGATTCGGCGCGTAATGAGTTTGATCAAGTAAGTTTGGCGTATAGCAGATTCTGTGACACTCACAACTCCGCAATTCGTCAATCTGTAATTACCCAACGTGAAGGATTAGAGACAGATCGCGCGCTCAAACTCAATGCCTATACTGCTCTTTCTACACAATTGGAAGCCATGAAGGCCAAGATTCAGGAGAATACCCCTGCCTTCACCGTCCTTCAGAGCGCAACTGTTGCCCCCAAACCCGCAGGTCCTAAACGCATGCTTTTTGTCATCGGTATGTGTTTGTTAGCTGGCATTTTTATTACGCTTTGGTTGGTGAGAAAGGAAATTCTTGGTATTGAAGACAAGCAGTCCGAATAGGTGTATTCTTGTTGATTGTTACTAACGAAAACTGTATTCAGGACGTTTTCTTTTATAGGTCATGATTATCAAGCTAAAAGAATTAAAGGTGATACCAGCGCTCATGGCGCTGGTTTTTGCCATGTATAATTCTTTGTCATTTACGGCTGTAGAAATGCAAACAGCATCTTACCTCATGTTAGCCATCATGTTGTTGACAACTTGCGTTTCTGGAGTTTTAATCGTACAAAATCGGAGTATTTCTAGATATCCTTTCTTTTTACTTTTCTTGTTGTTTTGGATTGCAGCAGTGACCATGCTCAATGGTAATGATTTTAAGAATTGGATTTATAGTTGCGCAAGTGTGGCGGCCTTGGTATTCTTATTTGATTACTATCGCGACGACATAACTCCACTTGTCGCAGGTGCTCTAATTGGATTTACAATTGCTATTTATGCTGCCTTATGGCAACTCATAACAAATCCCTACCTATGGGTTCAGGCTGAGGATGAAGCAAATGTGGTTTCAGGTTTCTTATTGGGTGGGAATTACAATCAAATGGGGACACGTTTACTCTGTGGGGTCGCACTTAACATATTCTGTTTGAAATATAGCAAATGGTTTTGGATTCCCCTTGTTCCATTAGCACTAACAAGTATTGCACTCTTAGTGATGGTACAATCCATGACTTCATTAGTGAGTATCGTACTCTTCCTCATCTTGTGTTGTTTGCCAGGTATTAAATTACCACGAATATGTATTACAGGTTTAATTTGCGCTGTCATCTTATTTCAATTTCTGGTATGTTTCAACGGAAGGGGCATTGAAAATAATGAAACTGCTACGTGGTTTATCGTTGACGTTCTAGGTAAGGACATTACGTTTACGAACCGCACAGAATTGTGGGATTCAGCATTACGCCTCTTTGCGGAATCACCCATAATAGGTTACGGATTCCCTTCAGCAGAATGGTATTATTCCCACCTCGCTTCTACTGCCGTAGGACCTCATAACCAGATCTTAGGATTCATGATTTACGGAGGATTACCCGCAGTGATCATGTATTTCGGATTATTGCTACACGCCCTAATTAATATCCTGAAAAAGAAAGATAGGTATGCAACGGTTCTGTATGCGACGGTAGGAGTATTATTACTGATGTCACTTATGGAAGTCTATTCTATCACATTAATTTCATTTATTATTGTGCTTACCTATTACTATGGACAGAGTTCAAGTTCTCTCATAAAATCAGATGAATCCGAAAACGAGAATCATAGTTAACACCCTTGCGCAGAATTTACGAAGTATCATAAACATCGTGCTCTCGCTTTACTCAACGCGTATCGTAATGGACGCATTGGGACAATCGGACTATGGTATCTATATGTTGGTTGCGGGAGTTGTATCGTTTCTAAACTTCTTTACAAATAGTTTAACTCTCACTACACAACGCCACATATCCTATTGCCATGGAACAGGTAACAAGGAAGACGCGAAAGCATTTTTTGAAAACAGTTACTTACTTTTGCTCATCGTTGGTTTTGTGCTTGCTGGGATAGCGGCCTCATTTACGACATATCTTTTCGATAGCAAACTCTTAACGGTTGATGCGTGTCGGTTGACAGAGGCAAAGTATGTATATCTCTTCGTCATAGGTTCTATGCTGATGACATTGCTTGCGTCTCCGTTTCGTGCGCTACTTATTGCTTACGAGAACATCGTTTATATCTCCATTATCGAGGTGCTTGACGGGGTATTAAAACTCTCTGCTGTATTTATCCTTTATTACCTTAGTGATTATCGCCTTACGACCTATGCGGCAATTATTATGTTGGTAATGCTGTTCAACTTTCTGGCCTTCCTCATCTATTGTCAACGAAAGTATTCTGAAAGTTGTGTATTGCCCTCTTTCAAGCAATGGAATCTGGAGGTTCAAAAGAAGATTGTTGGTTTTGCTACGTGGAGTCTATATGGTATGGGATGTGTATTGGTGCGCACTCAAGGGGTTGCGGTGCTTATCAATCATTTGGTCAGAGGAACGATACTTAATTCATCCTTTGGTATTGCCACCCAAGTGCAAGGTTCGGTAGCCTTCTTTGCTGCAGCCATTCATAATTCCATTAAACCTCACGTCATACAAGCCGAAGGTGCAGGAAATCATCAGCGAGCCATTTCCCTATCAGAAGTTGCTTGTAAATACAGTTTTCTCATCTTACTTTTGGTCGTAACCCCCATATTGGCAGAATTACCCACGATACTCCATGTATGGTTAAAGGAAGTGCCTCCCTATTGTGTTGCTTTCTGTGCAATCATCCTTTTATCTGCACTCACTGATCAATTGGCATTAGGCCTAACACTTATTGTGGAAGCAACAGGACGCATTCGCAATTACTCATTATGGAAGTATACCATAAAAATAATGGTTCTCCCTGCTATGTATTTAGGAGTGAAAGCGGGGTTAAGTATTGCTGAAAGTTTCGTATTTTATTGGGTATTTGAATTCTTGAGTGTCGTAGTTACGATTGCATATATATGCCATGCCACTGGTGAGACCTTTCGTTCTTACTTGCAAAATGTCATTCTTAAGATACTGCCAACTTGCATTTTCGTGGGAATAGCAGCCTACACATCTGTCATCCTTTTTGAGGCGTCTCCTTGGCGCATCATTGTGACAGGAATGATTACAACATTAGTAGGATTGGGGTCTATATGGTATTGTGCTATGCATACTCATGAACGCACTGATGTACTATCAATGATAACCAGTAAATTAAAAAAATAGATTGTAAATAAATATGTCGCATCAAGTAACCCTCTCCATAGTTATGCCCGTTTTCAATCATGCCGATTACGTGATTGAGATGTTGCGTAGCATCCAAACCAATACGTTCCAGAATTGGGAGGTAATAGCTGTGGATGATGGTTCTGAAGCTGAACATTACGACCAGATTGCTGCCTTTGCCAGTCAGGATGCGCGCATTCACTACATGAAACGTGAGCAGCAACTCAAAGGTGCGCAAACATGTCGCAACGAAGGCATGCAGAAAGCACAAGGTGAATATATCTGTTTCTTTGACTCCGACGATTATATTGCTCCTCACGGATTGGCACAACGCGTAACTGCACTCCAAGCACGCCCAGATTTGGACTTCATGGTGTTTCCATCATTAGTATATTTACCAGATGGAATAAAGACATACCATCCTGGAAGTATTTATGGATACCCGATATATGCTAATGACCTGAAAGCGTTTATCAGACGTACACTTCCTTTTATTGTTTGGAGTAATATTTATCGTACTTCTTCACTTCGCAAACAGGGACTTATCTGGGACACGACATTGCTTTCATTACAAGACTCAGATTTTAATTTGCAAGCGATTCTAAAAGGATTAAAGTATGATTATGCAATAGCATCCCCAGACTATGCTTACCGCATTGTAAATAACGGAGGTTCTATATCTAAACGCATTGCCAGCAAAGAACATTTACAGAGTCAACTTTATCTCGTTCACAAGACCTATCAAACGGTTCAGCATAAATTTGGAGATAAATTCAACAAAGATTTGTATCTAGGAGTATTATTTATCTATAACAAAATCTTTGCGAATGGAATAGATGCTTCAATTGCGAACGAACTAGCAACTATTGTGAGCCAATTTGATGGATTTCACGGAAAGAAACTTCTGTGGCACGTAAAATGCTCCAGTTTGCTACAAAGAATTGTGACACCGAAACGTGCACGACAAATACCAATGCTACCATTCTTGATTTATCAGCGACTAAGGAATAAAGTTTGCAATATGAAACTGAAGAAAACGATTTTACGATATGAAGAAATTGATTAAACTTTTTGCTGAAATAATAGGAAATGGTCTCTCTTACTTATTTCCAAAATCACTACCCACTTATTGTGAAGCATTCAAAGCACATCTGTTTACCGGAATGCAGAAACGCCACTTTGCGAAATTTGGAAAGGATTCTTTATTATCTAACAGCGTAAGAATTACGAATCCTCAATACATGTACATAGGTGCTGGTTGTGAATTTTTCAGGGGAGTTAAACTTACAGCAACAGATCGCTATCATACGTATCAATATCACCCATGCCTAGAAATTGGAGACCATTGCCAATTTGGTGAAGGGTCACACATTACTACGATCAATGCTATTCGTATTGGCAACAATTTACTCACTGGGTCAAACGTTTTAATTACAGACAATGCCCATGGAGCGTCAGCAGCAGATTTATTGGCAACCAATCCCTTGTTACGCCCACTCCACTCAAAGGGCGACGTTATCATTGGAAACAATGTTTGGATAGGCAACAACGTTTGTATCTTACCCGGGGTTACTATTGGCGATGGAGTTATTATTGCAGCAAATAGTGTAGTTACGAAGGACATCCCTGCATATGCGGTTGCTGCAGGTGTACCTGCCAGTGTTGTAAAACAAATGAAATAAACGCTCATCTAAAATCAAAATCACGACATGTTTCTCAGGAATAAAATCAACATGCTACGCTATTTCTTCATCATATTACCTGTAATGTTTACTTGTATCTTGTCACTTACGTGTTGTGCTCAAAAGACATCTGTGAGAGATCATCTGTATGAATTAACTTGGAGCGATGAATTTAATGGAACAGACTTAGATACCATCTTGTGGAAAAAGATGGAGCGTGTTAAGGACGTTCGTTGTTATATGCACTTCACGCACGACGAGCGTTTCTATGATTTTAGTGATGGAAGACTGCGTCTATATGCTCGTCACAACGACAATTATATACCTACAGACACGGCAGAATATCTCACCGCAGGAATTAGTTCTGAAGGAAAAGCGCATGTTGAATTTGGGAAGATTGAAGTTCGCGTGAAGTTCAAAGGAGCGCGAGGTACATGGCCCGCTATTTGGACGCTTCCAGAAGAACGGAAATTCAGAACAACGAAGCATCCCTACTATACGGAAATAGACCTTGTGGAATACGTTGATAGGAATGATTTTGCCTACCAAACGGTTCACAATGGATACACACTTCGAGATCAGAAGAATTGGTACAATCCCCTACGCCATGCTACCACAGATATTGATTTTGAGAAATACAATACATATAGTGCCGAGATTCTACCGAACGAAGTAATTTTGGGAATCAACGGACGTGAAACCTTACGATACCCTCGCGTACCTGAGTTAGAACATCAGTTTTACTACGGCATGGCATCTTACCTTATGCTTCACATGCAGGTATTTCCACCCCAATCGTGGTCTTCAGGTGTGGATCCCAAAACATTCCCCGCCTACATGGACATTGACTGGGTGCGCGTTTACAAATTAAAGGAATAATCTGATGAAAAAAGTTTCCATCATCATCGTTACATACAACTCAGAGAAGGATATTTTTGATTGCGTCCGTAGCATTCAGGAATATGCTGACATACCTTTCTCTGAAATCGAGCTTATAGTTGTTGACAACAACAGTCTTGAGCCCGCCAAGATGTTTATGGGATTGCGCAATCTATGGGGCGATGATATTGTGTTGATTCAGAACTCATGCAACGGTGGTTATGGTCAGGGAAATAATGTAGGCATTCGCCGTGCCTCTGCTCCCGTCATCTTGATTATGAATCCCGACGTACGCTTGGCGTCACCTTTCTTCGCCAAACCACTTGAGGCATTTGCAAAGAATGAAAAACTCATCATGTATGGTATGAAGCAGTGGTACTCTCCCACCCTTCCGAGTCAAAGTTCTTTTAGTTGCACCTACAGAATGAATGGTTATTTGCGCACCATTCTTGAGGGATGTTGCAATAGATTTAACCTTTTCATTCCCTCACTGATGCACCTCTCAGGTTCATGTTTCTACGTGCGGAAGACTGCATTTGAGGCAATCGGTCTCTTTGATGAAACAGTGTTTATGTATGGAGAGGAAGATGACATTCGTTGGCGCTTCGAACAGAAGTTTGGCAACCATATTTGTTTCGACAAATCCCTGCGCTACCTTCATCTTACAGCAGAGCGCCCACCTTGTGCTACTACAGAACTCAAATATTTGGAAGTTGCCATGCTACAAAATGAAAAGAAGGGGTACGCTAAAGCAAAGACCGTAAATAACTTCATTCAAATATACAAGTTAAAATATTGGCGCGAATGCTTGCGTCGCTTCTTGGGTAAACCTCATCGTGAACTAGAGATGTTACAAGAGTTGCTCCCCCTATTACGAGAGAAGAAGAAACAACTAATGCCCCATAACCAATGAAAATTTCAGTTATAATCCCCTCATACAAGCCCAAGGACTACATTCAGAAATGTCTCTCTTCGGTGCTCACTCAGGACTTTCCCGTTGCTGATTATGAAGTCATCATTGTGTTGAATGGTTGTTCTGAACCTTATAAAACCCAAATTGAAGCATTCATAGATTCGCAAAGCAAGCAAGGAGAAATACCCATTGTACGCTTGATTCAAACGGACCATCCGGGAGTTTCACGTGCCAGAAACTTGGGACTTGATGAAGTACAGGGGGACTACTTTGTCTTTATTGACGACGACGATTATATTTCTCCTAATTATCTCAGCGCACTATATGAGCAGGCAACCCCAAGCACGATTGTTGCTTCAAATGCTAAGAATTGTAGTTACGACGGAGCAACCACTCAAGACAACTTTATAACCCGAGCGTTTGAGAGTTTGCGCCATTCACAACCCACCTCGTTATACGACTACCGCCGTTTGTTGTCCAACGTTTGTGGGAAAATCATACCCAAGCAAATTGTAGGCGATGCAAGATTTCAAGAAAACCTCTCTTTAGGAGAAGATTCGGTATTCATTGCAACCATAAGCAAGCGCATTCAACAGGTGAAGCAAACTGCGCCTGATGTTTATTATTACGTAACAGTAAGAGCAGAATCTGCTTCCCGCAAAAAAATCTCGAATTGGGAACAGATTTCAAATGCATTGGAATTGTCTTGGACGTTCTGCCGAATCTACTTTTCTGACATGCGTTCCTATAGTTTTCCCTTCTTCCTTTCGCGCATCATCGCCTCGCTCTTAAAAATGCTTACGAAGAAACTTAGAGCCGCTTAAAGACGATAGGCATTTCCCTCTTATCAGTCTCCATTTCCTTCTATACCTGCATAAAGGAGTTATCTTATTTTTAAATCATTATGCCTCAATTTGCCGACATCTTGTTGCCGTTAGCATTAGAATCTACACTAACCTACGGTATCCCTGCTGACCTACAACTTTCCGTAGGTCAGCGTGTCATTGTGCAATTAGGCAAGCGCAAACGCTATACAGGACTGGTGGAGCGATTGCACGATGATGCACCGACCGAAGGGGTGGAACTCAAATATGTGGAAGAAGTGGTAGATGAAACTCCACTATTGCTTCCCGCCCAATTGCGCTTTTGGGAATGGTTGGCACATTATTATATTTGCACAAAGGGCGAGGTCTTAAAGGCGGCGCTACCTTCAGGACTAAAACTAGAGAGCGAAATGCGCTTGACTCGAAGCGAGATGCTTGCCGACACGGGGCAAATGACCTCTCTTCAGCAAGCAATCTATAATCTGTTGAGTGAAGATAAACCCATAACACTTGAAGACATCACAAGCAAACTGAAGCGCACGTCTATCATCAACACGATGCGCCAAATGATTGAAAGAGGTTGGGTGGAAGTGCGCGAAACCATGCGTGAGTCCTTTCGTGCCAGAACAGAAACCTATGTGCGCCTGCCCGAAATGGTTGTGCGTGAAGACAAACTCGAAACGCTCTTCGATGGGCTACGCAAAGGCGGAAAACCTTATGCATTGCTTTTGGCATACACGGACTTGGCACGTTCGGCAGCAGCCTTACGCTTGCGCAATCCGAAATTATTGGCAGAGGTGAGTCGTTCGCAATTGCTACAAAGGGTTGAAGGTGGCGATGCTGCGCTACGTGCCTTAATCGATAAGGGATATTTGGAGAGTTACACGGTAGAAGTGGAACGTCTGAAAACCTGTACTGCCACCGAAACTCTTGGAATGCGCCCCTTAAACGAACATCAGCAACGAGCGCTAGCGCAAATCCACGCATCCTTCGACAAACATGACATTACCTTGCTCCACGGAGTCACCTCATCGGGAAAAACCGAGGTGTACATGAAACTCATAGAGGAGACGTTAGCGCAGGGCAAACAGGTGCTCTATATGCTTCCTGAAATCGCCTTAACTACTCAAATAACCACCCGACTAGGACGTGTGTTTGGCGATAAAATGGGGGTATATCACTCCAAATTTCCTGATGCTGAGCGTGTAGAACTCTGGCAACGCCAACTCACGGAGAAGGCTTTCCCGTTGATTCTGGGTGTACGCTCATCGTTGTTCTTGCCTTTCCAAAACTTAGGGCTCATCATTGTTGACGAAGAACACGAAACCTCGTACAAGCAACAAGACCCCGCACCGCGTTATCACGCTCGCGATGCTGCACTCATCCTGGCACAACAATTGGGGGCAAAGGTGCTATTAGGCACAGCCACTCCCTCGTTGGAGAGTTTCTACAAGGCGCGTCAGGGGCGCTATGGTTTGGTGGAGATGCGCGAACGCTTTGGGGGAGTGGAATTGCCGGAAATTATTGTGGAGGATGTCAAAGAGTTGAAGCGCAAAAAGATGATGAAGACGCCCTTCTCACCGCGTTTGAAGACTGAAATCCAAGCAGCATTAGAGCGTAAGGAGCAAGTGATTCTCTTCTTAAATCGTCGTGGTTATAGTCCCGTTCTTGATTGCCACCATTGCGGATGGACACCCAAGTGTACGCAATGTGACGTGTCGCTAACCTATCATCAACGCGAGAGTCGCCTGGTTTGTCACTATTGTGGGAAGAGTTACGACGTGCCACGCTCGTGTCCGAACTGCCACGAGGCGGATTTAAGGGATATGGGGTACGGAACGGAGAAAATTCAAGAAGCCATAGAGAGTTTATTTTCCACCGCCCGCACCGCTCGCATGGACCTTGACACCACACGTTCGAGAACGGCCTACGAACAGATCATCCGCAAATTTCAACAAGGCGAAACCGACATTCTTATCGGCACGCAGATGCTCACAAAGGGATTGGACTTTGACCGCGTAAGTGTTGTAGGCATCATCAATGCCGACCAAATGACCAACATGCCCGACTTTCGCGCTCATGAACGTGCTTTCCACATGCTTTCGCAAGTAGCAGGCCGAGCTGGTAGGCGCGGAACACAGGGCAAAGTGGTGATGCAAACGCGACAAGTGGAACATCCGCTCACGCTTCAGGTGGTGACGAACGACTACTTCGGAATGTATGCCAGTCAGATGCAGGAACGCCAACTCTTTAGGTATCCCCCGTTCTATCGCGTGATATATATCTACCTGAAACATCGCGATGACCACACGGTGGAAGCAGCAGCAGCCTATTTAGCTTCACTCTTGCGACCCCATTTCCCAACCGACCTTCTCGGACCGGAACGCCCACTCGTTGCAAGGGTACAATTGCAATACATTCGCAAATTCATGCTCAAGGTGGCACCCAATTTGCTACCCGCAAGCATCCGCGCCACCCTGCGTGCAGCACGTAACGCCATGACGGAACATCCCGATTTTAAGGGACTCACCATTTATTATGACGTTGACCCGCTTTGATAAAAAACTAGTAACAAAACGTCGGACGACTCCCCTTGCGATGCGTCCGACGTGTGTTTTTTAAGCATTTTCAAGGGTAATGAGGTCACTTGTGCTGCCATAATGAGTAGATTTTAAGCGACTAACAGATCGGTTTATGTGAAAATGACCATTTTCACGCTGGCGGAGGCCTCGGACGGAGGGAAAATGGTCGTTGCGAAGGCGAGCGAGGCCTCGGACGGCAGAAAATGACCATTTTCACACCGACCTAGGCCTAGGACGGAGAGAATATGACGGTTTTCTCGACTTCCGAGGCCTCGGAAGTGAAAATATTAGCGTTTTTCCGATTTCCGAGGCCTCGGTTGGCAAAATATGGAGATATTCTCGGTTTCCGAGGCCTCGGAAATGAAAATACCGCCATTTTCCCGATTTCCGAGGCCTCGGGCGGTCAGAAAATGGTCATTGTCGCGACGAAGGTAGGCCTAGGAAATGAGAAAATGGCCATTTTCACCCTGCGTTACGCATACGTTGCCACAAGAATGGCCGTCGGGAACGCTCGGAACGTTTTCCTCCTCATTCTCATCACTTTTTCTCCACTGCAAGATTGTCGGAATTAGAAACTTATCGTACTTTTGCGATGGTTATCCATTTAAAACACTTTAATATTTTAGATATGAAATTGCGAGGACTCCTTCTTTGCCTTTGGGCAAGTTGTTTTACTTTGGTGTCGGCTCAAGATGTATTGGTATATTTCAAGTCTGGCAAAGTAAATGTGTATCCATCGGAGATTGTAAAAAACTGCACACAAAACTCTGGTGCTGTACAGATCACGTTGAAAAACGACTCCGTAATTACGTTTGCCATGTCAGAGGTTTCTTCTGTGAGCAATGAGTTGCCCCAGAACTTGCCCGTATTTACGTCGTTTAAGTTCAACAACAAGTATAACGACCAAGTTTTCACCGACGTAGAGGCAACCATTACGCCTGATCTCGTAACAGCACGAGTAGGCGCCATCGGTAAGTGGTTGACCCCCTCATTTAATATTAGCGACGACCGCGCAAAAGTGTGGGTGGACGGCAAATTGCAAGTGAGCAAGCAGTCGCGCATTCCCTTTGAGGGCGATGTGACGTACACCATTGGGTATGAGGGGTGGCAAGTACTCTCTTACACAAAGGTGAAGGACGAAGTGTGGAGCGAGCCCACAGAGGGAACGGTTTATGAACAAATCCCCCTCTCCGTAGATCAACTATCTACCAATGCACCTTCCAACTATGATGAAGGTCTGGACAAGTTAATCGACAACATTACGGGCACATTCTTCCATTCCACATGGGGTACGGGCGTTTACGATAAACTTCCCCAAGACGAATGTCCCTATATTGAAGTGGCACTTGAGGAAGACCTTCAGAACTTCACCTTTGGTTATTCCACTAGTTATAGAACAGCTGATCGTTTCCCACTTTCCTTCATGTTAGAGGCAAGTACTGACGGTGAGGAGTGGTATCACGTAAAAGACTACACGGCTGAGGATGGTGTGCCCCAGAGTGGCGTAGGAATGACGTATGAAGCACCCTTAATCCGCTTGGATGCGCCTTGCCGTTTCGTCCGATTGACAATGACGCAGGCGAATTATAAGAACTACCTCGTGCTGTCGGAATTCTGGTTGAAGAAACTGATAAGCGAGGGCGAATCTCAAGGTCCTGTACTCATCAGTCCTGCACAATATTCTTACAAAATGCGCCCTTATGGTCGCGATGTGTGTGTACGAGTTGCATGGCCTACAGATGCCGGACGCGTACCTGCTATCTACATCAATACCGAGAACGGCGAATTTCCCGCGGACAAAGAGACCTATCTGAAATCAACCATCCGCATTGACGGTGCTGGCGTCTTCCCCGACTTTGAGGGAGAAGTGAACATCCGAGGAAGAGGTAACTCAAGTTGGGCGGGACAGTATGGCAAGAGTCCCTATCGCCTGAAGTTTGATTCCTCACAAAAACCCTTCGGACTCACCAAGGGCAAGAGTTGGGTGTTGCTCGCCAACCGCCAAACGGGATCTATGCTCTCAAATGCCGTGGCCATGAAGATTGCTTCCATGGTAGAAACGGCGGGGGCAAATCGCATTATCCCCGTTGACTTATATTTGAACGGCGTTTACCGAGGCAATTACAACTTTACGCAACAAGTGGGCATCAGTAACAATAGCATTGACTTGGATGACGAATCCTACGCTACGCTTCTTGAACTCGACTCCTACTATGACGAACTCTTCAAATTCAGACCTTACGCTTACAACCTCCCCACAAACGTAAAGGACCCCGACCTTGACGAAATGGACGATCCCTACCCCATGTTCGACCTCATTCAAGAGGATTTCAGCTACTTTAATGACGTGCTCAACATGGGAACAGATGATTACGTCAACCTTATTGACGTTGAAATGTTCGCACGCTTCATGCTGGTCAACGAGTTGGTCATGAACTTGGAACTGGGTCACCCCAAAAGCACGTATTTATACAAAGAAGACCTCCGCTCGCTCCATAGTCGCTACGTCTTTGGACCGGTATGGGACTTTGACTGGGCATATGGTTACGAGAGAACCTATTCTTATTGTGAAATTAGCCCTGAATTGGACTACTTTGAAAACCTTGTTAGAGGTTATGGTTATGACTTCCTTTACGATTTGCGCTTCAATAGCGATGCTGTAAAACGTGCGTACTACAAGGAGTGGAAAGACTTCATGGAGAAGCATTATGACGAACTCTTAGACTATGTGGAAACCTACTATCAGTATGCCAAGAGTTCGTTTGAAAGTAATGCTGACTGCTGGGGGGATGGTAGAAATTACGAAACGGTAAAGAACAACACCATAAACTGGTTGGCACAACGCGCACACTATATCTACAACAATCTGGAGCGTTACGACCTCAACAGACCATTGGCTATTTCCGTGGGTGATGCCAACTTGGACGGTGCCATTACCGTGGCCGACGTGACGTGCATTCTCAATAAAATCTTGGGGCAACCCAACGAGACGTTTAACTTCGACCAGGCTGACGTTGACTGTAACCAAGCAATTACGATTAACGATGTGGTTCACGCGGTGGCGCTCGTCATGAATCAACCCGAAGCGAGCAGCACTTCATTGACACGCAAGAAGGCAGATGCGGCGCTTAAGATGCAGACCTTCCAAGTGGGACTCGGCGAACCGACGTATTGCCCCCTCACCCTACAAGTTGATACCGATGCTTACAACGCCCTTCAATTTGAACTCCACCTTCCTGAAGGCATGACGATTGAAGACGTTGACCTCTCGGCGATGCTTAACCAGCATAAAGTGGTATTCCAAGCATTAAATGCGGGCACCTATCGCGTCATGATTTATTCGGAAAGCGGCAAGGTTATTCCCGTTGGAGCACACGAAATCTACGTGGCATTAAATGCCGCTCAGATGCTTCCCGAAGCACAAAGAGTGGTGAGCACATCGGCCGTGTTGCTCGCTAACCGTATGGGCGAAGACCTCAGAGCGGGAGCGCAAACCACCAACTTTGACGTTGCAACAACAAGCATTCACGACGTGCACCACACAACGACAATTCAGGGTGGCGAAATGCTCACTATCGAATCGGCAACAACACGCACAATCGCCATTTATGCACTCGACGGTCGTTGCGTAAGACAGGTTACACTCTGTCCCGGAAAGAACACGATTCACTTGCCCAACGGCATCTATATCGTGGAAGACGTTAAAGTAACTATCAGCAAATAAGAAGTTCTCTCACTATGAAATTCAAAGGACTCTCTCTTTTGTGGGGTGCACTAACGGCCCTTTTCTCGCTGCCCGCACTTGCACAAAACCACATGACTGCCACCATTTCTCCCACCGCAAACTCTGGAGAATGGACAATGGAGTTAAACATAGAAAACCCCGAAGTGGATAATCTCACCGCTTTTCAATTAGACTTGGAGTTGCCCAACGGATTCACGGTTGTGGAAAATTCCGCACAAGCCTCCTCACGTCTTCCCGACCACACGGTGGTGGTGAGCAAGCATCCCAGTTCGGTATATAAAGTGGTGGCATATTCACTCAACAATGCGGAAATCGTGGGTAATTCTGGATGTGTAGCGACGCTCACCATTAAGGCAGACGAGACCATTAAGAGTGGCACCTACACCGCGGCGTTAAACAACATTCTCATTTCCGACCGTAAGGGAAACGAAGGTTCTCTTGACAACACCTCCGTGACTTGGAACTACCAAGCGGTAGCACAGACCTACACCATTACTTACCTGGTGGACGGTCAAGAGTATGCCGTTGTAACGCAGACAGCAGGCGAAGCTCCTGTTCTCCCTGAAGCTCCCACAAAGGAGGGACACACCTTCAGCGGGTGGGCAAACCTCCCCGAGGTGATGCCCAGTGAAAACCTCACGGTGGAGGCGGTGTTTATGGTGAATGTCTATACCGTGACCTACATCCTCGATGGCGAAGTCTTTGCTGAGCAACCCGTAGATTACGGTGCAGCAGTGATTCCTCCCACCGCGCCCGAAAAGGAAGGATATGAATTCGCAGGTTGGAAAAACGTACCTGAAACCATGCCCGCTAAAAATCTGGAGATTCACGGAACCTACGAGGTGAAGTATTACACCCTGACGTTTATCGTGGATGGCGAAGTTTTCAAAACGGAATCAGTGGCATTTGGTACAACGATTACACTTCCTACCGCGCCCGAAAAGGAAGGACATGAATTCTCTGGATGGAAAAACGCTCCTGAAACCATGCCTGCTCAAGACTTGGAAATTCACGGCACATATGAGGTGAAGTATTACACCCTGACGTTTATCGTAGATGGAGAAGTTTTCAAAACGGAATCAGTGGCATTTGGCACAACTCTCACACTTCCCACTGCGCCCGAAAAGGAAGGACACACCTTCATCGGTTGGGGCGATGTTCCCGAAACCATGCCCGCCAAGGATGTGACGCTGACGGCACAATTCTCCGTAAATGAATACACCTTGACTTACGTTCTCGATGGTGCAGTTTACGCAACATTCCAAGTGCCTTATGGTACAGCGATTGTACCCCTCGAAGTGGAACTCGACGCCACACGCGAATTTAACGGATGGACAAATCTTCCTGAAGTAATGCCCGCCCACGACGTAACGGTTACAGGTACCACCACCTTAACCAACATCGCTGGCGTTCTTCCAGAAACAACCCAAGTTGATATTTATGACATTCACGGCAAACGCATTGCAACTCAGGTTACGTTGCAATGGATGAAACAGCATCTCCAGTCCGGAGTTTATGTCGTAAACGGTAAGAAACTCTTCCTTAGCGCTACCCTTCGCAACAAGTGATTCAGGTCGTCAGCTATAGCAATCAGAAGACTGTGTCGTAATTCATTTTACGGCACAGTCTTTTTTTTCGTATCCCCCAAAAGGGAGTTTAAAGCAAACCGAGTGCATGCGGAAAGATGCTAAAAACGTCTGATATGGGGCGCAACAGCGCGAGGTACTAGTGCTACGCCTATTTTGCTGCGACCGCAACCAGCTTCGTGGTAAAATCCCTTGTGTAAGAGTGAGTAAAATGCAAGGCGCTGAAATGGAGGATGAAGGGAGTGTA